>JBEKZL010000442.1:0-3978 GCA_049509915.1 Bryobacteraceae bacterium | reverse complement strand
CCGGAGACGGCCATCACCATGCGCCAGATGATGGAAGGCGTGGTGATGCCCGGCGGGACCGGATATCCCGAGGCGCGCCTGGAGGGTTACTCGGTTGGAGGCAAGACCGGCAGCGCGCAGATTTTCGACACTGCCAGCCACCGTTACACCCACAAGTATAACGGCTCCTTCATGGGATTCGCGCCGCTCACCAACCCGGCTATCGTAGTGGTGGCGACGCTCAACGGAACTTACGGCAACCTGGGATTCGGCGGCCGCGCGGCGGCGCCGGTATTCCACGCCGTGGCGCAGGAAGCCTTGCGCGTGCTGGACGTGCCTAAGGACCTGCCGGAGCAGGAGCCGGTCGAAAAGGTGGCGGCGGCCAAGCCGGCTCCGAGCGATCTGGCGATCGCCGAACTGGGCTCGCCGGAACCAAACATTCTTGAGGAGGAACCCGACCAGGACGGCGCCGCACCCGTGGCGGAAATAGGACCCAAGGTGCCGGACTTTCGGGGCAAGAATATGCGCTCCGTGCTGGCCCAGGCTGCCTCCATGGGCCTCACCGTACTGCCGGACGGCAGCGGGATTGCCCGCGTGCAATTCCCCCCGGCCGGTGCGACCTTGCATCAAGGGGAACGCATCCGCGTGCGATTTGCGCGATGACACTAGCCGAACTACTGGCGGGCGTGGGGCTGAGACAGCCGATCCCGCCGGAGCTTGCCCCGAAGACGGTGAACGGGTTGGACTACGACTCACGGCGGCTGGGCGAGGGCTTTGTGTTTTTCGCATTTTCGGGCAGCCGGACCGATGGGCAGAGGTTCGCGTCCGATGCCCTCGGCCGCGGCGCGGTGGCGGTCGTATCCGAAGACGGCGCCCCGGAAGGGCTGGCCGGGAAATGGATTGAAGTCGACCACGGGCGGCAGGCCTTAGCCGTGGCGGCCGGCAATTTCTATGGACACCCGGACGAACGCATCCGCCTGACGGGGATTACCGGCACGAATGGGAAAACCACCACGGCGCTACTCACCGACGCCGTGCTGCGCGCCTCTGGCGCTACTACGGCGTTGATCGGCACCATCGGCTACCACCTGGCGGGGCGGCTTCTGCCGGCGGTGAATACCACCCCGGAATCGCTCGACACCCTCAGGCTCCTGTCTGAGCTGGAGCGCGCCGGCGGCACGCACGCGGTGATGGAAGTCTCGTCGCACGCCCTGGCGCTGGGGCGAGTGTACGGGCTTCGATTTCATACCGCGGTGTTCACCAACCTGACGCGTGATCACCTGGATTTTCACGGCACCATGGACGAGTATTTCGCCGCCAAGCAGAAGCTCTTCGAGGGGTCGGGCGGTCCGCCGCCGGCCTGCGCCGTAATCAATCAGGACGATCCGCGCGCGCGTACCCTCCCCCTCCCGAAGGAAATGCAGGTTTGGCGGTACGGCCTGGGGCCGGAATCCTCCCTGCGGGCGCGCCATATTTCGTCCGGCATCGATGGCCTGCGCTTCGATGTGCAGATGGGCAAGAAGCGCTTTCCGGTGGCATCGCCGCTCATCGGGAAAATCAACGTCTACAACATCCTGGCGGCGTGCGGCGCCGGGTTGTCGTACGGTTTGGACGGGGAAACCATCGCGCGCGGAATCGCGAGCTTGCGGGTGGTGCCGGGGCGATTTGAGCGCATCGACGAAGGACAGCCGTTCATCGTGGTGGTGGATTACGCCCACACGGACGACGCCTTGCGGAACGTGATCGCGGTGGCGCGCGGCCTCGGCCCGAAACGCATTATTACAATGTTCGGCTGCGGCGGGGATCGCGACCGGGCCAAGCGTCCGCTGATGGGCCAGGCGGCAGCCGAGGGCAGCGACCTGGTGGTTTTGACCAGCGACAATCCACGTTCGGAGGACCCACTGGCGATCATGAACGATGCCCTGGTCGGCATTCGGCGCACCGACGTGGCGCACATCGTGGAGCCGGATCGCGCCGCCGCCATCGCCCGCGCCCTCAAGGAAGCCCGCGAAGGGGACATGGTGATTCTGGCCGGAAAAGGACACGAAACCTATCAGGTTCTGATGGACAAAACTATCTCCTTCGACGACCGCGTGGTGGCGAGGCAAGTGCTAAAGGGTTATGGATATCAGCCGCGGCGATGACCTCATTTCTCGTGGCGGACGCACTCGTGCGTGCCGCGTCGAGACTCATCTCGACGCCAGCGCTCCAGCGGACATGACGATGCACTCAGCAGCCGCTCCCCCTCGGGGTTGTGAAAAAATCACAAATCGCAGGCGAAACCGCCTGCGCCACCAAGGCAAGTGGATCGTTTTCAATGGCGGGGCAGGCGGAACCGCCTGCCCGGCGCGCTTCGACGAGTTTTTTCCACAGCCTCTTAGGGAGCGGTTGCAACAGCTGCCTCCGAACGCCCTTTAAGCCATGACCCTCAACCTCGAACAACTCGCGCGCGCCATGGCAGCCACCGGCGGCCCTTTCAAAGGCGCCGCGGCGGCATGGAGTGTGGATAGCCGGACACAGACGCCGGGAGGTGTCTATTTCGCCCTGCGAGGCGAGCGCCACGACGGCCACGATTTTGTAGCCGCGGCGCTGGAAAAAGGCGCCGCGGCCGCGGTGGTGGATCGCGCGGTGTGCCGGGATGCCGCCGGGCGGGAAATGGTTGTTGGCGACACGTTGGCCGCTTTACAGGCAGCGGCCGTTTGGGCCCGGCGGGAGTGGGGCGGGGAAGTGGTCGCGGTCACCGGCTCGGCGGGCAAGACCACCACCAAAGACGCCATTGCGCACCTGCTCGAGGTGGACCGGCCGGTGGGCCGCACGATCGGCAATTTCAACAACCATGTGGGCGTGCCGCTCTCGATCCTGCGATTGCCGGACCGGGCGCGGACGGCCGTGCTCGAGATGGGAATGAATCACGCCGGTGAAATTCGCGAGCTGGCGAGCATGGCGTCGCCCTCGGTCGCGGTCGTGACCAACGTGGGATATGCGCACGTGGAATTCTTCGCCGACGGAATCGAGGGCGTGGCGGCGGCCAAGCGGGAGCTGGTCGAATCGCTGCCGCCCGATGGAGTCGCGGTATTGAACGCCGACGACGCCAGGGTGCGGCAGTTCGCCCGCGTACACGCCGGCCGCATCGTGACCTTCGGATTTGCCCCGGACGCCGACGTGCGGGCCGAGGCTTACCGGGAGAGCGGCGGGGGAGCCAGGTTCTCGGTCCTGGGCGTGGAATTCGAGACGGGCATGGCGGGCCGGCACGCGGTGATGAATCTGCTGGCGGCCATCGCGGTGGCGCGCGTATTCGGAATTGCGCCCGAACGCCTGCCCGACGCGGTGCGCAGCTTCGAGGCGGGGGATCGCCGCGGCAGGAAAATCGAACACAACGGAATCGTGATTTGGGATGACACTTACAACAGCAATCCGGGAGCGGCCAAAGCCATGATCGACGTGCTGGCGCGAACCCCGGCGGCGCGGCGCATCGCCGTCTTGGGAGAGATGCTGGAACTGGGAACTTGTTCCGGCGAGCTGCACCGGGGCGTGGGGAAATACGCCGCCGAGCACGGCGTGGATTATCTGATCGGCGTGGGCGGAGACGCCCGGCTAATGGTGGAAGCGGCAGTAGATGGCGGCCTGCCGGCCGCGGCGGCGACGTTCGTGGACGACCCCGCCGCCGCTGGCGAATACGTTCGCGGCCTCGCCCACACCGGCGACGCAGTCCTGTTCAAGGGTTCCCGCGGCGTGCACGTGGAACGGGCCCTCGAGAGGTTTACGGCCTGACCCATGCTCTATTACCTGCTCTACGAAAAACTGTTCCGCTACGCCACCCCGTTCCGGGTGTTCCGCTACACCACGTTTCGCACCGCCTTCGCCAGCTTGACGGCGCTGTTCTTGTGCATCGCGCTGGGGCCGTGGCTCATTCGCAAGCTGCGCGAGTTTCAGATCGGCCAGTATATTCGCGAGGAAGGGCCGCAGTCGCACCAGAAGAAAGCCGGCACGCCCACCATG
>JBEKZL010000441.1:0-3993 GCA_049509915.1 Bryobacteraceae bacterium | reverse complement strand
CTCTATAAGGATTATTTCCCGCTGCTGGCGCTTGCTTCCTACGCGAAGACCCGCCCAAGTTGGAATGGATAGGTTATGAAATTTCCGATCTCCATGACCGCCGGCCTGGCGGGATATATTCTGAAGAATAAGATGCGGCCGCGTCCGGAGTGGCAGAAGAACGCGACTCCGGAAGCCAACGCCGCCAACCCGTTCCGCATTCTTTCCTCGAAGATCGGGGAGAAGCGGCAACCCCATCCCATGATCAACAAGCGGTTTCCGATTGTGCTGATGCTGGAGCCGCTGCACGCCTGCAATCTGACCTGCACCGGCTGCGGCCGCATTCGGGAATACGAATCCAGCATCACCGAGAGGGTGCCGCTCGAAGAGTGCCTGGCGGCGGTCGACGAGTGCGGGGCGCCGGTGGTTTCGATTTGCGGCGGCGAGCCGATGATGTATCCGCAGATTGGCGAGCTGACCACGGGCATACTGGAACGCGACCGTCATATCTATCTCTGCACCAACGGCATGTTCATCAAGAAGCGGCTGAAGGAGTTCACTCCCGACAAGCGCTTCTACTTCAACGTGCACCTGGATGGGATGGAGAAGAACCACGACATTGCGGTAGAGCGGGCAGGGGTGTTCCGCGAAGCCATCGAGGGCATCAAGGCCGCCAAAGCCGCCGGTTTCCAGGTGTGCACCAACACCACGGTCTACAAAGAGACCGATATGGCGGAGATCGAAGAGCTGTTCGAGTACCTGAAACAGCTCAAAGTGGACGGCCACCAGATCGCGCCGGCTTACGGTTACTCGGCGGTGGACGACAGGGAGATCTTTCTGACCCGGGAAGACGTCCACGAGAAATTCAAGGACATCGACCGGTTGGCGAAGAAATACGCCATTCGGCAAACGCCGATTTACCTGGAATTTCTGAAGGGTGAGCGCGAGCTGCCGTGCACCGCCTGGGGAAATCCGACCTACAACGTGAAGGGGTGGAAGGGCCCCTGCTACCTGATCACCGATGGCCACTACAAGACTTTCGAAGGGCTGATGACCCAGACGCCCTGGGAGTCTTACGGGCATGGCAACGATCCGCGCTGCGAGCACTGCATGGTCCACTGCGGGTACGAACCTTCGGCGGCGCTAGGGATCAACGTGGGTCTGGCCGATAACCTGAAAATGCTGGCATGGACGCTGCGATAGCGAAACCGGTCCTGGTAACCGGGGCTTCCGGTTTCCTGGGCTGGCACGTGGCGCGGGTGCTGATCGGACGCGGTTACACGGTGCGCGCGCTGGTGCGTCCGGGCAGCCGGGTGCGGGAACTGACGGTGGAGGCGGCGACGGGCGACCTGCGCGATCCGGCGTCGCTGGCCGCGGCGGTGGCTGGCTGCGAGCTGGTGTTTCACGTGGCGGCGGACTACCGGCTATGGGCCAAGAACCCCCCCGAGCTTTATCGCTCGAACGTCGAAGGCACGCGCAACCTGCTGGAGGCGGCCGCGCGGGCCGGTGTGCGGCGAATCGTATACACCAGCACGGTGGGGACGATCGGGATCCCGACGTACGGGTTGGGCGACGAGCGGACGCCGGTGTCGCTCGAAGACATGGCGGGCGATTACAAACGCTCCAAGTTTCAGGCCGAGCAGGTGGCGCTCGATTTCACCCGCAACGGGCTGGACGTGGTGATCGTTAACCCGACGGCGCCGATCGGCGACCACGACGTGAAGCCGACGCCCACCGGCCGGATCGTGCAGGACTTTCTGCTGGGCCAGATGCCTGCCTTCATCGACACGGGATTGAACGTGGTGGATGCGCGCGATGTGGCCGAAGGGCACCTGCTGGCCCTCGAGCGCGGACGCAGCGGGGAACGCTACATTCTGGGCTCGGAGAACCTGACGCTGGCGCAGATTCTGGGACGGCTGGCGAAGATCGCAGGACGGAGGCCGCCCAGACTTCGGCTGCCGTATGCGGCCGCGTATTGCGCCGGGATTTGCAGCACGGCTTGGGCGGAGGTGACGGGCGCGCCGCCGCGGGTGCCTATGGAAGCGGTGCGCATGGCGCGCAAGAAGATGTGGGTTTCCGACGCGAAGGCGCGCGGTGATTTGGGGTGGGACCCGGCGCCGGCGGAGACTGCGCTGGAACGGGCGGTGGAGTGGTTCGGCGGTTCGATGGCTGAGCCGGGGACCAAATGCCCGGCAGCTTGATGAGGCTTCTCATGGTGGCCGCGGAACCGAGGGAATTCAGCGGGGTATTACGGCGGGCGAGGCAGACGCGGGCCGTACGGCTGGGAGCGCACTGGGCGCGCAGCGCGAACCTGGCGGGAAACGAGGTGCTGCTGGTGACCAATGGCGCGGGGCGGCGGCGGGCGGCGGAGGCGGTGGAGGCTGCCCGGTCGATTGGCTTCACGCCGGGGGCGATCGCCAGCGTCGGCTTCTGCGGTGCCTTGGCGCCGGACCTGGGCGTGGCGGACGTCGTGGTGGCCGAAACAGCGGTCGAAGGCGCCGAAACGTACCGGACTGCGCCGGCAATGGGTGGCGGGCGGTTCCGGACAGGCGGTCTGATCACGATGGACCACGTGGCGCGAACGGCTGAAGAGAAACGGGTTCTGGGCGCCTGCGGAGCCATGGTAGTGGACATGGAGGCGGCCGGGGTAGCGGAGCGGGCACAAGGCATGGGCGTGCCGTTTATGGGTGTCAAAGCGGTAACCGACCTGGCTCGGGAGACCATGCAAAACGACTTTCAACGATTCCTCCGCCCGGACGGTCACTTCGATACAATAGGAATCTTAGAGTCCGGTTTAAGAAAGCCGCTGACGCGGATACCAGAGCTGATCCGCTTGGGGTGGCGGTGCGCGCGTGCTGCACGTGCCCTGGGAGTGTTTTTTGCCGATTGCAGATTTTGAGTCCACGACGATACCGGAGATCATGCACGCCGCGGTATATCGCGGGGCGAGCGTGGTGAATGTGGAGGAGATCCCAACTCCAGCTATCGGTTCGGGCGAGATTCTGATTCGCGTGGAAGCTTGCGGGATCTGTCACACGGACCTGAAAAAGATCGAGTACAACCTGCTGGCGCCACCCCGCGTCTATGGACATGAGACCGCGGGTGTAGTGGCGGCGGTGGGAGCGGGTGTTTCGCGGTTTCAGCCCGGCGACCGGGTGGTGGCATTCCATCACATTCCGTGCCTGAACTGTTACTATTGCCGGCGGAAAATCTGTGCGCAGTGCCCGGTGTATAAGAAGGTGGGAATCACGGCCGGATTCGAACCGGCCGGGGGCGGGTTTGCGCAATACGTGCGCGTGATGGACTGGATTGTGGAGCGCGGCGTGGAGAGGATCCCGGACGGGGTCAGTTTTGAACGGGCCACCCTGGTAGAGCCGTTCAATACCTGTTTGAAGGCGGTGACGCAGTGCGGCCCGCAGCCCGAGGATTTTGTGGTCGTGCTGGGCCAGGGGCCCATCGGGCTGATGTTCACCATGCTGGTGAAGCGGGCCGGAGCGCGGGTGGCGGCGACCGACACCATCGGCGACCGGTTGGAGGTGGCGGCGCGGTGCGGCGCGGAATTCACCTGGAATCCCCGGTTGACGGACGTGGCGGCGGAAGCCAGACGCCTGACCGGGGGACGCGGCGCGGACCTGGCGATTGTGGCTGTTTCGGCTCCGGGAATCGTGGATCAGGCGATTGCCTGTACGCGTCCTGGGGCCCGCATCCTGCTTTTCGCACAAACTTCGGCCGCCGAACGCATCGAAATTTCCGGCGCGGACATCTGTGTAGGTGAACGGACGATTTCCGGGTGTTATAGTGCTTCGGTGGACTTGCAGCACGAATCGGCCCGTCTAGTTTTTGGCGGCGAGTTGCCGCTGGATGAATTGATCAGTCATCGTTATCCTTTGGTTAAAATCCGTTCAGGAATGGATTTGGCATTGCATCCAGGATCTAAATCGTTGAAAATAATCGTTCAGCCACAGAGGTGGTCATAGTGAACAGCCAGATGATGGCTGCCGTGCTGTACGGCAA
>JBEKZL010000440.1:0-9475 GCA_049509915.1 Bryobacteraceae bacterium | reverse complement strand
AACGGCACTTTACCCGCGTAAGCCGGAAAATGCGGCACGATCAAGAGCGTATCGGTAGCGTTCAGCCCGACGCCCACAACGTCGAATTCAGACATGGGAAAAGCCATTGTAACCGGTGCGGCTAGCCTCGGTGAACCGCGCATCGAGGCGATACGGCAGGTTGGAGAGCCCGTCCCGGTTCCCACTACCGACGTGGACTTTGTCGAACTCGAGACAGTCGCCTGAGCGGAGGCCCAGCTCTTACTCGTATCGGAGTGCTACCACCGGGTCCAGCCGGGCGGCCGACCAGAGCGGCACGCTGGCGGGAAGCGCGGGGAACACCAGGCGGCTGATGAGCGAGATCACCCAGCCGAAGACGATGCCGGCCACGCCGCCCATGCCGGTGAGCGTGGCGGCCTCGATCAGGAACTGCAGCAGGATGTCGATGGTGCGGGCGCCGATGGCTTTGCGCACGCCGATCTCGTGGGTGCGCTCGGTGACCGACATCAGCATGATATTCATGACGCCGATGCCGCCCACCAGCAGCCCGGTGGAGCTGAGCACCACCATCACCAGGAACGTCACCGACATGATCTGGCGGAAGTCCGAAACCATCTGCTCGGCGGTGGAGAGGGCGAAATTGTCGGGTTTGCTGTAGGGAACGCGGCGGTCGATGCGCAGCACGGCGCGGACCTCGTCCATGGCTTCCGGCAGGCGGCCATCGCGGGCGGTCGCCACGATGGCCATTTCACGCGCGTTCGGGTACATTTTCTGCATCATGCCGAAGGGCACCAGCACGCGATTGTCGGTGTCGCCGAAAAACGAAGCGGCCGGGCGCAGCATGGTGCCGATCACGATCAGTTCCTCCCCGTTGACGCTGATGGTTTTGCCGATGGGATCGCGGTTGGCGTAGAGGCCTTTTTCGATATCGGCGCCGATCACGGCCACCGGCATGCGATGGTGGCTCTCTTCGTCGCTGAAGAAACGGCCCAGGTGCAGGTCCACCTGGCCGCCGCGCGCGTAGGCTTCCTCCACTCCCATCAGGTTGACGTCGTACATTTCGTTGCCGCGATAGTGGACGTTGACGGTGCCGTTGGAAACGAACAGCATGGGCGAGACGTCCACCACAGCCTTGCAGCGCTCCCTGATATCCACGGCGTTCTGATAGGTCAGGTTCTTGCGGGTGCGCTCCTCGGGAGTCAGTTGGCCATGGACGCCCACCGGGAACTTGAAAACGATAATGGAATTGGGTCCGAAGCTGCTCAGCACGCCGGTGATGGAGGCGTCGAAGCCGGTTAGAATGGCGCTGACTCCGATGATGGTGCCGGTGCCGATGATCACGCCCAGCACGGTGAGGAAGGCGCGCAGCTTATGACTGCGGATGGTGTCCCAGGCGAGCCACAGGCCGTTGAAAAAAGAAAGTCGGGTCATCGTTCAGTGCTCCGCCCTAAGGGCTTCGATGGGATCCAGCTTGGAAGCCTGGGTGGCCGGGTAAATGCCGAAAAACAATCCCACCGTGGCCGATAGACCGACGCCGATCGCCACCGACGACACGGGCAGCGCCATGGGCACTGGGGTAATGGACCGCACCAGCACCGCGATCGCCCACGCCACCACCACTCCCATCATTCCTCCCACCGACGCCAGCACCGCCGATTCCACCAGATACTGATTCAGAATATCGCGCCGCCGCGCCCCCAGGGACTTGCGAATGCCGATTTCATGGGTGCGCTCGGTCACCACGGCCAGCATGATGTTCATAATCACGATGCCGCCCACCACCATGAACACCGAAACGATTCCCACCGCCATGGCGGCGATGGTCGAGGTCAGGCTCTGCCAAAGGTTGACGATCGTCTCCGAAGCGAAAATCGAGAAGTTGTCGTCCTGGCCGGGCAGCAGGTGCCGGTAGCTCCGCAGCAGGACCCGCACTTCGTCTTCGGCTTGGCTCAGGTGAGCCTGATCCACGGCTTTGGCAACCAGGCGCAATCCGCTGCGCGCGCCATAGGTCTTGAAGTAACTCTCGATGGGAATCATCACGAAGTTGTCCTGGGAGCTGCCGAAGACGCTGCCCAGCGCCTTGGCCACGCCCACTACCTCGTACGGTACGCCTTCGATGTTGATAGTTTTGCCGAGCGGGTCGTGCCCCTCGAAGAAGCGCGTCATAATGTCGTTGCCGATGTAGGCGACGGCCGCGTGACGGCGCACCTCTTCGTAGGTGATGCCGCGGCCGATGCCCACCTGGACGTTGTTGATGACCGGTATGTTCTCGGTAACGCCGTCGATATCCACGCCTTCCACCGACTCCCCTTTGTACCCCACCCGCGCCTGGCGCGAGGCCATCATGCCGATATCCTTCAACAGTTGCGTCTTGGAGCGGATGAATTCGTACTCATCGGGACGGAGCTGCGGATTGCGTTTGTCCATTTCGAAGAATTTCTTGGGGTCCCAGGGGCCGAACCACGCCATGCGCACCACCCGAAAGCCGTCCGAACCCATGTTGGAAACCTTTTCGGCGATGTAGTTGTCCATGCCATGGATCAAGGAGGTCACCGCGATCAGCGTGGTGGTGGCCAGGATGATCCCGAGCAGGGTGAGGAAACTGCGCAATTTGTTCTTGCGGAGGGAATCGACGGCGATCCGGGTGGACTCCCAAAACGACGCACTCAGGCGAAAGCTCTTAGCGGTATGCACCGGTTCTCTCAAACTCAGACGAGTGGGTATAGGGATTTGTTTCACGAGTCTTTGTAATTTGATGAAAACAAAATTAAAATGTCCCCTGAACGGTAACGCGCGAAGGGTTTTTGCGCATCTCTAGCGATTGGAGGAACGGAAATGAACACTGGAAACGGAATCAAGATTCGACTGGAGCGGTTATTGCCAGTGGCGGCGTTGCTGACGGCCGGTTTCGTCGCCATGCCGGCCATGGCGCAGGCACCGCCGGCGGCGCCCCCGCAGCTCGACCAATTGGTCAAGCGGATCGCTTTATATCCCGATCCGCTGCTGGCGCAGGTGCTCACCGCGTCCACTTTCTGGGACGTGATCGGGGAGGCGGCGGCTTGGTCCAACCAGCATTCCATGCTGCACGGCGACCAATTGGCGGCGGCCATTGAGGAAGATCACCTGCCGTGGGACCCGAGCGTGCTGGCGCTGCTGCCATTTCCGCAGGTTTTGAACATGATGGCCGGCGATCCGGGCTGGACGCAGGCGCTCGGCAACGCCGTGCTGGTGCAGCGCCCCGATGTGATGGATGCGGTACAGCGCATGCGCCAGGTGGCTTATAACTATCACTACCTCGCCAGCGGCCCGTACGACCGTGTGGTGTACGCGCCGGGAGCGATTGAAATCTGGCCGGTGGGCGCCATGTACTACGTACCCGCTTACGACCCGCTGATCGTGTTTGCGCCGCCGCGGCCGGGCTTCTTCATCGGCGGGGCGATCCGCTTCGGCGGAGGCATCACCATCGGCGCCGCCTTCGCTCCATTCGGCTGGAGAGCGCCGCTACTCGATTGGCACGCCCATGCCATCATGATCGACAACCATCCATGGACCCGCACCTGGGCGACGCGCGGCAGCTACGCGCACCCGTATGCGGTGCCAAGGGCGCGCGTGGCTGGTCCGCGGGTGGAACATCACCCGGTGCGGCGGGAAGAACGGCACGAGAGGTAAGGGGAAGATCAAAGCCCGAGGCGGGTGTCCCGGGCTTTGATCCTCAGGGCCACTGCCGCTCAAGCGTAAGCTTGTTCTCCATCGATTCCTCAGCGGTACGCGTCGCGGCGGTTGCGGACGCCGGTAATGTGGATGCTGTTCTCGTCTTTGTGATCGAAGAATACCCGATAGTCGCCGCAGCGCAGGCCGAAGCCGGTGAACGGCGGCTTGAGCTTTTTCACGTCGCCGGTACGGCTGCCCAGGTAGCGATCCACGCAGTAGAGAATTTGCATCGCAGTTTCCCGCTCGATGGACCGGAGCTGGACGCGGGCTTCCGGCGACCAGATCACGGTGGTCCGTTCCGGGCCGTGGCACTCGCTCACTGGCTCAGCCCGAATTCGCGCAGGATCTCTTCGTGCGGAATGCCTTCACCGCGGGCGAGCGACGCGCGGGCCTCGTCCAGCGCCGCGGCTGTGTCGGGCGTGATCTCTTCCTCTTCGACCGTCGAGCAGCCTGGCAATAGCGTCGAACTGGGCTGGGTCGAGTTCATCGAGCAACTGGTGAGCTTGTTCTCTGTCCATGGTCTTCTCCCCTGAGATTACGCCTTTTTCGCGGCTGCCGCTATTCCGGGCACTGGCAAACTCGACGGCACCAGCTACCCGACATCACGATCATTCCGATGATAGAGGCGAATTGGTAGTGGGCGAGGGTGCTGCCCCTCCCGGCACGCTAATCTGGCGTTTACCGGGGTTTATAAGACCCCGCTGCACGGCTGGTGCTGCCCACCGAGATGCACAGTCGTATGAGGGGGCCGAACTTCATGTATTCAGTATAGTCCAAAGGGTCTGAAACGCTAGGCCCCGTCAGAAAATACCAGGAAATCCCCGTGCTACTTGGACGTGGCGCACGCACGCGCGTGCCACGTCGGCACCGACGCCTCGCGTGCGATACGCGAACGTGTGTCGAGCGAGTCTCGACACAGCACGCAAGAGTGCGTGCGCCACGTCAGCCTGCAGGGTGGGCACGGTTATTTCTTGCCGGGGCTTTAGGGTTGCTAATTCCGGCTATTTCGGCTCCGGCACCGGCGGCACGGTATAGGTTTTCCGCAGCGCGTCGTGGTATTCGCCGAACAGGGCGTGGATGCCGTCGAATTCGCGCTTCACGGTGGCGCGGTATTCGGGGTGGGTGGCGAAATCGAACAGCAGCGCGGTCATGGCCTGGGCGTCCACCTCGAAGCCGTGATGGCCGATCTCGGCCAGCGTATCGCTTTCCATGCCATAGGTGTGATTGGCGAAGGTGGAAGTCTGGGCGGAGAAACCGGCGCCGGGGATTTCGCTCGAAACCGTGCCGGTTTCCTCGTACCCCTGCGGCTTGCCGGGTTCCTCCATCACGTTGGTGGCGCCGTAGCGCTTGAGATACGCGAAGCCCACTTCATCGAGCGATGCCACCGAAATGCCGTCGCGCAACTGGCCGTAATTGTCGATCTTGATCTTGGTTCCGGTTTCTAGCGCGGCGGCGCGGGCGGCGTTATCCACCATTTCGCGAACCTGCGCCAGGTAGATGGCGTCCGGGTAGCGGATATAGAAATCGGCTTGGGCGCGGTCGGGCACCACGTTGGGAGCGGCGCCGCCCTCGGTAATGATGCCCTGCACGCGGGTTTCGGGGCGGAAAGTGCCGCGCAGGGTATCGATGTTATTGAACAGGTGGATCACCGCTTCGAGCGCATTGCGTCCGGCCCAGGGCGTCATCTGGTGCGCGGGCGCTCCCGAGAACGTATATTTCACCCCGTCGATATTCAGGCAGCAGGTGCCGAACCCGGCGGCCGCGCGGGTGCTGGCGCTGGTCGAATGGCTGCGCACGATCACGTCCATGCCATCGAAGGCGTGCGCTTTGTACATGTCGGTCTTGGCGGCGGGCGGCATCATTTCTTCGCCGGGCGTGCCGAACACGGTCACGCTGCCGGCCGCGTGGGTGCGCTCCAGGTATTCCGCCATGGCCACGGCCGCGGCCATGCCGATAGGGCCCTGGGTGCTGTGCTGGTCGCCGTGAAAAGCCCCCTGGGTGCCGCGCAGCGCGTCGTATTCCAAAATCACGCCCAGGTTGGGAGCGCCGTGGTTGCCTTTGTAGCGGGCCACGAATGCCGTATCCAGGCTGGCCACGCCAATGGTCACCTCGAAACCGTGCTGCTTCAGGTAATCGGTGAGGATGGCCACCGAGCGTTTCTCCTTGAAGCCGATTTCCGGGTGACGGGTGATGTCGTCGCCCATGGCAATGAGTTCGGTATCCATGAGCTGTTTGGCACGCGCCACCACGCGGTCGCGCTCCGGGTTCGAAACCATGAGCCGCTCGACCCAGCCGGACGCATCCGCGGTCTTTTCGAGATCCGCCATTTTGCGGACCATGCGGCCACGCGCTCGGTCGGGGTTTCCTGGGCGGAGGCGATTGCCGCGCCCAATAGAATGTAAGCGATTGTTCTATGCATAACGGAAGCTCCTTTTCTGAATTCCGAGCGCACGTGGCTTCATTCCGGCTTCTGGGCCTTAAAAGGTGTGAAGAAATATAGCCGCCGATGAACACCGATGAACGCCGATAAAGCCCTTAATTTCTTCATGGGCATTCGTCGGCCGGCTCGGGCCTGTGCATTGGCATACCTCGCACAACCTGGGGCGGCATTTGGTCAAGGCGGGAGCACTCGCTCACGTCTTTTGAACTTCGGATCGCTCACGCCGAGGCTACGGAAGAACTCTCTCGCTTGATTCAGGCTGGGGCGATTCGCACCGCCCTCGAAATCACAGTCGTCGAATTGAACCGGATCGTCCTCCCAGCGGCAAACCTCACAGATCAAGAAGGTCCCAGGCGGCTCCTCGTCCAGCGTATCGCGCCCACAACATGGACAGGCGAAGTGCCGCTCGCTCATGATTGTGCCAAGTATATCAGCGCCCAGGGAACTGACTCCTTCTTGCCTTCTGCCTTCCTCCTCACTTCCACAGTTTCCTCACGACCTGGATCAGCAGCCCCGCGCTGACGGCAAAGCTGGCCGTCAGCGCGGCGGTATAACCCATTCTGCCGTAGAGGAAGTTGCCGACCGCGAACAGGCCCGACCAGATCATGGTGCAGCCCAGGAACCAGCCGGCCAGCGCCAGTGGAAAGCTGGCGGCATCCTCGGCGGCCAGGTCCGGCAGGCCGGCTTCGAGCTGAACGGGGCGCCAGCCTGGACCGAACGGCCGCACCTTGCGATAGAACGAGACCAGCACCTCGCGTTCGGTAGGCGGCCCGAAGTAGGCCGTGGCCACCCAAGCCACGGTGGTAAACGCGATGGTAATCATCAACTGCTGCGCCGTGCCGATCTCGTAGCCGCTCTTCACCAGCACCAGGAAGACCAGCGAAATGCCGAAGGAACTGACCATGGCCACGATCTCGCACCAGGCGGTGACGCGCCACCAGAACCAACGCACCAGGTAGAGCAGGCCGGTGCCGGCGCCCACCTGCAGGATGATGTTGAAGCTCTCCTTGGCGGTATCGAGCGCGAACACCGTGGCCGAGGAGCACACGAACAACAGCACGGTGGCGCAGCGGCCGGCCGTTACATAATGGTGTTCGCTCTTCCCGGTCCGGATGAAGCGGCGATAGAAATCGTGGACGAGGTAGGACGCGCCCCAGTTGAGGTGGGTCAGGATGGTGGAGGAATTGGCGGCGACCAGGCCGCCGAGCATCAGTCCCAACCAGCCCACCGGCATGAAGCGCAGCATGGCCGGAAAGGCGATGTCGTGGCCCAGCAGACGGGGGTCCAGGTGCGGAAACGCGCGCTGCATGTCGGAAAGTTGCGGATAGACGATCAACGAGGCCAGGCCGATCAGGATCCACGGCCACGGCCGCAGGATATAGTGCGCCACGTTGAAGAACAGGGTGCCGCCGAGCGCGTCTTTTTCCGACTTCGACGCCAGCATGCGCTGGGCGATGTAGCTGCCGCCGCCGGGCTCGGCGCCGGGATACCAGACGGCCCACCATTGCACCGCGATGGGCATGACGAAGACGGCCACGGCCAGATCCCAGTTGTTGGTGAAGTCAGGCAGAATGTTGAGGTAATGCAAGCCGCCGGGCCCCCGGACATGGCTCAATTTGGCCACCAGCCCGCTCAGTCCTCCCACCTGCGGCAGGGTGACGGCGAAATAGGCCGCCGCGATCACCGCCGCCATCTTGATGAAGAACTGGATCATGTCGATCACCAGCACACCCCACAGTCCGGAGTGCGCCGCGAACACCACGTTCAGCAAGCCCACCGCCGCCAGCGTCTCCCAGCGGTTGAAGCCGAACAGCACGGCGGCGATTTTGCAGGCGGCCAGGTTCACCGTAGCCATGATGATGCAGTTGAAGAAGAAGCCCAGGTAGACGGCGCGGAACCCGCGCACCGCGCTGGCGGCTTTGCCGGAATAGCGCAGTTCGTAAAACTCCAGATCGGTGAGCACGCCCGAACGGCGCCACAGCCGCGCGTAGAAAAACACCGTGGCCACGCCGGTGAGGGTGAAGGCCCACCATTGCCAGTTGCCGGCCACGCCCTGGGTACGCACAAAGTTGGCCACCAGGTTGGGTGTATCGCTGGAAAAAGTGGTGGCCACCATGGAGAGCCCGGCCAGCCACCACGGCACCGAACGCCCCGCGGCGAAGAACGCGGCCGTGTTCTTTCCGGAGCGTTTGCCAAAGAACAAGGCAGGCGCGAAACAGATCGCCACCGAAATCAGGGCGATGGTCCAATCGAGCGCATGAAGCTGCATGGAGTTTGTTCAGCCCAAACGGTTAATCCATGAGTGTACGACGTTTCGCCGCCTCCAGCGCACCCGGGCCGGGTTCGGCGTCGATCAGGTGCTGCGCCCGGTCGAACCCTCTGCGCTTGGCGTAAAACTCGCGGATCAGGTGGTCGCGCAGCCGTGGCCGGTCGCCGCGCCGGCTCAGCATCACCGCGCAACCGCCGAAGCCGGCGCCCGTCAGCCGCGCTCCCAACGCTCCGCCGGCGACGGCGGTATCCACCAGTTCATCCAGCGCCAGAGAGCTCACTTGCAGCCGGTCGCGCAGGCTCGCATGCGAGGCGTCGAGCAAGCGCCCGAAGCGCACCGCGTCACCCTGCCGCATGGCCTCGACCGCATCCGACACGCGCGCCGATTCGCTGGCGGTGTGATCGTAAGCGCCCCGCTCCTCGGCCGAAAGATTGGCGCCGTGTTTGGCCAGCGCGGCTTCACCGGCGCTGCGTATCCGGTTATAAGCTTCGCGCACGGCGCCGGACTTTTCGGCTTTTTCCATGGAATGCGCCACCAGAAACGCCCAATCTTCGGGCACGCGCACATAGCAAACAGCGGCGGGCTGGAAGCTGACCAGCGAGGCGAAGCCGGCCCGCGAGGCGAGCGACGCCGCGTGGTCCATGCCGCCGCCGCGCGTCCCCACGAAGTGCTCGCCTTCCGGCAGCACCTCCATCAATTCCTCGAAGCCGGCTTCAAGGCCGCGCGCGCCCAGCAGGCACAGCGTGAAGGCTACAATTAGCGCGGAAGACGAAGAGAGGCCGGCAGCGGGCGGCAGATCCGACTCAATCTCCGCATCCACTCCCGGCCCAACTCCCCATCGGCCGGCAACCGCCTGAGCCGCCGCGCGCAGATAGTTCTCCCAGTCGCCCGCGGCGACACGATCGAGCTCGGAGGTCCACTCGAATTCCCGCCCGGCGAAACCCGCGCTCGAGACGCGAATCAGGTGGTCCGCCCGCGGCCGGTATTTCACCCGAATCCCCTGCCGCAGCGCCATCGGCAGCACCGCCAGATTGTGAAAGTCGATCAGTTCGCCGATCAGGTTGACCCGGCCCGGA
>JBEKZL010000044.1:0-33225 GCA_049509915.1 Bryobacteraceae bacterium | reverse complement strand
AGGCTCAGAGCGGTAACGATTGCGAGCAGCGATGCGAATCCACGTCTCATGATCGGAATCTCCCGCTAGATACACTATACGCCTAAATTGGCTGGAGTTGGCGAACCTAAGTGTTAAACGTGGCGCTCGGGCGGCGGGTTTCGCCCAATCGTACCTTAGTACAGACCGACGCTGACGACCTTACCGCCCGTATCCACTAAGACGTCCATGCGGCGGTTCAAATAGGAATAGAACTTTCGTCCCTGGGCCGCTGTGGTAGCCGTCACGTTGGCGCCCCACACCCGCCGGCAGTCGCTCCACATCAGCCGGAAGGGATAAGCGAAAACCGTGCGTAGGGTGCCCGTTCCGGCCTCAAAATCGAGCTCCAGTTCCTTGTAACGGCCAGTGGGATCGGTAAAGGCGAAGATCTCGCCATTCTCGCGATTCGCGGCGTCGACCGACGGCCGCTGGCGCACCGGTTCTCCCAGTAGAAAACGAGCGTCGTCCTCCGTCCAGTGGCCAATCAATTTCTGACAGAAAATCGCGCTATCCGTTGCGAAAGAGGGTGGATAGATATGCCGGAGAAGGGGCCGAGGAGACTCCTCGATGGCCGTTTGCCGCGCGTTCATGGCCGCCAGACCAGCGGATGCGGCCGCCGATGAAGCGGCGGCGGCTTCGCTGGCGCCGTCTCCGGCGCCATCCTTAACTTTACCGCCAGCCTTTGCCCGTGGGGCTGCAAGCAGGGCCGGCGCCGGACCGGGAAGCCGCACAATCACGTCGCCCTCGGGTTCCTCGCTTCTTAGTACCGGCGCGCCGCTCGAATTGCCGTCCCGGTCCTTTTGCCCTCCCGGGGAACCCGCACCTTGCATCCAAACGACGCTCAACGCGAGGAAAGAAACGATGCAGAGAAGTCTCATACCTTGGCTGCGGGCCAGAGCCCGGGCGATTTTTCCCACCCTCAGGTTAACCGACCCTTCTCAACGATGCGAGCCTGAATTTGGCAAGCATTCCGGCCATTACCATCGTTAGCGGACGGACTGGCGGGAGCGTATCGGAGTCGAACCGATCGGCGGCGGTTTCGGCCGCCCGCTGGTTTTGAAGACCAGGCCCACCACCGGACAAGAAACGCTCCCGTTGCTCAGCCTAACAGGTTGGTCCCAGCGGCGGGCAACCGCTCCCAGGGCGGTGGACCTGGTGGAATCCCGGTATGTATCAATATGCGTAGCGGCAACAGAAAGCGTTTGACTGGGTTAGCCTATCGCCCCACAATACAAAAAGAGAGAAAACAGCCAGGAGCGTGATTACCTTCCCGGCGCCGCCGCCGGACTTCGATCCGATAACGGCCTCGCCCCAGCGCCATGGCCCAATTCGAAGTGATCTGGGACGCGGCGAGCTGAGGCAATCAAAGGACCGGAAATTGAACAGACGAGACTCGATCAAGCTCATGGTTGCGGCAGCAGGCGGCGTCCTGCTCCGAGCCGGAGAGGTTGCATCGGCGCAGTCCGACTCCTCCGGATCACAGTCCACAGCGCGATCCGAAGTTTTTCGAATCCAGCCCGCCTTCAGCCAACTGAAGTTCGGTGACATCAAACCCACGGGCTGGATTTTGGCGCAAATGCGCCGCGATCTTCATACAGGCTTCGCCGGTCACCTTGATGAGCTTTGCCACGAAGCTTCCAGCGACATCTTCGCTTCCGGGCGGAACAGTCCCGGCAAACCGAACAGGGGAAACGCTGCAAGCGAGGCCTGGTGGAACGGGGAAACCGAAGGCAATTGGCGCTGCGGACACATCATGCTCTCGTGCCTGACCGGGGACCATGCGTCTATGACGAAGGCCAAGGCTTATGTAGACCATATTCTGGCTTCGCAGGACCGGGATGGCTACATCGGGATTTTTTCTCCGGAGCTTCGTTACGGCGGCAATGGTGAATTCTGGACCCAAACCTGCTTGTTCCGCGGCTTGCTGGCGTATGCCGACGCCGCGGCCGACCAAGAGGTTTATGAGGCAGTCAAGCGCGCCGTGGATCGCACCATGGAGGGTTATGCCGGGGGGAAGGACGTTCACTTCGCTCAGCATGACGCCCTCTACACCGACGTTCTCGAACAGCTTTACGCCAGGACGGGCGACAAAAAGTATTTGGACTTCGGGCTGAGGATTTACCACGACCGCCCCCATCTCCTGCAGTTCCATCAACAGCCCCTGGCGGGCGGCAAGTTTCAGAATTGCTATGAGTCCGGGCACGGCGCCACGGTGGCGGAATCCATGCGCATGCCGTTCTGGTTTTGGGCCGCCACCGGCAACGAGGAATATTTGAAACTTGGCGTGGGGGCCATTTCAGCCATGGATAGCTTCATCATGCCTGGCGGCGCGCTGGTCAGCGAGGAAAGCGTGGACGCTCCCCCGAAACCCTGGGGGGTCGGCTATGAGTATTGCACGATTTTCGAGCGCCAGTTCTCTCTCATCAACGCTGGGCAGAAGGTTGGGGATGCCGCATATTTTCAGGCCGTCGAACATCTTTGGTTCAACGCCGCGCAAGGTTCCCGTGAACCTGACGGTTCGGCGATCGTCTATTGTTCCTTTGAGAACCGATTGTCCGTCCATGACGAGCTGGACAAAAGGCAGCGCTTCTCTCCCACGCACCAGCACGTCGCGGTGTGCTGCAATCCAAATGCGACCCGCGTGGCGGCGTATTTCATCAGTAATGCCTGGATGCGCCCGGAAGGTCCCGAGCCAGCCTTCGCCGCCACGCTCTACGGACCATGCGAGGTGAAGACGAAGTTGGCGGGCGTTCCTCTCGGGATCGAAGAAAGGACGAATTATCCGTATTCGGGAGATGTAGAAATCATATTGCGCCCGGCGAAGCCGCTCTCTTTTTGCCTGTGGTTGCGCAATCCCGAATGGTCCAGGGAAACGAAGGTTGCCTGCTCCGGCGCGACCATCAGCCTGGTGGGTTCTTTCTGGCAGGTACGCAAACAGTGGAAAGACGGCGACTCTATCGCCATTCATTTCGATCGGGCTGTCCGCGAAGTTCCAGCGCTCGGCAATGAGTTTGCGCTTCAGTACGGCCCCCTGCTCTATGTCCTGCCGGTGAACGGCAAAGTGGAAGCGTGCAAGACCTACCCTGGGTCGGAACTGCAAGATTACTTCGTCACGGAATCCGATAAAGTGGAAACCGACTTCCGCCTGGTCGCCGCCATGCGCGACGATGGGTTCGGTTTTGCGGCGAAAGCCGCCGCGGACGGGAACGTCGATTATCCGCTCGACAACCCGGTCGATGTCCTGGACGGAAAAATGCTTCGCAAGGACGGCACGCCCGCATCCGTCACGCTCGTCCCAATGGGTGCCAGGAGCGCCCGCTTACGGCGGGTCACCTTCCCGATCGCAAGTGACGATAACCCAGGCAAGGCCGGGCTATAGGAGCAGATGTAGTGCTGTCCGCCGGCCTTGCCGCGGTTGCCCGGCGGGCCGCTGGAATTGCAAAATAGGGCATGCGAGAAATCGCGCCCGGTGTCGCCGTCGTGCCCACGCTGATCGCCAATGCATATCTGGTCGGCGACAGCGCGTCGTGGGTCTTAGTGGATGCCTGCACGCCCGGAAACGAGAGCCGGATTCAACGTGCCGCGGAACGCCGTTTTGGCCGGGGCAGTCGCCCCTGCGCAATCCTACTCACGCACGGCCATTTCGACCACGCCGGTTCGGCTGGCCAGCTGGCCGATGCCTGGGGCGTCCCCATCTACGCCCACTCGCTGGAACTCCCGTACCTCACCGGTCAGTCCCGGTACCCGCCCTTCGATTTCAGTTCGCCCGGATTCTTCACTCGGATTGCCAGGTTTTTTCCAGCCAGCACCGTCAATTTGGGAACACGCGTCGGCCCCCTGGAGCCAAAAGAGGCGATTCCCGGTCTCCCCGATTGGGAGATGATCGAGACTCCCGGGCACACACCGGGCCACATGGCATTTTTCCGCCGTGGGGATGCGGCGCTACTGGCCGGCGACGCCGTGACCACCATGAACCTCGACAGTTTCTTTGACACCGTCGCCCGGCGCAAACAAGTGTGCCGGCCGCCTGTGCCGGCCACCTCGGACTGGAAGAACGCTCGACGGTCGGTGGCAGTGCTGGCGAGTTTGCGCCCTTCGTTGCTTGCCGCCGGCCACGGCGTTCCCATGCGGGACGCTGCCGATGAGTTGGCGCTCTTGGCCGAGAATTTTCTTTCACCCGAAACGTGCTCGTCCAAAGCTCTTGACCGGACGTGAGGCAGCCGCCAGGAACGGCTGCCGTGGCACTGTCGCCGGCTCCCCCACGTGCAGCGAGGCCAACGACCTCAGCGGATCGCGGGCAGCCTGACCGGTCTACCGCCATCTTGCATGCTGCGCAGGGCGGCGTCCATGAACGCAAATATCTCGAGTGTTTCCTGGTGCGGCACAGGAGGTTTTCCCGTGTTAAAGAATTTGACGATTTCCGTCACCAGTTCGTGGTACCCCACCGATTTCAAGGGCGGGCTCTGCACGACCACGTGATTGGGACGAAACACCACACCGCCATACCCGCCATAAGGCCGCAGAGTCCGCACAGTGCCGGTTCGGCCGCCGCTCCACTTACCGGTGATCACATCGCCGTCGGCGGTGTAGAGGCGGGTCACCTCCTGGCAGCCGGGTCCCAGCAACGCATAGAGGATCTCGATGGGATGGATGGCGTACCAGGAGAGGTCCAGGTGATGGTGTTCCTCGAGCGGGCCCGGCCCCCAGGTGAATACAGCCTGCGCGTCCGGGGACTTCAGGACGGCGACGACGTCGCTGAATCGCAGACTGGAACTGCTGAACCACCCCACGCCGGCCTCTGTCGCCAGCCGATCGATCTCGCGCGCGTCTTCCAGCGTGGCAGCCAGCGGCTTGTCGATGAACATCGGCTTGTGCGCGGCGAAGGCCAGTTTCGCCTGCTCCAGGTGCACGCGGCCGTCCACGCTCAGCAGCAGGATGGCGTCCACCTTGCCGCACAGCGTAGGAATGTCGGGCACGATCTCCACACCCCATTTGGTCTGTAGATCCCGCGCGTAACCTTCGACGCGCGTGGCGCTTTGGGCGATGTCCGGGCTGCCACCTTTGTAGGCAGCCACTACCCGGGCGCCGGCAATGCGATCGCCCGCCGCGGGATCGTTGAGCAACTGGGTGAAGGCAATGGCGTGGGACGTATCAGTCCCGATGATGCCCAACCGTAGCTCGGCGCCGGCTCCCGGCAGGCAGGCGCCCACCAGCACAGCCGCAACCCAATGGATTTCACGCATTGTCATGGTTAAGAACATCATAGCCGGACGGCGGCGGGACGTCCGAGGGCTGCGATATTATGATCCCATGCTGAATCGCAGACACCTGCTTCTGTCGGCGCTCGCTCCCGCCATTCCCGTGTCCGCGGCGCCGGGCTCGATGCAGCTTTGCATGCACCAAACCACCTCCGCGGCCGCCAGCTTTCGCCAATCGCTGGAAGGGTACGCGCGCGCCGGTATCAAATACGTTGAACTGATTTCCGCTCAACTGGAACCGTTCGTGAAGACCGACGGGATGCCCGCCGCGCGGAAGCTTCTATCCGATCTCGGCCTGACCGCCGTATCGTTCGGCAGCGGCGCACGCGGACTTTGGGAGCCCAACCCCGACCGTGCCAAAGCGATCGAAACCATGAAGCGGGCTGGCGCGGCGGCCGCCGAACTCGGCATCGATCGCCTGGTCTGCCCCAGCGCCGCTACCGGGAGATACACCTCGGACGATTACAAGCGCGGCGTGGACAACATGCGCGAAGCGGGCGAGATCGCCAGGCAAATCCCCATCACCCTCATGGTTGAGTTTATGCGCGGTTCCACCTTTCTCGGAACTCTACCTACCTCTCTGCGCCTGACCCGTGAAGCCGCACATCCCAACGTGAGACCGATGTTCGATTGCTATCACTTCTGGGCCGGCCTCAGCAAATTCGAGGATCTGGACGCGATTCGCCCCGGCGAAATCCGGCACGTTCACTTTCAGGACGTGCCGGACATCCCGCGCGAAATGCTGGACAACACGACACGCGAAGTGCCGGGAGAAGGCGTTTCTCCGCTACCCGGCATCCTGCGCGCCCTGGCCGTGAAAGGGTATTCCGGTGCGCTGTCGGTCGAGCTTTTCTACCCCCGCTATCAAAACGCGGACCCTTACGAAATGGCAAGGGGTATCCGCCAGAAAGCCGAACCGGTGATGCGGGCGGCGGGCGTGGCTTAGAAGGATAAACCGATAACGAGGCGCGGCAAGCGTTGTAATTACGCGTGAGCGGCGCTGCTGGCGGCAGTGCTCGGCCGGCCGAATTGCTGGATCCCATAGATCGGCACGGGCACCGGGAACGTTCCGTCACACAGCGATTCGCGATGGTTCGCCGGCGATTAGAGCGGTGGCTTCGGGAGGTTCACGTGCATCGCCTCGCGCAGATAGTCGATGTTGACGGCGAGATTGTCCTGGGTGCTGCCGGTGCCGTCGTCAGGCCGGGGCGCATCGAGATCGTACACGACCCATCCTTTGAAGTTTCGACCGCGCAATAACTTGAATATCGCCGGAAAGTCTACGCCACCCGCGCCCAGGTTGTGGTAAAGACTCGCCAGATGGTGCTCCGCCTGTGTGGGCGTCGACGTGTTGGCGCGATATTTGGGGTAGGTATCCTTGAGATGCACCTCCGCGACACGCGGAAAGTAATCGCCGATGATTTTGACCGGATCCATGCCGCCCAGGGTCAAATGCGCGGTATCCACCGTCAGCCAGACATATTTCGGATCGGTAAGCGACAACACAGTGCGGATTTCATGTTCGCGTTCCATCGGGCCCCAAATATGAGGATGGGGAGCCAGCCTGACCCCGAAGGCGATCGTCTGTCTGCCGATCTCGTTCAGCGTATCGGCCAATCGCTTGAGCTGATCCTGGTCCGGCCCGCCCGCCGGGCGGCTGCCCATATTGCTCTTCCAATGGTCGCAGCCGCACGGGGCCAGAAAATCCCGCGCGAAACTCACCATTTCCGCGACCAGTTCAGCGTTACCATCCGCCTCGAGCCACGGGTTCGCCCCGCCGCGGACGCCCGTGGTACCCACAGCCGCACCCTGAGCGGGAGTGCGCGGCAAATCGCCGACGTCGATCAATGCGATGTCCGCGGCCTCGCACATTCGCTTGAGCGCAAGCGGATTGCCCAGAAACTGCGCCGCTTGTCCGGCGTACGGCTCGATACCCTGCAAACCGAAGCGTGCCGTATCCGAGACGATTTGCCGCATATCGGTCGACATCCGCAGGTTTCCGTCCGGCCAATCGCCCCACAGCGAGCCAGTTATCCCGTAGCGAATGTTCGGGTCCACCGGATCGAGGAATTTGGAAGAGGCTCCCCACATCGGGGCCGGTCTCAGCAAAGCCGCGGCGCCCACCATGCCGGAAAATGTTACGGCTGAAGAGACAAATTCCCGTCTTTTAAACCGCTGATCCATGGACCATAGTCTACAACTTTACCGGCCGAAGGCCACACCAGACCCAGGCGGATCGACGACGGGCCTGCGTGCCGCCGTTGGTGATAAGCTTGTCACTCGAAGGGACATTCCACTGAATACGACGCGACGATCCTTCCTCGCCATGGCAGCCGCGACGGCAGGTGCTTCCAGCTTACACGCGGCCGGTACTCCAATCCGCCTGGGCGGACCCATCTTTCTTAAGTCCGACGATCCGGCGGCCTTGGCCCACGAGCACCGCCGCCTGGGCTACAGCGCCGCCTACTGCCCGGAGATCGCCACGCTAAAGTCCCCGGAACTCATCCGGGCCATCCAAAAAGCCTACGCGGCGGAGAACGTTTGCATTGCCGAGGTCGGCGCCTGGAAGAACATGCTCGATCCGGACGCGGACAAGCGATCGCGGAATCTGGATTATGTGGTCGAACGCTGCGCCCTTGCCGAAGCCGTCGCTGCGCGCTGCTGCGTGGACATTGCCGGATCGTACAATCCCGATTCCTGGTATGGCCCGCACCCCAAGAATCTCTCTGGGGAGTTCTTTGACGCCACGGTGGCCAATTGCCGCCACGTGATCGACGCGGTAAAGCCCGCTCGGACGCGTTTCACCATCGAGATGATGGGATGGAATGTTCCCGACGGTCCGGACTCCTATCTGGAACTGATTCGCGCCGTCGACCGCAAAGCCTTCGGTGTCCATCTGGACGTTTGCAACGGCATTAATTCCCCACGCCGGTTTTACGAGAACACCGCCTACATCGACGAGTGTTTTCGGAAACTCGGCCCGTGGATCGTCTCATGCCACGCCAAGGACCTGCAGTGGGTCGTCGAGCTAAACGTCCATTTCCGCGAAGTGATTCCGGGCCGCGGTCAGATCGACTACAAGGCTTATCTGAAAGGTCTCTCGAATCTCAAGCAGGACGCGCCGCTCATGCTGGAGCACCTGACAACGGCTGAGGAATATGACGAAGGCCGCCAGTACATCCGCGCGGTCGGCAACGCGACGGGGGTCACGTTTGCGTGATCGGTGTTTTTCTCCTGAATACGGTAGATTGAAGTATGCGCAATTTCAACTGGGGTAAGGAACACGAGGTTTTCTTGACGCAAATCGATGCGGAACATCGTGACTTGTTCCGGATTGCGGATGGGCTGGAGAAGGCTGTTGCCAGCCAGGCTACGGCGGAGGTGAAAGACCATCTTTCTACCTTGATCGCTCACGCCGAAGAACATTTCTCGCACGAGGAGTGGCTGATGAAGTCTGTCAACTATTCCGCGTATGGTTGGCACAAACAGCAACACAATACCGCCCGAAAGCGCCTAAAGCTGTTCGCTCCTCTCGTCGAGAGCGGTGAATTCGAGGCCGCGGAGCTTCTTTTGGATTTCCTGGACGGATGGCTGCAGGATCATATCTGCGTCACCGACAAAATGATGGGCGCATACGTACGCAATTTCGAGCGGGCCACCGCCACTAATGCCCTGGAACGCTGGGGAGAGCCTTCGCCGGTAACGTCCTCACGCGAGCGAACGGCCACCGCCAGGAACGGCTGACTTCAATCCGGTTCCGTGTTAGGGCTCCAGGAAGGTAGCAGCCAGCGCCGTATCCCAATCCGCTTTGGGCATGGCATCCATCAGGCCGCTCACCAGGATGCCGCCATCGGCCAGGCTCGGAGACGAATCTGGTTGTGTCAACTGGAGCTGCAGGCGATCGAGCTCGCCGGCTAGCCAGCCATTTACTTCGGCGCCACGAAGCAGGTGGCGCAGATTCGCCTGTCCGCGCGGGCGCAGCTTGAGATACCATTCCTGCCCGGCGCCGCCGGTAGCGACCACCGTGCCTTCCAGTGGCGCCCGCACGCGGATCGTCTGGCCGTTCTTCGACATCTTCCAGGCCTGGCCCTGCAGCTCGACCTCGGTCCCAACGGCGGGCAACTTGACCGTGTCGGGTTTCCCGACGATGCGCTCCGCCATGTCGTCCAGGCCCACGGCGAAGGTGCCGTCGGTCTCCGGCCGCAACCAGGTATGGCCCCGATGATAGAAGCGGTCGCCAGGGTAGTTCATTCCATAGGTGCGCGGCTCGACCGTGCGCGGCTCGACCGTGGGCGCCAGGTCCGCAAACCTGGCATAGTCGGGGCAGCTCCGGCATTCGAACGCGCTGGGGCAGATGCGGTGTTCCACCCGGCCCGCCAGCTCGTGCCGGCAGCGGCGCTCCGCCTCGGGCAGCTCGCTAAAATCCGCGTGCCAGCAGATGCCGGCCGCCTTTCCGGTTCGCAGGTCGCGGGCCGTTCGCAGGGTTGCCGTTGCCAGGGTAACCAGAATGGTCAGCGCCACCGCGAAAAATACAGACACAAAGAAAATATGCCCGAAAGTCCAGTGAAATCCGTCAACGCCCGGAAACATGAGTCTGATCCTTTACGTGCGGGAATAACGGCAGGTACCGATAAGACAGAGAATACAGGATCACGCCATATGCCACCACGCCGCCGAAACTCGCTACCTCCTGCCAGCTCGGCGTGTAACTGAGGAACGGATCGAACGACAAGGTGGGCAGCGCCAGGGTCTGCACCGTGAGCACGAACCGGTTCAACAAAATGCCGCAGCAGGCCAGTGCGGCGCCCGGCAGCAGCCATCTGCCCTGAACCAAAAGCACCGCCGGCAGCAACCCGAAGACCACGATCTCGGCGAACAGCAGCGTGGTGCCGAACGGTTTGTAGGCATAGAATTCCCACGGAGCGAAGCCCACCGCGGGCGAGGTCACGTTCAGCCAGATAAGGGTGTCGACGGCTTTGAGCGCCACGTAGGCCGCCAGCAGAACTCCGGAGATGAAACCCAACCTCGGAAACACGTTCGACGGCACCAGCTTGCGCCTGGTCAACTTCTGCGCCGCGGCGGTGACCAGCATCAGAAAGCTCGGCCCTACCGCAACCGCCGAGAGAATGAAGAGGAAGAAGGTGGAGGGCCAGATGGCAAAACCCTCGCGGAAGGCGAAGGGCCGGCCGCGCAGCACCCCATACAGCCCGCCCAGCGAACCCTGGTGAAAGAAGGACAGCAGGGTTCCGATTCCCGCCAGCACCGGCATCGCCAGGTGCATCCGGTGCTCGAACACCACAAACGGCGGCAGCTTCCGCAACCGCCGGTTGCGCAGCACCACGGGAATGTATTCGAGGGTCAGCACCAGCAGATAACAGGTAATGCAGAACGTCACCTCGGTCAGCATGGAATGCACATTGGGGTGCCAGAAGGTGAACCAGGCGCGCAGCGGCTGGCCCACGTCGATCATCAACACCGCCATGGCGCCGCTGTAGCAGATGAACCCCAGCACCACGGCGCTGTTCAAAACCGGCTTCAATTCCTTGCGTCCCAGAATGTAAACCAGGAAACCGGTGAAAAACGCCCCCGCTCCCAGTGCGATGATGCCCAGGTCGAGAAAGATCCACAACCCGAAGGCGAAGCGGTTATTCATGTTGGTCTGGTTCAGCCCGTAATAAAGGCACAAACCGCCGGCGTAGATTCCGAGCGCCAGCAGCAGCACCCAGGGCGCCAGCCAGAGCACGAAGCGCGCCGTGGAGCTGTGCGCCTCGCCCCGCACTTGCAGCCGCCTGTCCACCATTGCCACGCTAGCCATGTGTCACCCCCGCCGTACCGGCGGCCACCGGCGTAGCCTCTTTGGCGGGTTTGGCCGCCGGGTGGCGCTCCGCCAGCGCCCTTACCCAGGCCCGCTTGGAGGTGTAGTAGATCTTCGGCTCGGTGCCCAGCCGGGCCAGCAGCCGGAACGCTTCCGGCGCTCGCGCCGCTTTGGCTACCTCGCTCGCGCCATCGTTCAGATCTCCGAACCGAATCGCTCCGGTGGGGCAGGACTCCACGCAGGCCGGAACGTAATCGGCCGCCTCGATCTGCCGCTTTCCGGCCGCGGCGGCTTTATCTTCGGCTTCGTGCAGCCGCGCATGGCACATGTTGCACTTCTCCACGACGCCGCGCATCCGCACGGCCACCCCCGGATTCAGCGTCTTTTCCATGCCGGCCGGCCAGGCTGGATCCCACCAGTTAAAGTAGCGGGAGTGGTACGGACACGCCGTCATGCAGTAGCGGCAGCCCAGGCAGCGCTGCGGCATCTGCATGACAATTCCGGTGGCCCGGTCCAGTTCCACCGCCTGCTGCGGGCACACCTTCACGCAGGGCGTCTCGTATTCGCACTGCATGCACGGCATGGGGATGAACGCGATCCCCGTCTTGCCGTCCGAAACCGGGTGTACCAGCATGGGGGTGATGCCGGTTTGCTCGGTCGCCTTCGGCAAGCGCGGCACGTTGTTCTCAGCTGCGCACGCCACCATGCAAGCGCCGCAACCGGTGCAGCGGTCGAGGTCGATGGCCATTCCGTAACGGGCTTTCATACATCGCTCCTGGCCGGTGCCTGGCGCAGGTCGGATTCGCGGTAGAGCTTGGCCGCCAGCGGCGGCAGCACCGGCGCGGTCCAACCGTCCGCCCAACCGGCCGGCGATTCCATGGCGCTGGGGCCGGGCCATTCTTTCATATCGCAGCGCAGGCCGCCAGGCGTTGCCGCTTCGCCGCTCCACACCGCGCCGTTCCCTAACTGTTCGTATAGCTTGTCCGCGGACGCGAGGCTTTTCACGGGCTGCGGCTCGGGGCCAATCAGGCTACCTTTGCCGGCATGATAAATGGCTCCACAGCGCGTTTTGATGGCATCTTCCAGCGAGCCGGCGGAGGGATCGATTTCCGCCAGGAAGCGGGCGGCGTCCTTGCTGCCTTCCGAGGCGATCAAGGGCGTGGCTACGGCGTAGGTTTCGATGGCCGACGCCGGAGCGGTAGGCACATCGGTCAGTGCTTCGAGGAAGCCGGGTGCGGGCAGCAGCCAGTCCGCGGTAGTCGTGCCGCCATGCCAGGCGGCGAAGCGGAAAATCTCGGCATCGACGTTGGGCGTCATGTCCCACGGCACGGTGGAGTCGATCAGGACGGCGCGCATCCGGCCGGTGAGCGCCTCGACCGGAACTGGCGGCTTGGTTACACCGCGCCGAAGGATTCCTCCGCGTGCGCCCACCGCGCCGAGAACCAAGTTCAATGCCGCCACCGAGGGATTGTCGCCGGCCGAAATCGCCACCGCCGGACCGCGCTCCACCAGCGCGCGCGCCAGGCTTTGAATCGTTTCCGCCGCCAGGCCGGTCTTCGCCGCCAGCTCGTTCACGCTTTCTGGTGGCATCGGGCCGCGCGCGGCCACCAGGCGTTCTTCCATCAACACCCGGGCCAATGCCGAAGCCAGCGTCGATTCGCTTCCCATGCGCACGTTCACCCAGCGCCAGGCGAAAGCCGCGGTTCTCGATTGCACCGGTTCCACCTGGATCAAACGCAGGGCGGGATCGGACGAGCCGGCGGCACGCTCGCTCCACAGCCGCGTAAATCGCCCCGGCGTCGCCCACCCGTCCAGCAGTGGAGCGCCGAAACTGACGATGGTGCGCGCGTTCTCCAGGTCGTAGCCAAGCGCCGAAGTGGTAACTCCGGTCCAGCGCTGATACGGCCCCAAAGCCTTCTCTTCCGCCGTGCGGGCGGCCGCGTAAGTGGCTCCGTGCGCCGCCGCGAATCGCTCGAGTACAGTGGACGCCGCGCGCCCCGTGCGCGCATCGATAATCGCAATCGGGCCCTCCCCAAGCGCCTTGCGAAAAGCCGCCGCCGCCTCATCCCAGCTTGTATTACGACCGCGATGAAGCGGGCTTCGCAGCCGGCTGGGGTGCCAATTCAACTGGTGTGCGCCGAAACCCAGCGGGCATAGCGCGCCCCGGCTCACCGGGTGGCCGGCCATCCCGGCCAGACCCACCGGCGAGCCCGCCGCCATGCGGACGCGTAGACCGCAGGCATTGGGGCAGAGAGTGCATGAAGACAGCTTCTCTTCCACCGGACCACGCGCCGGTTGGGGGATCCACGGCCAGTTCTGGCTCCATATGGAAACGTCGTCCAGCACCTTCCAAGGCACGGGCGTGAATAGCATGCCGCCGGCCAGGCCGCCGCCCCATGCAAGCAGATCTCTTCTGGTGGGGATCATCTTCCATCTCCCTATTCGTGGCAGCCCAGGCATCCGGCATCGATGCCATGCCGGCGATGGCAGTTCTCGCAATCGCCCATCTTCATGCCATCGCCAGGCCCGCGCCGCAGCCGCGAGATCGAGTGGCCCCAGATGTCCCGGCTATATCCACTGATGCGATTTTGCTCGTAAACCGGCATCGCGTCCGATTCGCCCTCGGCGCCGTGGCAGTCGCGACACGCCATGCCGGCCAGGCGGGTGTGAATGGCGTGCGAAAAACGGACATTGGCCGGCTGGCGCGAATAGACCAGCCACGGGGTTTCGCGTCCCCGCTTCACGTAGTTGTCCACCAGCAGAGCTTCGGCCGGGCTCGACCCCATGCGGTCGGCGTGACAGGTGGCACAGTCTTTGGTTTTCGGAATTCCCGCGAACTCACCGTCTTTGCCCAATGTATGGCAATCGTTGCATGCCGACGTGCCGGACTTCTCCGCATGGGTCTTGTGCGGGAAGCGAAAGGGCTGCTCACGGCGCTCATAAAGGGCGCGCGGGAATACCAGCCACCCCGCCGCCAGCGCCGTCAGCACTCCAAGTCCGAAAAACATCGAGGTCCTTGGCATCTTCATCCGTCCGCCGTTATTCGTCCGGCAGCCAGCCGGCATTTGAAAAGAATTGTTGGAATAACCGCACCACATCGGCGCGGGGCAGCAACCGCGCCACGCCCCGTACTGGGACGCCGCCGTCGGCGCACAGGGCCTTGTCGGCATGGACGGCGCGCGCCAGCCGCTCGCGTTCCTCGGCCTGCCACGCTTTCGCCTGTTCGCCCCCAATCAGGCCGGCGCGCGTTTTGCCGAGGATCTCCCAGCCTTCAAACAGCCATCCGGAGCCGTAGGGATCCGCCGTCAGCCGCGCCGGATCGCTGCGTATGTGGCTGTTCACACTCTGGATGAGCAGCGAATTCGGGAACAGCAGCGGCCACTCCACCTCGTTCACGCTGAGCGAAACCGCCGGCCGGTGCCTGCCGCGCGAGGTCGCGAAGGTGATTCGATCCACCGTTCCCGCCAGCTCGGCCAGGAACCCGTCCACTCCTATATGGCAAAGCCCCTGCTCGCCCACTTCGAGCCACATGTGATTGGGAGTATAGAGCAGATCGCGCGGCGCAAGGTCAGCGCCGTGAGGGCGCGCCCGCGTCAAATAGGAATCGCAATACTTGTACCCGCCGCCGGTGCAGGGCGAGGTTTGCGACTCGCTGAATGGAACCAGCTTGGTGACCGGGGAGGCGCCGCAGTATTGCACGTGGACTTCCTCCAGGTGCGGGCACCGGTCGGCCGCTCCCTCCTCCTCCTGTTCGATCACACTGCACCGCCCATACTCCGCCGTGGTGCAAAGCCCGCCTCCCGCCGCTCCCGGTCCCTCCAGGATCAGCTTACGGACAGGTACCGCGTGGCAGTAGCGCGCGCGGCCTTCTCTGAGAAAGGGGCACGGCATGGGGTCACTTCCCGGTTTGGTCCTTGCGGGTTGTTTTTTCGGACGGTTGGATCGGCTCCCCGCCGTCCGCCATTGTCAATCCGAGTTCGGGCACCCCCAGAACGTGGGGAGATCCGCCAAGTAACGTGCGCATATCCGCATCCATGCGGCCGAATTCGTGCGCTTTGCGCCGCTTCAGAACCAGTTCCCAGGCAACCGCGCCGGCGACTACCAGAAGCGCCGTCAACGTGATCAGTCCGAGAGCCAGATTCGTCAGGTTCAGCCAAAGCGTTTGCGGATCGTTCCAGTTCGCTCCAAACATGTCAGTCATTCCTTCCTGGCGGCGGAGATTCCGCCGTTCACGCCCATATACCAGCAAATCGGATACCATTATCTAAAATCAATAGTTTACGAAGGTTTTGACAGCGGCCGTGTAGGGGATTCGGACGGATCGGTCGGGAATCCCTACGTACGACTGCTGAAGGTCCGGATGTGCCAAGTCCCAGTGGCGCCCGCCCGCTCAGGCAGGGAATAATAATCCTATGCCCGAACTACCCGATGTGGTGGTCTACGTGGAGGCGCTGGCCGAGCGCGTCGTCGGCCATCGTTTGGAGCGCACTATCGTGCGGGGACCATTCCTGCTGCGTTCGGTGGCTCCTCCCGTCGAGGCCGCCATCGGGCGAACCGCCGCCGAGGTCCGGCGGGTGGGCAAACGCCTCGCCATCGGTTTCGATAACGACGTGTGGCTGGTGCTCCACCTCATGATCGCCGGCCGCCTGCACTGGCGTTCCTCGGGCTCGAAGAACGCTTTGGCCGAGTTCCACTTCGATTCCGGCATCCTGACCCTCACCGAAGCCGGCACCCGTCACCGCGCGGCTCTCAATATGGCGGCCGGCGAGGACGGTCTGGGCGCGCTCGATCCCGGCGGCCTCGAAGTGCTGGAGGCCACGGCCCAGGAATTTGCCGCCGCCCTCGCTTCCGCCAACCACACGCTCAAGCGCGCGCTCAGCGACCCGCGCATCTTCAGCGGCATCGGGAATGCCTATTCCGATGAAATCCTGCACCGCGCCGGCTTGTCTCCGGTGGCCCTCACGCAACGCTTGAAGCCCGGCGAGGCCGAGCGCTTGTTCGACGCCACGCGGCAAACCCTGGATTACTGGGTCGCCCGTCTCCACGCGGAGGCCAAAGGAAAGTTTCCCGAAAAGGTCACCGCATTTCGCGAAGGCATGGCCGTCCATGGCCGCTACGGCCTGCCGTGCCCGCGCTGCGGCCAAAAAATCCAGCGCATCCGCTACGCCTCGAATGAAACCAACTACTGTCCCGGCTGCCAGACGGGCGGACGCCTCCTGGCCGACCGCGCCCTCTCCCGCCTGCTGCGCGAAGACTGGCCGCGAACTGCCGAAGAGTTGGAAACGCTGAAGCGCGGTGCGAGTTGAGAAACCCAGCCAGCCTGGTGTGACCGGACAGGGCTACCTGGGCGAAGGGGGGAACTTCAACCCAGGCTGAAGCGTAAAACCCCTTTGAAGAGCGCTTTATGAAAGCGATTGTATATACACAATACGGATCCCCGGAGGTGCTGCGGTTCAAAGAGGTGGCAATACCTGCGCCGGCGGACAATGAGGTTCTGGTAAAGCTTTGCGCGGCATCCGTAAACATCCTGGACCTGGGTGTCATCAGAGGCCTACCGTTGTTCGTCCGCCTGATCGTAAGCCTGTTGTTCAGGACCCGCATACCAAAACCCAGGGTCTTCGGTTCCGATGCCGCTGGGCGGGCGGAAAAGGTCCTCGGCTCCGACATTGCCGGGCAAGTGGAAGCGGTCGGCAAACTCGTAAAGGAGTTTCAGCCTGGCAACGAGGTGTTCGGGGGAAACCTCTTCGCGGGGGGAGGGTTTGCCGAATATGTGTGTGCCAATGAAGATAAACTGGCGCGGAAGCCGGCCAATGTATCGTTCGAGGAGGCGGCAGCCGTACCCATCGCGGCCATCACTGCCCTTCAGGGTCTTCGCGATAAGGGGCGGATCAAGCCGGGCCAAAAGGTTCTGGTCGACGGCGCGTCGGGTGGCGTGGGTACGTTTGCTGTGCAGATTGCCAAATCGTTCGGGGCTGAAGTCACCGCCGTGTGCAGCACGAGGAATGTGGGCACGGCGCGATCGATTGGCGCGGACAATGTCATCGATTACACGCGGGAAGACTTCACGCGGAGCGGGCAGCGTTTCGATCTGATCATGGCTGCAAACGCCTATCATTCGATTTTCGATTACAGGCGCGCGCTGAATCGGGACGGAATTTTTGTTTGGGCCGGAGGTAAAGTAAGTCTCCAGAGCATGCTGCTGGCGCCATTGCTATCGATGTTGGGGCGCAAGAAAATGGGTACCTTTCTGGCGCATCTGAACAAGCAGGATCTGGTTTTCCTGAGAGATCTTCTGGAAACCGGGAAAGTGGTTCCCGTCATAGATCGACGCTACCCGTTACGGGACGCGGCGGAAGCTCTTCGTTATCTTGGAGAGGGACATGCGCAAGGGAAAATCGTATTGACCGTTGAAGCTCGGTAACGGCTGCCATCCCACAATATCTCGTCGCGCACAAGGTGGAGGCGGATCCGCTCGGGTCGTGGTTGGTCGAAGAAGAACGCAGCCGTGGCTTCCAGGACGGCATGGACTCCTCAGTGCGTGGCGCATAAGGCACCCCTGGCCCTCACCGCTGGCAAGTGCTATAAAGGAATCGGAATACCTGAAATTGCCGGCGCCTTCCGGGGCAAGAGGCATGCGCATCGGCCCACAATACGGCATCACCCGCAGGAGCCTTCTCAAAGTCGGGCTGGGCGGCGCGTTGGGTGCCAAAGCTGCCGCGCCGGAGAAGTCTAGAGTCGTGATCGCGCGCGATCCGGGTTTGGGCGCTGGACGCTCGCCCGATTCCGGCCGGGTTCTGAAGCTGCTCGATCGGTCCGTGCAGTCGTTCTACGGCGGCGATTCGGCGCTGGATGCGTGGAAGAAAGTGGCGCGGCCCGGTGAAGTGGTGGGGCTGAAGGTGAACTGCCTTTCCGGCAAGGGCGCCTCCACCCACCCGGTGCTGGTGGAGGCCATCTGCGAGCGCCTTCAGCAGATCGGAATCCCGGCGAAGGACATCGTCGTCTGGGACCGGCTGGACTCGGATCTTGAGAGCGCCGGCTACCGCGTCTCCTCCCGCAAGGATCGAATTCGAGCGATCGGCAACGATACGGCCGGCTACGGCAACCAACTGGCGGTTTATGGAAACGCGGGCAGCCTTGTCGCCAACACGCTGGCGCGCACCTCGGACGCGGTGATCAACCTGCCCGTGCTCAAGGACCATGGCATCGTGGGCGTGACCCTGGCGCTCAAGAACCTGTTCGGCGCGATTCACAATCCGAACAAATACCACGTAAACGCCGGCGACCCCTACGTGGCCGACGTAAATATGTTTCCGCCCATCCGGCAAAAAGTGCGGCTGACAATTTGCGACGCCCTGATAGCCCAATATGAAGGCGGACCTTCCTATATGCCGCAATGGTCGTGGCCCTATAACGGCCTGATGGTGGGGCGCGACCCGGTGGCGCTGGACTACACCGGCTGGCAAATCCTGGAGCGCAAGCGGGCGGAAAAGGGGATGAAACCCCTGCGCGAGTTGCGCCGCGAGCCGCTCTACATCGCGACCGCGGCGGATGCCCACCATAGGCTTGGGACGAACGATCCGAACCGGATCGACGTCGTGGAGGTGTGACGCGATGGATCGCAGGGGCTTTCTTCAGGCGGTTGCGCTGCCATGTGTGGCGGCGCGCGCAGCCTCGAGCGACGCCCGCTTCACCGTCGAGGCGCGATTCTACGAGAAGCTGCCTTACAAGAAGACCAAGTGCAAATTGTGCCCCCGCGAGTGCGTGATCGACGATCGGGAACGCGGCTATTGCGGCGTGCGCGAAAACCGCGGCGGCACGTACTACTCGCTGGTGTATGCGCGCGTCTGCGCCGCCCACCCCGATCCGATCGAAAAGAAGCCCCTGTTCCATTTCCTGCCGGGCACGATGGCATTTTCGGTGGCCACGGCGGGCTGCAACGTCAATTGCAAATTTTGCCAGAACTGGGACATCTCCCAGGTTCGTCCCGAGCAGGTCGCGAGCAACTTCCTTCCGCCCAAGGAACTGGCCGCCTTGACCCGCCAGTATCAGTGCCTCTCCATTGCCTTTACCTACAGCGAACCGGTGGTCTTTTGCGAATACGTTCTGGATGCGGCGGCGGCCGGCCGCGCCGCTGGTTTGAAAAGCGTGGTCATCAGCGGCGGCCACATCCAGCAAGAGCCGCTCAAGCAGTTGTGCAGCAGGGTGGACGCCATCAAGATCGACCTCAAAGCCTTCTCCGAGAAATACTACAAAGAGGTCGTGAACGGGGAGCTCAAACCGGTGCTGAACGCCCTGGCGACGATCCGCAAGCTGGGCACCTGGACCGAAGTGGTCTACCTGGTGGTGCCCACTTTGAACGATTCCGACGAGGAGTTCCGCGGGCTGGCCCGTTGGATCAAGAACGAGCTTGGCCGCGACGTCCCGTTGCACTTTTCACGCTTCCATCCCGACTACCTGTTAAAAGACCTTCCGCCCACGCCCTTGCCGACGCTGGAACGCGCCAAGGCCATCTGCGATGCCGAGGGTCTCGATTATGTATATATCGGTAACGTCGCTCCCGGTCACCCGGCCGAGAATACCTGGTGCCCGAAATGCCGCCGCGTCGTGGTGGAGCGCGCCGGCTTCACCATCCGGGCGCTCGCGCTCGACGGGGGCAAGTGCAGGTTCTGTCAGCATGCCATCCCAGGCATTTGGGGCCGTACATGAGAACTGTCTCTTTCGATATCTTCGCGTTGTGCGTGTTGGCGGGTTTCCTTCTGGTGGAAGGAGTTTCCAGGGGCGGCGGACAAACGCCTAAGACCAGGCAAACGGCGGTGGCGGGGTCGTTCTATCCCGCCGGCCCAGACGAATTGGGCAAGATGATCGACGGCTTCCTTGCGAAAGCCGCGCCGCCGCCACTGGACAATGTGGTGGCGCTGGTGGCGCCGCACGCGGGCTATATTTATTCCGGCCCGGTGGCGGCGTACTCCTACGCGTTGTTGAAGGGCCGGAAATTCGATCGCGTGGTGATAGTCGCACCCTCGCATTACGAAGCCATTGGTTTCTCGTCGGTGTATGACGGCGACGCCTACCAGACCCCGCTCGGCCAGGTTCCGGTGGACCAGGACTTCGCCCGCAAGCTCGCCAAGGCAAGCCCCTCGATCCGGCTTTCGCCCCTGGGCCACAAACCGACCGCCGACCACCCGGAACACTCGATAGAAGTCCAACTGCCTTTTCTGCAGCGGGTGCTGGGGCAGTTCGCGCTGGTGCCGGTCATCATGGGAGATCAAAGCTACGACGCCTGCCGCGCCCTGGGCGTGGCGCTGGCCAAGCTGGCTGCGGGAACCAACACCCTGATCGTGGCCAGCTCCGATCTCTCCCACTATCACACCTACGACGAAGCGTCGAGACTCGACCATAAGACGCTGCGAGCCATCGAAGAGTACGATTACTTCGACCTGGCGCGCAATCTCGATGTGCGGGTTTGGGAAGCGTGCGGCGGGGGCCCGGTGGTTGCCACGATGATCGCCGCCGAGCGGCTGGGCGCCACCGAGGCCAGGCTGCTCCACTACGCCAATACCGGCGACGTCACCGGCGACCGCAGCCGCGTGGTCGGCTATGGGGCGGTTGCCCTGGTCAAAGGCTCCGGCGCCGCCAAGAGCCGTGAGCCGGCGTTTTCCCTTAGCATGACGGAGAAGGACGCGCTGCTGAAAATCGCGCGCAAGTCGGTCGAAACCGCGGTCCGCGAGGGCAAGACCTACCAATGCTCCACCGGCCTCGAGGCGCTGGCGCAGGAGCGCGGGGCGTTCGTCACTTTAACCGAAAACGGACAGCTTCGCGGTTGCATCGGCTACGTGGCGCCCGTCAAACCCCTGTACCTCGCCGTACGCGACGTGGCCAGGCTGGCGGCTCTCCGGGACACGCGTTTTCGACCGGTCACAGTGAACGAGCTGGGGAACTTGCAGTACGAGATCTCCGTCCTGTCCCCGCTTCGCCGCGTAATGGAGACCCAGGAGATCCGCGTCGGCCAGCACGGTCTGCTCATCCACACCAGCGACCGCGAGGGTCTCTTGCTGCCCCAGGTCGCCATCGAGGCAAAATGGGACCGGGCCACTTTCCTGGAGCAGGTTTGCTATAAAGCCGGCCTCTCGGGGCAAGCCTGGCGGGATGCCGGCGCCGATCTGTTCCGCTTCACCGCCCTGGTATTCAGCGAGCACGGTCCAGTGGAGTCGCTCGCGCCGTCGGATCTGCTTCCCAATTCCGGATCGTGGCCGCCGGCGGAGCCGTTGTAAAGGCTCGTCACTTCGTCCGGAAATCTTCGATTTCGGCCATCTCGGCATCGGTGAGGCGAAACTCCATGGCGCCGATCACGCCATCTACCTGGGCGGCGGAGCGCATGCCCACGATGGCCGCGGTCACGGCGGGGTTCGCGAGCACCCAGGCAATCGCCACTTCGCCGGCCGAGCGTCCGTGGCCCTCGCCGATCCGTTTCAGCAGGTCGGCCAGTTTCAGGTTGCGGGTCAGGTGGGGCTCCTGGAAGGCCAGGGCGCGGCGGCGGAAATCGTCGGCGGGAAGCGCCGCTACCCGTTCCTTGGTCATCTTGCCGGTGAGCAGGCCGGATTTCATGGGTGCGTAGGCGATGACGCCGATCCGGTTGGCCAGGCAGTAGGGCAAAATCTCCGCAGCCACCTCCGGCGATACGGCCGAGTAGGGCGGCTGCAGGGAAGCGACCGGTGCGATGGCGCGGCATCGCTCGATCTGCGGCACGTTGAAATTGGAAACGCCAATCCAGCGCACCTTGCCCTCCTGCCGCAATTTGGCCAGGGTAGTCCAGGCCTCCTCGATGTCGGGCTCCGGTTCGGGCCAATGTACCTGGTAGAGGTCGATGACGTCCCGCTTGAGCCGGCGCAGGCTGGCTTCGCACTCGCGGCGAATCGAATCGGCCTTCAGGCAACCGGAAATCTCGCGTTTTTCATTCCAGACGCGCTCGCACTTGGTGAAAACGTACGGCTGGACGGCGCGGCCGGCAAGCGCGCGCGCGACCACCTCTTCGGAGTGGCCCAGGCCATATACCGCCGCGGTGTCGATCCAGTTGACACCCAGATCCAACGCACGGTGAATCGCGGCAATCGATTCGGCGTCGTCCTGTGGACCCCACGCAAAGGCCCACCCGCCGCCTCCCATAGCCCAGGCTCCAATGCCCATGGGCGTCAATTCCAGATCGGTCGTTCCCAGAAATCGCTTTTGCATCTTCACCAGAATAACCCGCGGCGCGGGTGCAAGAATGCGTGAGAAAACCGGGGCGGAAATGCTACCTGCCTTACAGCTTTCCAGTGGACGGTGGAGTGTGCCGGTTTCCGTGAGAGGCCGACTGAAGCTTCAAAACGGGAAAGCCCGGATCGAGTCCGGGCCTTCCACACGAAGCTGGAAAGGAGGATCCAGCTTATGATCCTCTTGCTGGTAAAGTGCAGGCCGGCTTACGGCGCTGTTCGTTTGGACCCGTAAGGGCCGGCGATAAGCATCGAGCGGGGATCGGGTAGGCGCCCGGTCCCTGCTACCAGGATCATAGCGCAGTTTCCGGCTTATTTCCACCGCTACAGTCCGACCGGGCGCGCGGGATGATGCCGCGCCACGCCAGCCGAGCCATCCGGGCGGAACGTTGGGGCCGCGGCCTCGTAGTTTTGCGAAAGCGGCAACTTAAAAGGGAATGAAGGTCCTGCGCCAGGCGGGCGGGGTGCTAACGTGGAAGCGAGGCTGCATCGTGGGTGGCAGGATTGGCGACTGCGGATTGGGCGCGTGGACTCTCGCGCCGCAGTCTCTTGTTTTGGCGGCTGCACCAGACAACACCGACACCGATACTGTTGCCGCGGCCGCCGGACCGGCCGCCCGCCGCTGGCAAAACCAATGGCGGCAAAACGGTCAGCTCCATACGCAAACTAAAGGATGGTGCGATTTATGAAAGCGAGTCGAATGAGGGATCTGAGCCGGCGCGCGATGCTGTACCAGGCCGCGGCCGCGAGTGGTTTGGGCGGGGTTTATACGATGTCGGCCTCGGCGCAGCAGGCAACTCCCGGCCGGGTGCCTACCGGCGGCCCGGGAGCACCAGGATCGGGTGAGGGGCGGCGCGGCGCGGTGCCAGTACACTACGGGCCGATCAACAAGTTCTCCTCGCCGAGCGACCTAAAGATTACCGACATCCGGGCGCTCCGGGTCGCGGCCAATTTCGATTATCCAATCATCAAAGTCTTCACCAACCAGGATGTTTACGGATTGGGAGAAGTGCGCGACGCCGGCAACGAGAACCTGGCCCTCGCCATGAAACCGCTGCTGGTGGGAAGAAGCCCGCTGGACATCTCCGCCATCCTCCAATCCGTCCGTCCCTACGCCGGGCCCGGACGCCAGGGCGGCGGCTTCAGCGCCATCGATATCGCCCTCCACGACATCACGGGCAAGGTCTTCGGCGTGCCGGCCTGGCGGCTACTGGGCGATAAGAAACGCGACCGCGTGCGCATGTATTGCGACACCACCGGAACCCGAGATCCGAAGAAGTACGGCGAACGAATGATCGCGCGCATGAAGCTGGGATTCACGTTCTTCAAGATGGACGTGACCACCAACTTCATTGGCGGCACGCCGGGCAACCTGGACACCGAGGGTATCCCGACGGACAAGGGGCTGGAGTACGGGGGCGAGCTGATCGGGGCGGTGCGCGACGCCATCGGCTGGGACAAGCCGCTCGCGGTGGATGCCGCCAGCCTCCGATGCGGTACCGTCACCGATGGCATTCGCGCCGCCAAAGCGTTTGAGAAGTACCGTCTCTCATGGCTGGAAGACCTTTTTTATACGGGCGGTTTCTGGCGATGGAAGGACTTCAAGGAAATCAAGGCCCACACCAGCACCAAGCTGCTGACCGGCGAGGATGGTTTCGGGCTGGAGGAAGGCTTCCAGGAGCTGATCGACAATCGCGCCGTGGATATCATCCACCTCGATCACGGTACTTCCGGCGGCTGCCGCGAGACGAAACGCATTGCCGATTACGCTTACAACCGGGAGCGGATACAGACGGCGATTCACATGGCGGGCTCGCCATTGGCCACTATCGCCGCCGTGCATACGGCCGCCACGCTGGACGATTTCGTGGCCATGGAATGCCACGCGGTGGATTTCATCTCCTGGTGGCAGCAATTGATCACGGGCCTACCGCAGCCGCTGATCAACGGCGGGTATATCACGGTTCCTGACGCTCCGGGTCTGGGGGTGGAATTGAACGAAGCGGTGGTGAAGGAACACCTGCGGAGGCCGGGCTACTTCGAACCGGGCACCAAGTGGGACGAAAGCTTCGTCGGACGAGGCGCGGGCGGACCGTGGCCGCACTTCAACGTGGACGGCGTTTGGGTAAACGAGCGGACCGAGGACTACTAATCCCGGACATATACAGGAGACAAAGTGAAAACCGCAGCGTGGTTCTTTGTGGGTGTTTTGCCCGCCCTGGCGCAATTCTCGGTGGAGCGAAATGGAGATGTGATCCGGCTACTGGATGGCAAGAGCCAGACGGTGGTTTCGGTAATGCCATCGCACGGCAACGGCGCCTTCGATATGACGGTGCGGGGAAAGAAGGCGCTGTATAACCCGTACTTATCGCCCGAAGAATACAAGAAGTCGAGAGGGTTCACGGGGATTCCGTTCCTGGCGCCGTGGGCCAACCGGCTGGACACCACGGCGTTTTATGCCAACGGGAAGAAGTATAATTTCAACCTGGAATTAGGGACGGTGCGGCGCACGCCGGACAATCACCCGGCGCACGGCTTTCTGACGGCTGCCAGCGGGTGGGAAGTGGTGGAAGCCAAGGTGGACGAAAATGCGGCATGGGTGACGAGCCGGCTGGAGTTCTACCGGCACCCGGACTGGATGGCGCAGTTCCCGTTCGCGCACACCATCGAGATGACGTACCGGCTGAAGGACGGGACGCTGGAAGTCCGGACCAAACTGAACAATCTGAGCTTGGACCCGATGCCGGTGGCGATCGGATTCCACCCGTTCTACCAGGTGAACGACGCGCCCAGGGACGAGTGGACGTTCGGGCTTGGGGCGCGAACCCAGTGGGTGCTGGCCCCCGACAAGATTCCGACCGGAGAGACACGGCCGATCGGGCAGTTCCTCCCCGATCCGCAACACAGCGTGCTGAAAGGGCTGGATCTGGACCACGTGTTCGGAGATCTGATCCGCGATGGCTCGGGAAGGGCCACCATGTGGGTACAGGGGAAGGCCGAGCGGGTAGAGGTGGCGCTCGGACCCAATTACCACGCGGTGGTGGTCTGGGCGCCGGCCGGACCACACCGCGATTTCATCTGCTTCGAGCCCATGGCGGCGATCACCGATGGGCTCAACCTGGCCGAACGGGGGCTCTACAAGGAACTCCAGTACATTCCGCCCGGAAAGACGTGGCAGGAGAGTTTCTGGATCACCCCGAGCGGGTTCTAGGCTGGATGCCGCGCAGCCGCCACAGCGGCCAGATATTGGCGGGCGCGGTCTTCGATGATGTCGAAGCGGCCCTGCCTGACGGTCGCCGAATCCACCAGTTCGGAACCGACCGCGACGGCGCAGGCGCCGGCTTTGAGGAAATCGCCGACGGTAGACAGGTTCACGCCTCCGGTGGGGATCATCTGAATTTCCGGGAACGGCCCTTTGAGAGCTTTGATGTACTTCGGCCCGCCTACGGCGCTGCACGGGAATATTTTGACGGCGTCGGCGCCCGCCTGCCATGCGGTTAACACTTCGGTGGGCGTCAGCGCGCCGGGGAAGATGACTTTGGAGTAGCGCTTGACGATCTCGACGGTGGCCAGGTTCAAGGCGGGGGTCACGAAGAACTGCGCGCCGGCCAGCATGCAAGCGCGAGCCGTCTCGGGATCGAGCACGGTACCGGCGCCAAGGATCATTTCGTCGCCGAACCGGTCGGTCAATTTTTCGAGTACCCGAACGGCGCCGGGTACGGTCATGGTAATCTCGGCCGCGCGAACGCCGCCGCAGTGAATCGCCTCAATGGCCTGGACCGCGCTGTCCGCACTGGCAACACGAACGATCGGGACGAACCCGATCTCAATCATGGAATTGAGAATCTGCATCTAGCCTCAGAATAACTCCCAGACGGATCGGTGGTTCACGGCCTGTGCCCAACTGGGCGACTCGGCCGATGGGAATGCCCGATTGCCGGATTCTGATTTATCACCTCTATGATCGCCGGCGAGCGGATTTCTCGCCTCCTGTCATAAAGGGCTAGACCTGGGTGCCCGCTCAAATCGGCTGGCTGGGCCACAATAGCCTGTTTCGGGCACGCGTGATCGGACCCCCCGGGCGCGGCCCAAACATGGGCTCCGAAGGGAAGAGGAGAGGGATATGCGGAAAACGTCGATGTCGTGTTTACCCCGTTCGCTTTCACTGGCGGGCTGCGCATGGCGCAGACCCACGCACACGCTTGCGGCGAGCCTGCTCGTCCTGGCCATGGCCCTGCCGAGCCGGGCCAATACCGACACGGTGACCAGCCTGAACGATGACGGGTCGGCGGGAACGCTGCGTTCTGTGATTGCCGCCGCTGCCTCCGGAGACACGATCGTCTTCAATGTAACCGGTACGATTACACTCAGTTCCGGTCTGGGAACGCTTGAAATCAACCAGAACCTGACCATCAGCGGACCGGGGGCGTCGAGTCTGGCCATCAGCGGCGGCAACCAGGTCGCGGTGATTCAGGTCGGCACGCCGACGAACACTGGCGTTACGGTGAGCATATCCGGCGTGACGATCGAAAATGGCAACACCGTCAGCTATGCCGGTGGTATCAGTAACTTCGGCACATTGACAGTGAGCAACTGCACCGTATCGGGCAACGTGGAGCTCGACGGTTACGCTGCCGGCATCTCTAACTTTGGCACGTTGACGGTGAGCAATAGTACCGTGTCGAATAACATGGCCACCGAGTTAGTCGGCGGCATCGGTAACGATGGCGGCACCCTGACGGTGACGAATAGCATCGTTTCGGGAAATTCCGGATTTCAGGGCGGGGGCATCGACAACGCCAGCGGCCTGCTGACGGTGACAAATAGCACCATATCGGGCAATACGAGCAGCGGCGGCGGCGGCATCTACAACACCTATGGGAATACCGCAACGGTTAGCAACAGCACCCTGTCGGGCAACACGGCTATCGAGGGCGGCGGCATCGACAACCAGGGCACGCTGACGGTGACCAATAGCACACTATCGGGGAACTGGGGCACAGAAGGCGGCGGCGGCATCTACAACGGCGGCACGCTGACCGTGAGCAGCAGCACCCTATCGGGTAACTATGTTTCCAATGCTGGCTCTGGGGGCGGCATCTTCAGCGGCGGCACCCTGACGGTGAGCAACAGCACCCTGTCGGGCAACTACTTGACAGCCAATAACTACTTTGGAAGCGGCATCTGGAACAACGGTCCGGCGACGGTGAGCTACAGTACTCTGTCCGGCAACTACTCAACGGCCAACTCAACAACGACAGCGGCAATCTACAACGGCAGGTCTCAAAGCACGCTGACGCTGAAGGGTACGCTCCTGGCCGGCAATGCCGGAAGCGGTGTGAACTGCTCCGGGATTACAACTTCCGACGGCTACAACCTGGATGACGATGGCAGTTGCGGCCTCAGCCAGAACGGCGACCAGAGCGGCGTTACCGGCGCCAAGTCTTATCTGGGCGTATTGGCGGGCAATGGGGGCCCGACCCAGACGATGGCGCTGCTGGCGGGCAGCCCGGCCATCGATGCCATTCCGGTGAACGAATGCACCGATGCGCTCGGAAACCCGGTCGCCACCGACCAGCGCGGCATCACCCGCCCGCAGGGCTCGGGCTGCGACATCGGAGCGTACGAACTGGCGCAGCCGGCGGTGACAGCGAACGTTTGTTTTGGGACGCATACGCCGGCGCCTTGTAGCGACACCTTTACACTCGACTACTACGTCCCCAGCGGTACCACGCTTGGCGCCAACCCGGTGCAGGTGGTGACCCAGGGCACGACCGGCCTCGATTTTACCTTGGCTAGCACGACCTGCGACAGTTCCCTGAGCGGCCCGGCCAACTGCACGGTGCAGATCAGTTTCGCTCCGCGCGCGCCGGGAGTGCGGATGGGCGCGGTGAACCTGATTAACTCTTCCGGCAGCCCATTTGCGAGCAACCTGATCTCCGGCACCGCCGCAGGCTCGGGGCTGGCGTTCACGCCCGGCATCATCGCCACCGTGGCGGGCAATGGGACAAACAGTTCCATCAGTTACAGCGGCCCGGCCACTGGGGCCCATCTCGGCTCTCCTGTTGGCGGGGCGGTGGACAGCGCCGGCAACCTTTACATCGCGGATGATGTAACCGGCACCGTCCGCAAGGTAAACGCCGGCGGCATCATCTCCACTGTTGCGGGGGGTGGCAGCGGTTGCGCCGGACAAACCGATTCCCAGGAGGACGGCTGTCCAGCCACCAGCGTCGAGCTCGACAACCCCCAGGGATTAGCGGTAGACGGAGCGGGCAACCTCTATATCGAGAACAACCACCTCATCCGCAAGGTGAACGCCAGCGGCGTCATCTCCACCGTGGCGGGCGGCGGTTCCGGTTGCCCTGCGCAAACCGATTCGCTGGGCGATGGCTGCCCGGCCATCAACGCCACATTTAGCGAACCCATCGGCATAGCGGTGGACAGCGCGGGTAACCTCTACATCGCGGATACAGGCGACAACGTCATCCGCAAAGTGAACGCCGCAGCCATTATCTCCACCGTGGCGGGCAATGGCACAGCCGGTTACAGCGGTGACAACGGCCCGGCCACCAGCGCGCAACTCCTGCAACCTACTTACGTGGCGGCGGACAGCGCGGGCAACCTCTACATCACGGACGCGAACAACCATCTCAGCCTGTTGCTCAGCAACAATGTCATCCGCAGGGTGAACCCGAGCGGCATCATCACCACCGTGGCGGGCAACGGCACACCCGGTTATAGCGGTGACGGCGGTCCGGCCACGAGCGCGCAACTCCAGGGTCCGGGCGGTGTCGCGGTGGACAGCGCCGGCAACCTCTACATTGCGGACGCTTACAACTCCGCGATCCGGAAGGTCAACGCCGGTGGCATCATTACCACCGTGGCGGGCACCCCTGGCTCATTCAGCTACACCGGCGACAACGGCCCGGCTACCAGCGCGCATCTCAACACTCCCCAAGATGTGAAAGTGGACAGCGCCGGCAACCTCTATATCGTAGACATGGACGACGGCGCCATCCGCAAAGTGACTGTGACTTCCGCGCTGTTATCGTTCAGTTCGCTGAACGTTGGTCAGACCAGCAGCCCGCAGAGCGTGGTCGTCTCGGACGTAGGCAATGCGCCGCTCAATTTCAGCCCGTTCACCATTTCATCCAACTTCAAACTGGCGACAGTAAGCGACGGCTGCGCGGCCGGCACTCCGCTGGCGTCCGGCTACGACTGCGACCTGGGAGCGGAGTTTGCTCCTCTGGCCCCCGGCAATCCGCTGACGGGATCGATTACCGTCGCCGACGACGCTTTCACCACCCCGCAATCGGTAAGCCTGAGCGGCATCGCCGCCGGCGTGACGCAATATATGCTGACGACGGCGGTGAGCCCGGCCGGCGGCGGCACGGTCACCCCTCCCACTGGCAATCAAAACGCCAATGCGGTGGTGAACCTGAAGGCGGTGCCGAACGCGGGCTATGTGTTCTTAGGCTGGACCGGCAGCGCCGTGGCCAACGCCGCGAGCGCCTCCACCACCATCACCATGACCGGGCCCGAGAGCGTGACAGCCAACTTCGTCTCCACGCTCAGTGTGGCACCGTCCACCATTGCCTTCGGCACGGTCTATCTGGCAACCCTCACCACCAAGGACATTACGCTAACCAACAACGGGACCACCGCGATTACCATCACCGATCCGCTGCTATCGATCGTGCAGGGCGGAAACTCGTTCGAATTTGTGGCGGTCAACGGGTGCCCGAAGTCGCTGGCGGCGGGAAGCCACTGCACAATTTCGATTACCTTCGTGGCCGGTCCGTTCTACACCCCGCAAACCGCGACCCTAAGCATTGCGGACAACGCGCCGGGCAATCCGCAAAAGGTCACGCTGAGCGCGACGGTGATCGACCCTCAGGCCAGCTTCAACCCGATCAGCCTGAGCTTTGGGGACCAGACGGTCAACACCAGCGCGACCAAAACCATAACGCTCAAAAACGTCGGTGCCACCGCGCTATTGCTGAACGGCATGACGGTGATGGGCACGAACGCGGGGCAATTCACGCTGACGCCCGCCTCCAATTGCGGCAGTTCGGTCTCACCCGGCGGCAGTTGCACCATCAGCGTGACGTTTAAGCCAGTCGCCAAAGTATCGTACTCGGCAACGTTGAAGGTCACCGACAATACGCAGTCGGGCACGCAGACGGTGGCGCTATCGGGCACGGGACACTAAGGGCTGGCGCAGTGGCGGAAGAGGAGAGGGATATGCAGAAAACTTCGATGGTGCGTTTAACCGGCTGGCGCGGAGCGTTGCAGGCGCTCGCGGCGAGCCTACTCGTTCTCGGCACGGCCCTGCCCAGCCGGGCCAATACCGATACGGTGACCAGCCTGGCCGATGACGGATCGGCGGGAACGCTGCGCTCGGTGATTGCTGCGGCGGCCGCCGGGGACACAATCGTCTTCGCTGTGAACGGAACGATTACGCTCACTCAGGGGTATCTCCGAATTACTCAGAACTTGACCATCAACGGACCGGGGGCGGGCAGTCTGGCGGTCAGCGGGAACAACGCCTCCATCGTATTTTGGGTTTACGACGGTGCGACGGCGAGCATATCCGGCGTGACGATTGAAAATGGCACGGTTGCCGGTTCCGGCGGCGGCATCTTTAACGATGGCGCGCTGACGTTGAGCAACTCTACCCTGTCCGGTAACTCCACCACCATCTATGACAACAATGGCGGCGGCATCTTCAATGGCGGCACTTTGATTGTAAGCAATAGCACGTTTTCGAATAATTCGGCTACTGCCGGTTTCGGCGGCGGCATTTACAACGGCGCTGCCGGGCAATTGGCGGTCAGCAACAGCACATTTTCCGGCAACTCTGCAGGCAATAACGGCGGCGGCATTGCAAACTTTGGCACGGCAACGGTGAGCAACACCACATTCTCCGGCAATTCCGCCGCTCAAGGTGGCGGCATTCAGAACTTCGGCACGTTCACGCTGCGGAGCACGCTGCTGGCGGGCCAGACCGGTGGCGGAAACTGTTACCTCGCCAACGGGGCCATCACATCGGCAGGCTACAATCTGTCGGACGACGCCAGTTGCCCCTCCTTCACCCAGACAGGCGACCAGAGCAACGTCACTGGCGCCGCGTCTTATCTGGGCGCACTGGCGAATAACGGCGGGCCAACCCAGACCTTCGCGCTGCTCTCAACCAGTTCCGCCGTGAATGCCATCCCGGTGAACGAATGCACCGATGCCGTCGGTAACCCGGTCCCTACCGATCAGCGCGGCATCACTCGCCCGCAAGGCTCGGGCTGCGACATCGGAGCATATGAGTTAGCGCAACCGGCGCCGACGGCGAACGTGTGCTTTGGAGCGCACACGCCGGCGCCTTGCAGCGACACCTTCACTCTCGATTACTACATCCCCAGCGGCACTACGCTTGGCGCCAGCCCGGTACAGGTGGTCACCCAGGGCGTGACCGGCCTCGATTTCACCCTGGCCAGCACCACCTGCACGAGCGCCCTGACTGTCCCGGGCCCTTGCACCGTGACGGTCAGCTTCGCGCCGCGCGCGCCGGGATTGCGGTTGGGAGCAGTGAACCTGAGCGACGCCCTCGGCAACGCGATTGCGAGCACCCCGATCTCCGGCATCGGCACCGGCTCCGCCCTGGCGTTTACGCCCGGCATCATCGCAACCGTGGCGGGCAACGGCAACTACGGCTATAGTGGGGACAACGGCGCGGCCACCAGCACGGAGCTGGGCGCGCCCCAGGGCGGGGCGGTAGACAGCGCGGGCAACCTCTACATCGCGGATACTTTCAACTCCCGCATCCGCAAGGTGAATGCCCTCGGCACGATCACCACCGTGGCGGGCAACGGAACCGGGGGCTACAGCGGGGACAACGGCCCGGCTACCAGTGCGGAGCTTTACGACCCCTTAGCCGTGGCTGTGGATGGCGCCGGCAACCTCTACATATCCGACAGCGGCAACAGCCTCGTCCGCAAGGTGAACGCAGCCACCGGCATCATCACCACCGTGGCAGGCACGCTCGGGACCGAAGGCTACAGCGGGGACGGCGGTCCGGCCACCAGCGCCCAACTCAACCAATTCGAAGACGTGGCGGTGGACAGCGCGGGCAACCTCTACATCGCGGACACCGACAACTCCCGCATCCGCAAGGTGAATGCCCTCGGCATCATCACCACCGTAGCGGGAGGCGGCAACGGCTGCGCCTCCGGACAAACCGACTCGGTTGGAGACGGCTGCCAAGCCACCAGCGCGGTGCTCAATTTCCCCTACGGCGTGGCGTTCGACAGCGCAGGCGACCTCTACATAGCGGATACTTTCAACAGCCGCGTCCGCAAGGTGAACGCGGCCGGCGGCATCATCACCACCGTGGCGGGCAATGGCACGAGCGGATACAGCGGCGACGGGAGCCTGGCCACCAGCGCGGAACTTGCGAGGCCTGACGGAGTGGCGGTGGACGGCGCGGGCAACCTCTACATCTCGGACGGGAGCGGCGTGATCCGCAAGGTGAACGCCGGCGGCATCATCACCACCGTGGCGGGCATTTATGACGCATTCAGCTACGGCGGGGAAAACGGGGACAACGGCCCGGCCACCAGCGCGGAATTCTACTCGCCGTCTGGCTTGGCCCTGGACGGCGCGGGCAACCTCTACATCGGGGACTACGCTAACAACCGCATTCGCAAGGTGACCGTGACCAGCTCGCTGTTGTCTTTCAGCTCGCTGAACGTAGACCAGACCAGCAGCCCGCAGAGCGTGGTGGTCTCCGACGTGGGCAATGGGCCGCTCAATTTCAGCCCGTTCACCATTTCCTCCAACTTCAAGCTGGCGACCGTTAGCGACGGCTGCGCGGCCGGCACTCCACTGGCGTCAG
>JBEKZL010000439.1:0-6563 GCA_049509915.1 Bryobacteraceae bacterium | reverse complement strand
GAAATTTTGTCAGCCATGGCGGTTCTCCTAGTGGTGGTGATCGCGGATGTCGCAGCGCAGGCAGCGCGCCGCTTCCTCCAGCGCCTCTTCGGCCGAGATCCCGACGACCGCTTCGGCGAAGTTCTCCACCCGCTCGGCCGCGGGTAATTCATGGGCGTAATGGCGGGCGCCCGGCACGGGTTCCTCTGGAATCTCGTTGCCGTAAGACAATTGCGAAGCGATGCGTTCCCATCGCCCCGGTCCCATCACCCGCGCGTCGATGTTGCGCGCGGCCTTCTTGCCGTAGCCCATGGCATTGGACACGTTGGAAGCCCCCGAGATCAGGTCGCCGCCAGCGTAGAACTTGCTGCGGCTGGTTTCCAGCGTATAGCGGTCCACTTCGACCGTGCCGTTCTCGCGAATGCGCAAACCGGAGGCGCGGGCGAAATCGCGGTCCACCGCCTCGCCCACGGCCAGGATGACGGTGTCGCACTCGATGCGGCGGATTTCCTCGGTGGGCACGGGCCGGCGCCGCCCGGATGCGTCGAACTCGCCCAGCGTGGTGCGCACCACTTCGATGGCTTTCACATTGCCCTGCTCGTCGCTCACGATGCGGTGCGGCGTAGCCAGGAATCGGAACCGGACGCCCTCATCCTCGGCCGCGTCGGTTTCTTCCCGGATGGCCGGCATGTCCTTGCGCTCGCGGCGGTAAATGATGGTGACGTCGGACCCCATCCGGCGCGCCGTACGGGCGGAATCGACGGCCGCGTTTCCGCCGCCGACAATCGCCACTCTCGGCCCCAGCCGCATGGCCTGGTCCTTGGCCACCGATTCCAGGAAGAGAAGCGCCGGGTAGACGCCCTTCGATTCGGTGCCCGCCAGGTATACCCAAGCCTCCTTCCAGGTGCCGATAGCCAGGAACACCGCGTTGTATTGGTTGTCCAGATCGTTCAACTGAATGTCGGTTCCCACCGCAACGCCGGTGACGATTTCGACGCCCAGACGCCGGATCAGTTCCACTTCCCGGCGAATCACGTTCTTCGAGAGGCGATACTCGGGAATGGCGTAGCGCAGCATGCCGCCCGGCTCGGGATTGGATTCGTAGATGGTCACCTGGTGTCCCAGCAAGGCCAGGTAGAAGGCGGCGGTGAGCCCGGTCGGGCCCGCCCCCACCACGGCGATTTTGCGGTCGGTCGGCGGCAGCTTGCGGGAGGCGATGCGCTCCGCCAGTTCGTCGAAACGATCGGAATCGAAAATCGTGTCGGCGATGAAGCGGTGCACTTCCCGCATGTTGACGGCGCTATCCACGGCGCGCCGCCGGCAGCGGTCGTCGCAAGGATGCTGGCAGACGCGGCCCGTGGAGGCCGGCAGCGGATTGTCCAGTACTACGGCTTCGAAGGCGTCGTCGATCCGGCCCTCTTTATAGAGCTGGAGAAAACGCGGAATGTTCATGTGCAGCGGGCAACTGTTTTCGCAGGGCGAAAGCGCCAGCTCTTCGCACACCCCGGCCCGGCAGCGCTTGGCGCGGATGTGGTCCTCGAATTCGTGCCGGAAATGCCGCATCGTCGTCAGCAGCGGGTTGGGCGCGCTCTGGCCCAGGCCGCACAGCGAGGTGTCGCGCACCATCCGCCCGATTTCATCCAGACGGTCCAGGTCCGATTCCTTCGCGCGCCCGCGGGTGAAGGCGTTCAGCACCCGCAGCGACTGGTCCAGCCCCACCCGGCAGGGAATGCACTTGCCGCAGGATTCCGAATGCGTGAATTCGATGAAGTAGCGCGCCACGTCCACCATGCAGTTGTCTTCATCCATCACCACCATGCCGCCCGAACCCATGATGGACCCGAGTTGCGCCAGGGTTTCGTAATCCACCGGCGTGTCGAACATTTCCTGCGGAATGCAGCCTCCCGAAGGGCCGCCGGTCTGGACGGCTTTTACCGGCTTGCCGCCGGTGCCGCCTTCGCCTACGTCGTAGATGAAAGTTTTGAGCGTAGTCCCCAGCGGCATCTCCACCAGGCCGGTATTGTTCACTTTGCCGACCAGCGAAAAAACCTTGGTGCCGGCGCTCTTGGTGCTGCCGGTTTCGCTGAACCACGCCGGGCCCTTGGTGACGATAGGCGCGATGTTGTACCAGGTTTCGACGTTGTTGATGTTGGTGGGCATTCCCCAAAGGCCTTTTTGGGCCGGGAAGGGCGGACGCGGCCGGGGCCTTCCGGCGAAGCCTTCGAGCGACGAAATCAGCGCCGTCTCTTCGCCGCAAACGAAGGCGCCGGCCCCTTCCACCAGTTGGATGTCGAAGCGGAAGCCGCGCCCCAGAATGTTCTCGCCCAGTAGGCCAGACTGGTGGGCCTGGTCGATGGCGCGGGTGAGCCGGTGCACCGCGAGCGGATACTCGGCGCGGACGTAGATGATGCCCTCGGTGGCGCCCATCACGTATCCGCCGATAATCATGCCTTCCAGCAGCGAGTGCGGATCGCTCTCGATCTCGTTGCGGTTCATGTAGGCGCCGGGGTCGCCTTCGTCGGCATTGCAGATGGCGTACTTGTGCTCGGCCACGGCCTTGCGCAGAAAGCGCCGCCGCGGCCGCGCAGCTTGGCGGCTTTGATCTGTTCGATCACCAGCTCCGGGTTGGCGTCGATCAGTACCTTATATAAGGACTGGTAGCCGCCCACCGCCACGTACTCTTCCATGTCGTCCGGGCTGATCAGGCCGCAGTTTCGCAGCACGATCTTTTTTTGCGGCTTGAAGAAGGGGACCTCCTGCCACGAGGGAATCTTGGGAAAGCCCGCGCCGTATTGAATGTGGGCCGTGAGATGGTCCCACTCTTCGATTTTGCAGAGAGCCAGGTCGTCTGGGATGGTTCCCGAGGCGATGCCGTCAAGGATGCGCCCGACGTCGCTGGTCCGCACCCGGCGTAGAACGACGAGCGGCTTGCCCGGAATGCGCACGTTGACCAGCGGCTCCTCGGCGCAGAAGCCGAAGCATCCCACCGAGACCAGTTTGACGTCGCGGCCCTGCTGGCCGATGGCCTCCGCGAACGCATGGTAGACGGCTTCGGCGCCGTTGCCCGCGCCGCACGTGCCCATGCCGACCCCTATCCGCGGGCGGTTGGGAACCAGCTTGGCCATGCCCGCTTCGCGCACGGTGCTGAAACTGCCGATATCCTGTATGCGGGTCACGCTTTCCTCCCGGCGAGGTGCTCCACCTCGCGGCGCAGCGCCTGTTCATTCACATGTCCGAAAATGGCGTGGTCCACCTCCACCACCGGCGCCAGGGCGCATTGGCCGAAGCAGGCCACGGTGCGGAGCGAGTACTGCCCGTCCGGCGTGGTCACGCAGAGTTTATCGGCGCCCTCCTCGCTTTCTTCCGGAAGCCCAAGCTCCAGGCGCAGCCGCTGGAGCAGGTTGCGCGAGCCCCGCGTATGACACGCAGTTCCGCGGCAGATGCAGATGGTGTGCTCCCCCTGCGGTTCCAGGTTGAACAGGGCGTAGAAGGTGACGACCCCATAGATCTGCGCCAGCGGGATATCCATGCGGTCGCCAACGTATTCCAAGACCTCGGGCGGAAGATACTTGTGGGGATGGTGTTCCTGGATGCGCTCCAGAATGGAGAGCAGCGCTCCCGGCGTTCCGGCGTATGCAGCGATCATACGGTCGGCGAAAGATTGCTCGTCCAGCGACAGGGCGTTCAGAGCTGCGGTCGTTGCCATGCGGCCTCCGCTATTCGGATAGAAACGTCTTAATCATAACAGCAGGCACGGATGCGTGGGCAGCCCTTGTGCTACAGCCCGTCAGATTCCTTTGCTGCCGCGACCAATCTTCGTGGAGCGGACTCTCAGTCTGCCACGCCGGGACTCGTCCCGGCGCTCGTCTCGCACAACCTGCCATGCTCCCCGCGAACGCGACGACAGCCCACGGTTTTGGTTGCGGCGCCTAGGCTCTGGGGCAGGCGATTCCCATGCCGGCGGGCGGGCGAATCCCGCCAGAACCGTTGACCAAGTTCCGGTCTTCGCAAGTGGGGCCCGTCTCTACGCGAAACGCGGGGCAGGCGATAGCGACGGCGCGCTGCCGCTACGATCTTCTGGAACGGACCGCCGTCGACCACCCGGTCGACCTTCAGTTCGCCGGGAAGAACCCACGCAAGCGGAGCACGGGTTGACCCGCCCGCTGGCCGCCCGCCGCTATACAGGGGCCTTCGCCGGCGAATAGTCCGGCCCTTCGAGATCCAGGCCGAAGGGCGATTGGCGATGGCTTTGGGGTTTCCCGCTGAGACATCTCGCAAGGGCGTGTTGCGGGACCGACCGCTTAGCGCCGTCGGAAAACGTCCCGCCCCCAGGCTTTTCCAGGAAGCTGTGGGGCGGCGACGCACCCAGGCGGGCCTATGCCGCAGGCGGCATTTCGGTCCCGGCCGGCCCGCCGCGGTACCGATCAAGTCTGTTATACACCGCCCTCGTCTTCGCAGCCCTTTCGACCATGTGAGGCCGGGTTCTCGACAATTCCTCGTACCGCGCGGCAGTTACGTCCAGGGCCGCCATGACCGTGTCAAACTCATCGCGGCTCACGGTAATCGTTAGGTCGTCCATGCTGCGATTGTAAACCAGCCTGGTAGCCACGTGCTTGTGCCGCCGCGCGCCTGGGCAGCCCTTTTGGCACTCGAGGCACGGACGACGGCCCGGCGCCACGATGCTAAGAGCCCGCCGCTGCGGGGGGTCCAAGGGCCCCGGCTTACTTCGGCCGAGGTGGCATTGAGGCCGCCCGACGGTCCGACCTAGGGGTGGGTCCGAGCCTTTGGCGGTCCGCCGGTTCGGCTTCCAGAAGCCCGTACCTTTTGAGGATGGGCTTGACCGCGATTCTCCACTCGAACTGCCCCAGGTTCCTCTGTGAGAGATCGAGCCGCTCTTTGAGTCTGCTGCAGAGCGCCTCAGCGTCAGGAAGGCTAGGAAGGAGATGCTTCCGGTCAATGTCCATCCCTGTCAGATCCTCCAGGACCTCGCTGCGCGCACCACAAGGGAGAACGACCTTGTACATAAAACCCGGCGTCCGGCGCTCGCGGGGAACTCCGTGGCGATTCCGCCACAACGGGCATCTCGGGTCTCCTGGGCACAGGAAAAGACCTTGCTGTGCCCTCTGCCTATCGCTCTTATGGTTCGCATCGACAAGTGCCACGAACCGCACCTGGTTTCGGAAAGCCTCTAAAAACAAGAGGTTTGTTCCAAGTTCGAGAGGCGAAAGAGGCGCGCTGCACTGACCGAGAATGCCGAGGCGCTCCCCTGCGGAGCGCTGCAACGCATCCTCGTTGATCGCCCATATCGCAAAATCGCGCTCCGAACCCTGCAGAGGTGTAGCCGCAAAATACGCTGCGACGAATGGTGACCTCGTGCAATCCAGCAGCCTTGACGGAAGGCCATAGTGCCGCGCCAGCGCAAGCCAAGAGACGCGATCATTATCCGGAGGTCCGTCATGAATGGCCGCTGGCACCGCTTCTAAGAACGATGTAATGAGTATCTCCTCGCTCTCGGCGTGCCGGTATCCCCCTACTCGATGCAGGGTCGTCTCAAGATTCCATGTCGCGTCGGACATGCCGCGAAACACGCACCGATCCCCAATCCCATTGAGGAAATCCTTCGCCCCTCGCCAGGCGCTACAGCGCACGGTCTCCTCCCACAATAGGCCAGTCATCGCGCCTCCAATTTTACCCGGCCCTCACCCGGCCAACGGCCCTCCGTAGCGTCGTCGATGCCGTTGGACCCTGGCCCCTTTCAACGAACATTTGAGGGCATGGGCGGCGGCGCCTATCAAGATCACCGCGAGGCAGCTCTCGATTAGGATCCCCTAAGCGATACCAGCTTGCGCGGCTGCCTCGCCGTCAACGGTTACGCCAGCATCCAGGGCCGAGGCCACATAGTCCAGCTTGACGCGCCAATTCCCGATCCACTTGTCCGGTTCGACGGTGTACAAATGCACAACCACCTGGAGCGCCGCAAGATATGCCAACCCGCAGAGGGCCATCAGCCTATCAAGGTCCTCGGACCTGATCGGCCTGGCCTCGTGGGCGAACTGGGACCGGGCGCCGTAAAGCTGCAGGATGTCCCGAACTGCTTCTTGAAATGGAATATTCCAGGAGAAGGACTGCAGTGCCCCTAGCCTTCTGCTTAGCGTGCGCGCGATATCGCTGTGGCCGCCCACGAGCAGGTACTCCAACGCGGTACAGCCCAGGAGGAACGCTATCTCGGTCCTCTCCTCTTGGGCCTGTTCGCGAGCCATCACGAGAACGCCAGCGAAGGTGCGGAGAAGGAGTCTTCTCCCGCTCGGCCGTTGGCTAGGGCAGCGGCGAAGCCGCGATGAGGTGCAAACGAGTTAAGAAAATCGTGAAATTCGTAGCTGAGTTTCTGTTGCAGTGCATGCTCAACGACCCTCGCAGTGATGATCAGTCCCCGGGACGAGTTAAAGCTGGCGTCGTGCCACTCATCTAGTATTACTTCGTTAAGTATCGGATGCGACTAAGGCGCCCTGACAAGGCTGCCGCAGTAGCAACACGATCCCGTCCAGATGCACAGCAACCGCTGAATTTCACGACGCGTCCTCGGC
>JBEKZL010000438.1:0-4043 GCA_049509915.1 Bryobacteraceae bacterium | reverse complement strand
CTGATGCCGATGTGGCGGATCTTTCCCTGTTGTTTGGCGTTCTCCCATACCGTCACCAGCTCGTCGGGAATATTGGCCACGGTATCCCGAGAGTGCATGTACCAGATATCCAGGTAGTCCGTGCCCAATTCCTTAAGGCTGGTGTCGAGTTCCGCAATGGCGTCGGGAGCGGTCTTCGCCTCCGACTTGCTCGAGAGGACGATCTTGTCGCGCGACCCTTTCAGCGCGGCTCCGACCATGCGCTCATTGTTGCCCTTTTGGTACCCGCGTGCGGTATCGAAATACGTAATGCCCAGGTCGACGGCTCGGTGAATAACGCTCGAATCGGAGGTAATCATGCACCCATAACCGACCGTCGAAACCTTGAGCCCGGTCTTGCCTAGCGTCCGGTAGCGGGGCCCGGCGGCCGCCGGCGACGCTGCGCCGGAAACACGTGCGGCGGGTGCCTGGACCGCCGGAGTATTTGCCACGGCGGCAATTGGCAGACTGAGGCCGGCCACAAGGAACCTTCTGCGTGAGGAATCGGTCTCCATGTTTGTTCTCCGCACCCGGGATGATTTCGGACTCCAGGCTCTTATTCAGTCTATACCAAGGCACCGTCCTTTGATGCAATAAAAGCGCCTTGGGAGGGCCGGCGGACTGTCGAAAGCCTTTGCCGACTCGCTCTTGCGGCCTTGGTCGGGCGTTGTAATGCAACATAATGTCGTCGCCGTTCAAGCGGCGCCCGGCACCAACCGCTCGTGTACGTACGTGCCTTCTTCCGGCCTTGCCATTGTGGCCGGCGAAGGGCCGGGGCAAGTAAATGCCAGCCACGCAAATTACGAATCCTGGGCACTCGGTTACGACGCATCGGGATGCCCGCTGCTTGAGCGCTAGTAGGTGGCAAGTGTGACGCGCAGCACTACGAGATCCTCACCAAATTTGAGGCCCCAGTCGGTCTCGTCGCAATTCCAGATGCGCTGGAATTTGAACGTGCCGTTTTCGAAGGTTCCCTCTTCGACACCTATGAACTGCCGATGCTGCCATTTGCCGTCGATCGGGGCCGAGGGCGTCTGCCCGGTTCCTTCCACGATATGCTGGGACTTGCGCTGCTGCTCGGTGCCGGCGGGGCGGAAATCGACGCGGCAAAAGAATCCGGTGACAAGGAACTGGTTGTCATTCAATTGAGCAACCAGGGCGCGGCCAATCGGGCTCGGATTTCCCACCGCGGGTCCCTGCCCGACGTTCCGTACGACACCAACGCGTCCCATGAGCCGAACTTCAGGGTCTCTGTAACTTTCCCCTGCTCTTCGGCCACGGCCTGAAGCTTGCCCTCGAAATTGAGGCGCGCAATCTCCCTCTGCATGGGCCCGATCAGCCGGTAGTTCATTGCCCAGGGGGTCAGAAACTCCTCACGCGCTTTCGAAATCTCATCCGGCTTGAATTCGCCTTCCGTGTTGCCTCCTGAGGGTAAGAATCCGATGGCCTGGAGACCGAGCGCCGTGAAGAAGAAGCGGGCATTGTAAGGGCGGCCGGTTTCGGGCACAAAGGGAGGATTGTCCGCGCGGTGATAGAGGTCGAACACCTTTAGATAGGATGCCGGATCAGTCTGATAATTGTCTGGCGCCAGAATGTCGATCGGCGGAGCGGCGGCCTTCCAGATGCCGAGCACGTTGTCGGTAGGGCCGCCGCTCTCATACGCGCCGGGAGCGCCCGGCAGTCCGGCAGGACCTGGATGCAACGGGTCGCGTACGGCCGCGTTGGCGTACAACGGGAGCGGATAAACGGCCTTCCCCGCGGCCGCGACCTGGCCCAAGTAGCGAGCCACAGACCAAGCGTTGAAGTACTCGTCTGCATCGGGACCAAAAGCTTGCTGCCAGTTGGGAGATGAAGCGGTCTTCCCATGCATGGCGCTGAGCACCTCCGGCAGGACCGGCTTTTCAAACGCTTTCTGCGCAGGCGGAGAAAAATCCCGAACGCTGTTCCGGTTGCCGGGTTCGTTCTCCACCTGCACCATGATGACAGTGCGCTGCGGGTCGGCTTCCTTGAGGTGGCGCATGAAGGCGGCGAACGCAGCTTTGTCCTCCTCGAGCGCCGAGGTCGCGAATGGCGATGGAGAGTCTACAGCCTGCCCGGTCGGGTCGATGGCGTGCGTGTGGCGGCTGGGGTCGAGCTTCATCCAGTCGGGCATGTAGTGCTGGCTGCCATTCTCCCAGGTGGCGAACCAGAGCGGCACAAGGTGGACGTTATGCTTCCGCGCCTCGGATAAGAGCATATCGATCAAGGTGTAGTCGAACTGTCCAGGCTGCGGCCCGAACTGATTCCAGTAGACGGGTACTTCGACAGTATTGACCTGGAGGTATTCCAGAGTGGGCCACAGCCTTGGAAACACGGACGGCCAGGCGCTCGAGTTTCTGACCTGTGCCGCCAGCACCAGATACGGAGCATCGTCTACCAACAGAGCGAAGCGTCCGTCCTTTGCGGCTAAGCGGGGTAGAGGACGGACGCCGGATCCAGTTTGCTCGACCTGGGCGTGAAGAGTTGCAGCACCGAGCGTGGCCGCACGCGGCGATTACAGCGAAATTCACTTTCATTTTTTCATTGCTGACGGGCCAACTATGGAAGTGGAGGCAGGCGCCGCTTCTAATAGGTGGTGAGCGAGACGCGCAACACGACGGGCGCCTCGCTAAAGTAGAGGCCGTTCGTCTCACCTCCTCGTCCGCCCCAGGTGCGAACGTGCCTGAAGGCGCCGTCCTCCCAGGTTACCTGCTCCAGGCGAAGGAACTGCCGATGCTGCCATTTGCCGTCGATCAGAGCGGACGGGGTTTCATCGGTTCCCGGGACGACACGCTGCGACTTTCTTTGCTGCTCTGTGCCGGCGGGACGGAAGTCGACGCGGCAATAGTATCCGGCCAACAGGAACTGGTCGTCGGCAAGTTGCGCCACTAGAACGCGCCCAGCCGGCTTTGGATTCTCCGCGGGCGGGTTGGGACTACGGCGGGGTGGGCCAAACGTGATCTCGGCATTCCAGCTTCCGAAAGGCAGAATCTCCGTCGCTTTGCCCTGTTCTTCCGCCACGGCCTGGAGCTTACCTTCGAAATTGAGCCGGGCAATCTCGCGCTGCATGGGACCGATCAAGTGGAAGTTCATTCCCCAGGAAGTCAGAAACTCATCCACCGGCTTGAATTCTTCCCACGCGCTCGAGTTGCCTGCCTGTGCGGCCTGAATCCCGGCCTGTGCACCCACAAGGGACGGCCTGGTGACATCTGTGGCCGCGGAGAATCCTATGCTCTGCAGACCAAGTCCCGTGAAGAAAAAGCGGGCGCAGTCAGGACAGCCGGTCTCCGGCAGGTACAAGGGATTGTCGCTGCGGTGATAAAGCTCCAGAACTTTCAAATATGCGGCGGGATTGTTCTGGTAATCGTCGGGCCCGAGAATATCGATCGCTGGGGCTGCGGCTTTCCAGATGCCGAGCACGTTGTCGGTGGGACCGCCGCTCTCGTAGGAACCGGGAGCGCCCGGCAGGCCGGCTGGACCTGGATGCAACGGGTTGCGCAGGGCCGCGTTGGCCACCATGGGCAGCGGATAAACCGCCTTCCCCACGGCCGCGACCTGGCCCACATAGCGCGCCACAGCCCATGCGTTGAAGTACTCGTCGGCATCGGGACCAAAAGCGTGTTGCCAGTTGGGAGACAAAGCGGCTTCCACGTGCATGGCCTTGAGAATCTCGGGCGGGACAGGGGCCTCAAAATACTTCTGCGCGGCCGGGGAGTAATCGCGGACGCAGTTCCAGTTACCGGTTTCATTCTCGACTTGGACCATGATTACAGTGCGCTGTGGATCGACTTCCTTGAGGTGTGAGAGGAGGGCGGCGAAGGCGCGCTTGTCGGCATCGAGCGAAGCGGCGGCGAAGGGGGAAGGCGAATCGACGGCTTGGCCGTTCCGGTCGAGCGCGTGGGGATAGCGGACGGGGTCGAGCTTCATCCAGTCGGGCATGTAGTGCGGATGGCCGTTCTTGTAGGTCCCGAACCAGAGCGGCACGAGGCGAACGTTGTGCTGACGGG
>JBEKZL010000437.1:0-4047 GCA_049509915.1 Bryobacteraceae bacterium | reverse complement strand
TTGGCGCCGAAAGCCGTATCGGCGTACTGCTCGACCGGCACATTGAAGCCCTGCGCGGTGGATTGCAGGAAATAGCCATTGCCGGCCGAGCACTGCGTATTGAGCTTGAAATCCTTGACCCGGCCGTTTTTCAGGATGATGATTTTGATGTCCTGACCGCCCACGTCGCAGATCACATCCACGTTGTCGTAGAAATGCAAGCCGGCTTCGGTGTGCGCCACGGTTTCGACCAGAGAGGCGTCGGCGCCGATCACGTCCTTCAGGATGTCTTTGGCGTAGCCGGTGGTGCCTACGCCCAGAATCTTCAACTCCACTCCCTGATCGCGGATCTGCCGGTCGAGCTTCTGCAACACCTCCACCGTGTCCTCGATCGGGTTGCCTTTGGAAAGCTGGTAGGTCTTGGCCAGAATGCGGCGCTTGTGATCCTTCGAGATCAGCACGGCCTTGGTGGATGTCGACCCACCGTCGATGCCCACGAACCCTTCCACCACTTCACCGGCCTGGAAAGTTGTTGGCTTGAACTTCTTGGTCCGGTATTTGGCCTTGAAGGCCGCCAGATCTTCGTCGTCCTTAGCTAAGCCTGCGCCGCCGCCGCGCTTAGCTTTCTCTTCCTCGCGGCCGACTTTGACGTACCATTCCAGCTTCTGCCATCCGGTGTATTGGCCGACGCTATCGTCTTCGGACTTGCCGAACTCCACCGACCCGATGGCGGCAAAATACTGGGCATTATCCGGCGTGCGGATCAGGCTCTCGGGCTCGATTCCCTCCGGCAGCGGCGTGTTGCGCTCCTCCCAGATCTTGGGGATGTTATGCTTCCAGCAGTCGCGCATGCCCTTGATGTAGCAGTTGGGACCGCCCAGCAGCAGGACCACCGGTTGCAGCGTATTCCCCCGCGTCAGGACCGAAAGGTTCTGCATGACGATGGCTTCGAACAGCGACGCCATCAGTTCGTCCGGCGGCACGCCCATTTTCTGCAGGCCGTTGATGTCGGTTTCGGCGAACACGCCGCACTTGCCGGCCACGGGGTGCAGTTTCATGCCTTTGTAGCCCATTTCGCAAAGCTGCTCGGCCGGAATGCGCAGCTTGGCGTTGATCTTGTCGATAACCGCGCCCGTGCCGCCGGCGCACTTATCGTTCATCGACGGAATTTTCTTCTTGCGGCCGGTTTCCGGGTCCGTCTTGAAGATGATGATCTTGGCGTCCTGCCCACCCAACTCGATCACCGAACCGCATTCCGGGTAAAGGCGCTCCACGGCCAGGGAGACGGCGTTGACTTCCTGCACGAACTTGGAGCCCACAAAGCGAGTCAGGCCGTTGCCGCCCGAACCGGTGATGAACATACGTGTGCGTTCGGCGGAGAATCCTTCCACTTCCCGCTCGAAGCGCTGGCAGAATTCCAGAACCTTTTCGGGCTGCTTGGTGTCGTGACGCTCGTAATCGCGCCAGAGAATCTCGTCGGTGGCCGCGTCGATCACCACGGCTTTGACCGTGGTGGAACCAACGTCCATGCCGATCAGAAAATTTTTGGCCATGTCAGTTTGCCCGTGCTCCCTGGGTCTTCATTCGTTCGGCAATATGCATGACAAAATTCGCCGCGGAACCGACCACGCCCTTCGTATGGGGAACCTGGTACATGGGGCGCCTGGTTTCCGGATGGGCTTCCACCCAGGCCCTGCAGGTGTCCAGAGTGAGGCCGGTGCGCTCCAGCGTCTCGGCGAATTCCTTCTTGGCTTTGTTCTTGGCCTCGCCCAGCGCCATCTGCACCCGGCTGTGAGCGTTGATCTCGCCTTCGCCCGACGTTTCGACGGGCAGGTAAATCATGTCGCGGAATTGCGACACCACGGCCGACTGCGCGCCGTCGGACTGTGTCGACGGCATGCACCCGAACGGCTTGAGCGACAGCACCATGTGCGCCAGGTCCTTGTTCGAGTAATAAATGTTCTTGGCGACTTCCAGGTGCCCCTCGCCGCCCCCTGTGCGCGAGTTATAGAAGGGATGGCCGATGCGCTGCAGCTCATACTGGTCGGCCAGGTGATGGGCCACGCCTCCCAGGGCGCCGACGATCTTGTGATACTCGCTCTTGAAGACCGCTTCGGCGAGCTTGAGCTTGGCGACTTTCTGGCGGAAGCCGATTTCGATCTTGGCGCGCGTGCCGATCTTCCAGATGGGAGGCAGCACCGCCCCTTCGTCCAGCCCCTTCAGGTCTTTGTACTTCTGGATGACCTGGTGAATCATGTACATGATCCAGGTGCCGATGGGCTCTACCAGGACCTGCGCGCCCTCGCGCTCCAGGAACCGGAACATGTTGAAGTTACCGTCCCCTTCGGTAGTCTGGGCCCAGAATTCGCCGGTGATCTTGACGATCGGTTTGACGCGCAGCCGGTCAACGTCGATCTCATTGAACAGGTCGCGGCAATGGTTCAGCGCCGGGACATAATCGTCGCCCTTAACCTGCTTGACGAACTTACCCAGATATTCGGCCGTGTCCGAGAAGCCGCCCAGGAACTTGGAGAAATTCTCATCCAGCTTCCACGGGCGTTTCTTGCGGAAGACCTCGTGGAGGTAGTCCATGGCGCCATCGAGCACCGCGTCGGATTTGCCGGCTTCGACTTCATACGGCCGGATGGCGTAAGCCACCTCGTTCATCACGTCGCCGCAGTTAAGAGCGTTGAGAATCCCGAGGAAGAAATCCAGGTTCATCTCCAGGCCGGCTTCGGCGTCGGACTGGCTCAAGCCGCCCGACTGCTGGAACAGCAATACGCGGAACCCGTCGAACCCGGCGTTGCGGAGCGCGAGGCGGTACTCGGCCTCGTACATGCCGAAGCGGCACGGTCCGCAAGCACCCGCCGTGAAGAACACGTAGCGGTCGATGATTTCCTGCTTGCCGAGCCCCTGCTCTTCCAGATTCTGCAGATACTGCACCAGATTGCCGACAGTGAAGTAGGTAGGATTGCACTGCCCGTTATTGCCGTACTCCTTGCCGGCCTGGAACGCGCGCACGTTGGGAGTGGGAACGGCTTCGGCAATGTAGCCCAGCCCTTCCAATGCGCCATGCACCAGCTTCTCGTGTTTCCACGTGAGGCCGCCGAAAAGCAGCGTTGTGCGAGCGCGCTGTTCGCGGGTGAAAGGCCGCTCGGTGGGCCGTTTGAAGTGATGCGCCTCGCGCCTGGCGACGCCCGCTTCCCGCTCCAGGCGGGCACGCTCCTCCGCCAGACGGCTCTGAATGATGTCCTCGACCGAACCGATCTGGACCAAATTGGCAGATGGTTGGCTCTTAGGTTCGACAGGCTGAGTGCTCATGGTGTAGTAAAATTCCCCAATTTTAGGTATCTTGCGGTCATAAGCGATTGGAAGAAATAGGTAAGCATCGAACGGCGAGTTTGATGGCGGAATGGGCAAATTAGGGGGGTGAGTGGGACCCTCAAATGGGTGAGAAATACTTGAAAATCCTGCGGTTTCTTACAGTTCAATGAGGCCGACTGTCGGCTCACGGCGGCTTCCCGGCGCCCTTCCGGTATTTCTTGGTGGGCGGATTCCCAGAAAAACGATGTCGGCGCAGCATCTCCAGGGAACGGCTGCCAGGACTGCAACAGAGTACGTTACCGAACTTCCGGTCATTGGCTTGGCGGCGGCGCAAATGCCAGTGATGTCACCGGGTGGAGTTCCCATAGGGTTTTCGACTCCATGCCTTCCTTCCCACGCCCCGTGCCTCCGTCGGGAAGGTACGAGTGGCCGTCATCGTAGAACAGGGCGCCCGTCACGGTCACGAATACAGGATGGCTCATTACGTGGACGCTCCCGATCTTCGGCTCGACTTTTCCCAGCAGATTATCGATTACCCACTGGCGCACCCCTTCCACCTTGTCCGCGATGCTGGTGGCGTACTGGCCGGAGGGTACTTCGACGATGATGCAGTTGTCGTCCCTGGTTGGTTTATCGGTCGAAGTCCGCGGCTGCGGGCTGATCTGGATGTGAAAGTCGCAGTCGTCGGATTCAAATCCAACCAGGTACAGCCATCCGGAAATAGTCACCAGCGTGTCCTCTTTC
>JBEKZL010000436.1:0-4138 GCA_049509915.1 Bryobacteraceae bacterium | reverse complement strand
AGGATCAGGGTGAAGCGCGCGCCCAGCTTGTTGGCCAGTTCCATGGCGCGTTTCAGTTTTCCCTCGGCCAGTTCCACCGAGGCTCCGCCGCGCCGCAAATCGCGCGCCAGCACGGCCGCATGGCGCAGCGCCGATTCGCCCAGCGGGGCGATGACCAGGTCGAGCGGCTCGGCCACTTCGGCATCCTCCACCGACATCACCAGCCGGTCTTCGCCGATCGAAAAGCCGATGCCAGGCGAATGGACCTTCGAGCCCAGCGACTCCGCCAGCCCGTCGTAGCGCCCGCCGCCCAGCACCGAGTTCTGCGCCCCCAACGAGCCATGCACCACTTCAAAGGTCGTGCGCATGTAGTAGTCCAGCCCGCGCACCAGCCGCGGCCGAACTTCGTAGGCGATGCCCCGGTCCATTAGATAATTCTTCACCGCGTCGAAATGCGCGCGGCAGGCCTCGCACAGGCAATCGGCGATGTGCGGCAGCTTGTCGATGATAGGCTGGTCGGCTTCCACCTTGCAATCGAGCACGCGCAGCGGATTCGTATCGGCGCGGCGCTGGCAATCGCCGCACATGGTGTGCGCGACGGATTTCAGCTCCTGCCGTAGCCGCTCTACGTACTGCGGCCGGCAATTGGCATCGCCCACGGAATTGATCAGCAGTTGAAACCCGCTCAAACCGGCGCGTGAAAGAAGCTCCACCACCAGTTCGATCACTTCCGCATCCACGGCCGGCGATTCCGAACCCAGCGCCTCGGCGCCGATCTGGAAGAACTGCCGGTAGCGCCCCTTCTGCGGACGTTCGCGGCGAAACATGGGGCCGATGTAGTACAGCTTCTGCACGCCGGGACGCTGGTCGAGCCGGTGCTCGATGTAGGCGCGAATCACCGACGCGGTGTTCTCCGGACGGAGGGTGAGCGAGGTATCGTCGCGGTCGACGAAAGTGTACATCTCCTTGGTGACGATGTCGGTATCGGCGCCCACGCCACGGGCGAACAGCTGGGTTTCCTCCAGAATCGGAGTGCGGATTTCGTGGTAGTTGTACGCCCGGAAGACGGCGCGCGCTACCGCTTCCACGCGGTTCCACGCCGCGGTGGCCGGAGGCAGCAAATCCCTGGTTCCTTTGACGGCTTTAATCAAGATAGTTGGAAGACTTCATGCTAACATGCGGCGGAGCGGGAGCCGGTCGACGGAGGATTTTGGGGGCCAGGAGCATTTCAAGGGAAAATGCCTCCAACCCTACGCCGGCCGCGTCGCCGGGTGAGGTGCCTGGGAACAGCCACGACGCCGGCCTCTACTCGTTGCGCAGCGCGACCACCGGATCCACGCGTGTGGCTCGCCGCGCCGGCAGGTAGCTTGCCAGCGCGGCCACCAGACCGAGGAAGGCTGCCGCGGACGCAAACGCGAGTGGATCGGACGGGCTGACATTCACCAGCATTCCGCTGATGACGCGAGCCGCCTCCAGAGCGACGAGGCTTCCGGCAACCAGCCCGGGGACGGTTAAGCGAAGCCCCTCCCTCAGAACCAAACCGAACACGGCGCCTGGCGTCGCGCCCAGCGCCATCCGGATGCCCACCTCGTGCGTGCGCTGGCTCACGGCGTAGCTCATGACGCTATACAAGCCGATCGCCGCCAGCAGCAGCGAAATGCCGCTAACCACTCCCAGCAGGCTGGCCGCTGCGCGCTGCGCGAACAGCGAGCCGGTTGTGGCGTCGGACAACAACCTTGTGCTGAAAATCGCGTCCGGGTTGATCGCCAATGCCTCCCGTCGCAGCACCGGGGTCATCAGCAGCGGGTCGCTGGCCGTCTTGATGAAGACCGAGAAGTTTAAACCCGGTGCGAACCATTGCCGGAACGGAATATAGAAGAAGGGAGTCGGGCCCTCGATCGGCGTGTGATATTTGCTGTCTTTGACCAGCCCGACTACCGTGGCCTTGTTTCCCTCGCAATTGATCTTGCGGCCGATTGGGTTTCTGCCGGGGAAGAAACGATTGGCGAAGGTTTCGTTGACGATGATCACCATGGGTGCCTCGGCCGAGTCCCGTTCGCTGAAGTCGCGGCCGCCGAGCATTCGAATGCCGAACAGGTTGAAGTAGCCGGGCGGAACCGTGGCGCGATGGATCATCATCTGCTCATCAGGTGCGGGAGCGTACCCCTCAACATCGAGTCGGTGCCATGGTATGGAGCCGGTCCCGGAAGCTGTAGACATCGGGATGACGTCCGAGTAAGTTACGCCCAGCACGCCCGGCTTCGACTCCAACCGCTCGCGGAGGTTCCGGCAGAAATCCCGCTGCTCCCGCGCGGAGTAGCCCGCGTAGGACAGATAGAACCGGGACACGGAAATATTCGTCCGATCGAAACCGGGCTCGATGCTGCACGCGTTCTCAAAGCTCCGGTAGAAGAGCCCGGCACCGACCAGGGCCACCATAACCAGCGCCACTTCTCCGACCACGAGCAGGCCGCGTAGGCGGTGCGAGCCGCGCCCCGCACCTTTATTACTGCGGCCGCTCTCCTTCAGGCTTTCATTCAGGTCGGAGCGCGCGGTAAGCAGGGCCGGCACCGTGCCGGATAGCAGAGCCGCAACCACGGTAATAAGCAACACGAAGCCGAGGGTCGGCAGGTTTAGCCCACCACCGAAATCCAGCGGAACGTCGGCGATGGGAATCAGGAACGAGAGCAACCGCCCCAGCCACAGAACCAGCGTGATCCCGGCCACCGCGCCGCCGGCGGTGAGCAGCAGCGTCTCGACCAGAAGTTGACTTGCGAGGCGGGAACGCCGGGCGCCCAGCGCCATCCGCAGGCCGAATTCACCCTGCCGGGACACCGCGCGGGCCAGCAGCAGGTTGGCGACGTTCGCGCACACGATCAGCAACAGGAGCACAGACAGCGCCATCAGGATCCGCAGCGGTTTAAGCAGCATGCCCTGGGAGCCGAGATGCCCCTTCCAAAGCGGCGTTACCGTGAGGTCGATGCCACGGTTGGTGTCAGGATAGAGATCCGCAAGCCTTTTTCCCAGCGCGCTGACTTCCGCGCGCGCCTGCTCCAGGGTCACGCCAGGCTTCAGCCGCACGATCGTGGAGGTCTCGTCGCGCGTCCCGCGGTAGTGCAGGGTTCCGTTGCCGGTGCCCATCGCGGTGGCCATTGTGGCCGGCGCCCACACGTCGAAGACCACACCGGCCAGCGACCCGTGGAACTCCCGGGGCGCCACACCGATGATGGTCAACTCGTGCCGGTTCAACTGGATCGTTTTGCCTAGCACGTTCGAGTTGCCGCCAAAGCGGGTTTGCCACATACCATAGCTGATGACCGCAACTGGGGCGCCACCTTCCGCGCGTACCTCTTCGGGCAGAAACCCACGGCCCAACACGGGCTTGACTTTCAGCAAGTCGAAGTAGTTTGACGAGACCAGCTCCGCCCATCCACGCGCCGTCCTTCCCTTGGCCCCGAAGCTCAAGGGCGTGAATCGCCCGAGGGCCACTCCGGAGACCAGCTTCAGATTGTCCCGGTAATCGAGGTAGTCGAGAACGGAGGTGTTGACCAGATACTCCCCTGTGGGGGTCACCGTCTCAATCAGTGCGAGTTCCTGCGGATCGCCGACGCCTGGGAAGGGGTGCAGCAGCACGGAATTGATCCAACTGAACACTGTCGTGTTCACCGCAATGCCCACGCCGAGCGTGAGTACGGCGACGGTCGTAAACCAGGGATTACGGCGCAGTATGCGCAATCCGAACCAGACGTCCTTCATGAGGGTACGCATAGAGAGATTCAGGCCTGCATCCCTTGTTCCAACCGTAAATCATTGTAGGCACTCGGCACCCCAACACGTTCCGTGTCCGCTTTTGGGAAGAGATTGTCCGAAATGGATCGTTCTTTTCTTTTGGATAGGGGTGGGGCAGCGTCGTCGTGGAAGCGCGCCTAATGCAATCCTCGTTACGGTTGTATGTATGATAGCTCGCGTTGGCCGGGCAAGACAATTTCGCCCAGGTTCTGCGGTTCTGCGGAAGCTATCAGGGCCGGAACGACATTCGGCGGTGTCAAGGATTTTGTGTAAACATTTCCGCAGGTTGATGTTTCGGGCCGGTTATACTGGTTGCACCCGAGCGGAGGGTAGGGCTCTGCGGAGACGCAACCTGAGCGCCGGCTCGGCG
>JBEKZL010000435.1:0-4157 GCA_049509915.1 Bryobacteraceae bacterium | reverse complement strand
TTCCCAAGCTGGACGTCGCGGGTTCGAGTCCCGTCTCCCGCTCCATGTTTTCATAGAGTTACACGCCATTTGGGATAGCCCACCAATTCCTCATTACTCCGTTTACTCCATTAAGCCGACTTCGCCAATTCTGACGGCTGCTGCGGTTTCGGTTTTCGAAGCACGGCAGCTTCGAGTTTCTTGAGCGCGGCTCGCTTCTGTTCCATGTCGGAACTGGTGTAGACATCCATGCTGACGCCGATACCGTGGCCCCTCTGGTCGGAGGCGACCTTGGGATCGACGCCCGCCTTCTTCGACAGGCTGGCGTTGGTCTTTCTCAGCACCTGGAACGTCGCCCAGCCCAAGCCGATTTCCACCAGCTTCGGCTGCATGTGCCGCCGCCACAGATTGTCCAGCGACACCGGCGTGACGATCTTCTCCGAGGGAAACACGAACCCATCCGGCGACGGGTCCTGCGCCAGCCCGACCCACTCCTTCAACAACTCGCGCGTGCCGTCCGACATCGCGCCCTCGCGGGTCTTGCCGTTCTTCGGCGTGTTGAACACCCGCTTGTAGAGGCGCTCCACCACCCGGATCACTTCGTCGGCTACCGATTTCCACCGGAGCGCCAGGATTCCGCCCGGGCGCATACCTTCGAAGATCGCGAGCCTCGCGATCAACTTCTCCCGGAGATCGAAGACCTCCAGATACGTATTCACCTCCTCTTCCGTAAGCGGGCGCATGTCGCAGCCCAGCTGGCATTTTCTCGGAATTCTCAACTCGGCCGCCGGATTGTTGAGCATCAGCCCGTCCGACATTGCCAGCTTGAAAACCCCACTCAGGAACCACCGCAGATGGGCTACCGGGCTGGAAGATAAATCCAGCGCCTTCCGGTCGAGGAAGTCCTGCAATTCCTCGCGCCGGATCGCATGGAGCAGTTGGTTCCCGAACTCCGGGATAAGATGCGATTTGACGATCTGCTCCGAGGTGCCCGCGGTCGATTCCTTCCAACTGCGACGGCAGAACGGGAGGTACACGCCGTTGATGAACTGCTCGAATGTGTACACCGGCTTCGCCATCCGGGTCACGCCGCTGTTGATGTCCCTGAGCATCGCGGACAGAGCTGATTCCGCTTCCGCCTTGGACATCTGCGAGCAGCGCCCCAGTACTTTGGATCGCCGGCTGCCGTCCTCCCACCAGGCGGCAACCCAGACACGATGACGCCCGTGCTTGCGGGCTTGCAGGCTGCCTTTCTGGAAACGCTTTCGACGCATTTTCTTGCCTCTTTCCTGTGTCGAAGGCGTTGACTCTTGGCATGACCCGGATATTACCATCACCGGACGGCCCCAAGGTGGGCGGCTTCCATTCATTCGTCCACCCACTCGCGTTTGATGAGGATACGACGGCCCATCCTGAAACTGCGGACCGGCGGCACGCCCGGCACTTTGCCGTTGATCACGTTCGAAAGGTGCGCCTTCGAGACCCGCAGATAGGCGGCAGCCTGCGTCAGTGTCATCACCGGCGTTGATTCTTTCGTGTCGATCATGTTGCCTCCGAGTGTTCCGGCCCAAAATGAAACATGCCACTCCAAAACTTTTGAAGTGGCCACCCAGTTGCGAATTCCGCTTGATTCGGGGCGGCACCTGATCAATGAATCGAGGTGCCATGAACCTCGAACGCGGCAGTATCCTGTTCAACCGGACCATCGACCAGTGCCGGAGCATCGGTCGCCGTGGCGGTCGCGCGCGCGCCTGGAATCTGCGCGCACGTAAGACGGCGCATGTGGCGGCGGTCCCGGCTGCCAGCTGCCAATCGGGAATCGAAACGGCCCGCCAAGCCATCGAACGTATCGATGCCCTGTGCCCGTGGCTCAAAGGTTGCGAACTTCGCGCCACAGGCCGACCCGCGTAGCACCGGACCGCCACGAACGCCACGTTTGGCGCACAGTGGCGCGACAGTGCGCCCGGACCGCACCAAGTGGTAGGACACTGGCACCGCCAAGAAAAGACCTCAACCAGTAGCCGCCCGACCCTCCCGCACGCATGGCGCGGTCCGTGGCGTCAGCCCGGCGCGCGCCAGAATTGATTCGATTTGAGACTGGTCCAGTTCGCGATGCCGTTCCAACTCGGCGGACAGAGCAGCCGCACTTGGCATTCGTACCATTGCCGTCGATCAACTCTGAGGGCAAGGCCGACGGGCGTGTTCGACGCATTGCGCTTGTCGGTTATGCCCGCCCCGAGATCTACTCCGAAGCAGTCGATATTTATCAAGCGCTGTGCGCGTCGTTGGACGGAGAGGACATCGACGTCGGCGCGACACATTATCACCTCCGGCTGCTCGATCACCGACCCGAGAGGGACAAGGTGTGGTCACAGCTCGTGTGCTCTGGCCGAGTGTGGCACTCCGTCACTCCAGTCGCCCTTGCCGGCGGCTTCAAGGTCCCAAAGTGCTCGGCAGACGGGAGGCGGGAACTGACGAGCAATGAACGACGCCTTCGTCAACTCGCGGAATGGACTGCGCTGCTCCGCTCCAGCTTGAAACACATCGGCCTGTCCGAGGAATTAGTGGACACGTGTGCGATCATGCTCACACGATCACCGCTTCTTCCAAACACCGGTCGCGCTGAGCGTTACCGGCCTCCGGGAGAATCTGCCGTGCTTACCCACGCTCGCATCGAATTCAGTAGACCCATTAGAGGACCGCTCATCGTCGGTGACCGACGCTACCAGGGCTACGGCCTCTTCCTTCCTTGCTGATACCGCTGCCGCATACGCGCGCTCGGACTGCGAAAGGTCATCCCGCGTGATTCTTTGCCGTTGCGCGTTCCCGCGATCCGCAAATCGGTGGCATGATGGAGTTATGCCGAAGTCCCCAACCGGCTTCTCTCTGGCAATCGAATATTTCCGCGAAGAGGATGGCCGCTGGTTGGCCGACATCGCGGCGCTGCCGGGCGTGACGGCATACGGACGTACCCGGAAGCAGGCGACGGCGGCCGTGCAGGCGCTGGCGTTGCGATTGATCGCTGATCGGCTGGAGCATGGCGAGGCCGTTCCCGGCCCCATGAACGTCTCCTTCATTGCCGCCTAAGAACCCATCTCAGAACTGGCCGTCTACGAAGGCAAAGCAGGCGCTCGCCGCGTTGCTCCGCATCGGCTGGACCATCAAGCGCCAGAGCGGGACATCACACCGGATTCTGGCGCGTCCGGGCTGGCCGGATGTATTGTTCGCCTATCACGACAGGGTCACTCTTGGCCCCACGGCGATGAAGGTCCTTGCCAAAAAGACCGGGCTGACGCCGGAGGATCTGTAATTAGTGGAAATGGCTTCGGAAGGCACTGCGGAAGTTCCGCAGTCACGAAGTTCAAAACGCGGGAACCGCCGTTACTCCATTTACTCCATTAAGGGCGGCGGCGAAAGACGGGCACGAGGAATCAGTGAGTTACGTGGCCAAGAATCAACGCCCTGGACGCATAAGTCTTACAAACAGGGGTTAATTTCCCAAGCTGGACGTCGCGGGTTCGAGCCCCGTCTCCCGCTCCAATCAAATCAATAACTTGGGAAAAATTCTTCAATGGCCTGCTCCAAAACTGCTCCAATTACATGGGTCCGAGCGCCCAATGCGTTCACCGCGTCACGGCGCTTCTGCAGTGAAGTCCTCGTATACACGTTCTCGTTGACGTCCACGGTATGGCCCATCTGCTCCGCCCGAACCTGGGGATCGACATCCAACTCCTTCAGGAGGCAGCTATGGGTCCGGCGCATGACCTGGAAATTCACCCAGGAGAGCCCCGCCGTTTTGAGATGCGGCGCAAAGTGCCGCCGCCAGCAGTTGTCTTTGATGATGGGCGTCGCGAGCTTCTCCGAGGGGAACACCCACGCTTCCGGTCGCGAATCGACCGAAAGGTTCCGCCACTCCTCGATCGCGGCGAGCAGTCCGTCGGACAACGCTGCCCACCGGACCGAGTACGCGGATTTCGGGGAATCGATGTCTCCCCGGTAGACCCGCTGCCGGATATCGGCGTACTCCGCTTCGAGCCTCGCCCACTTCAGGCCGAATTTGTTGTTCAGACCCTCGATGACGCCGCTGGAGAACTCTTTGCGCGCACGAAAATAGTTGAGGATGAGTTCGCGGTGGGCACGTAAGGTCCGGGCGACTTTCTTCATCGGCTCGATGCGTG
>JBEKZL010000434.1:0-4221 GCA_049509915.1 Bryobacteraceae bacterium | reverse complement strand
CGGGGCGGCAAAATGGCGGGGCTGACCATCAGCCTTTTCGGCGTGCGCTCCGGCCGCAACTGGGGCTGCGGCGATTTCGAAGACCTGGAACAGATCGTGGATTGGACGGCAAGCGACCTGCAGGCCAGCTTCGTGGGACTCAACCCGCTGCATGCCATCCATAACCGCCGCCCGTTCAATACCAGCCCTTACCTGCCGAATTCGATTTTTTACCGGAACTTTCTTTACCTGGACGTGGAGGCGGTGGAAGATTGGGCCGGCTGCCGGCGGGCGCGGGAATTGCGATCAAGCCCCACGGTGGCCGCCGAGATCGAGGCGTTGCGCGGCACTCCGTTCGTGGAATACGAGCGCGTGGCAGCCCTGAAGCTGCGGTTTCTGAAGCTGCTGTTCGTGGCGTTTCTGCGCGAACGGCGGCGCGGCTCGCCGAGGGCCCGCGATTTCGACGCCTACCGGCGGCGGGAAGGCGATTCGCTGGAGCGTTTCGCCACCTTCTGCGCGCTGGATGAGCGTCTACATCAGCGCCAGCCGGACCTGTGGCTTTGGACCGAATGGCCGGCCGGCTACCAGGATCCCGATTCGGGCCAGACGGCCGCGTTCCGCAGCAAACATTGGCGCCTGGTAATGTTTTACCAGTATCTGCAGTGGCAGATCGACGTGCAGCTTGCCCGCGTGGAGCGGCGCGCCCGCGACCGGGGACTCGCCCTGGGGCTGTACCACGACCTGGCCCTGGCTACCGACCGCTTCGGCTCCGACCTCTGGGCCCACCGCAAGTACTTCGTGGCCGGATGCCGGGTCGGTTCGCCGCCCGACGATTTCGCTCCCGAGGGGCAGGACTGGAGCTTTCCTCCGCCCAGCTCCCGCTGGCATTGGGAAAACGGCTATCGGCTGTTTGCCGAATCCATCCGCAAGAACGCGCGCCACGGCGGTGCGCTGCGCATGGATCACGTCATGCGCCTGTTCCGTCTCTACTGGATCCCGGACGGGGCCCACGCCACCGAAGGCGCCTACGTGCGTGAAACGAGCGAAGACTTCGTGCGCATTCTAGCACTCGAAAGCGTGCGCAACCGCGTGGTGCTGGTGGGCGAGGACCTGGGCACGGTGGAACCGGCGACCCGCGAAGCCCTGGCCCGCTATGGGGTGTTGAGCTACCGCCTGTTCTATTTCGAGCGCACTCCGTCGGGCGAGATGCGCCGTCCCGACGAATATCCTCGCCAGGCCCTGGTCTCTTCCACCACTCACGATCTCCCCACCCTGGCCGGCTTCTGGCTGGGCACCGACATCGAGGCGCGCCGCGCCGCGGGAGTGCTGGACGATGCCGGTTTCGGCACCGCCATGGCCACCCGCCAGGTGGACAAGCAGCGCATGCTCGAGGTGCTGCTGAGCCAAGGCCTGATGCCCGTTGGCTCGCCCGGGCAGGCTTCGGCCTACGGCGAAATGACGGGCGAGATCCACAATGCCGTGGTCGGCTTCCTGGCCCTCACGCCTTCCCAACTGCTGGCAATCAACCAGGAAGACCTGACCAAGGAGACTGCGCAACAAAATCTTCCCGGCACCACCTGGCAGTATCCCAACTGGAGCCGCAAGATGCGCTTCACAGTAGAGCAATTGCTGCACGACCCCGAGGCCCGCAGTTTCACCGCCATGTTCCGCCACTGGATCGCGCGCTCCGGCCGGACCAACCAAGCGGGATGAGACGGATGAGGGGGTAGCCGCTTTCCAGAGACACCGGCGACAAAGATCGCCGGCGCTACGGAAGACAAGAACGCCGGCTCGACGCGCGCGCCACGTCGGGATCGAGGACTTATTTCATGACGGTTGGTCATTGGGACGGCGCCCCCTCTCAGCGAGGGGCGAACATCCACAACGCGGCAGCGATAGCGAAGCAGGCCGCGCTACAGCCTGCCAGAATCCATAGCCCGGAGTTGGCGCGAAAGAACAAATAGCTCGCTTCCGGGTGCTTCGGATCGTAGCGCACCTGCGTCTGAATTCCCGGTGCATACTGGTCGCGCAGGGCCGCCAGCCATAGCGCCGGCCGTTCCGGAAAGTTGCGCAGGTTCTGAGTGGGAGGGTGGTTCGACAGCCGGTTCCCCGTGTAGGTCCAGCCCCGAATCTCATACGAGTACCGCACGGTGAGCTCATATTGCGGCTGGCCGCCCGCTGTCCGCACTGTCCCTCCGGTGCCGCTTACGGTGCCCAGCCGGATGCCGGATTCAAGAATCGTCGCGGCAGCCGCGGGCCACCGGCGCAGGCGTGCGTCCGCCATCACGGACAACAGCAGAGCCGCGGCGAAAAGCAGTCCCAGGCCGACCGATACCGCCAGGCCCAAATCCAGTCTCATTGCCGACTCTCACACGGCAAGTTCATATAACAATTACCCAGCGGATGCCGGCACGCGCCGACTGGCAGGTGTTCCCGCGACACCATCATAGCTTCGCATTTTTGTCACACCAGCAAATCGGCTACAATAGTGGAGGTTTCCGAGCCGAAGTGGCGGAACTGGCAGACGCAACGGACTCAAAATCCGTCGAGATTCACTTCTCATGTGGGTTCGACCCCCACCTTCGGCACCATTCGTCCAGTTTCTCCCCCGCGGTATCCGAAACCCCTTCCACCGAGTGATCGACAAGACCGGGCGCGTAACCTTTTCCCGCCGCGACAGTATTTAGCCAAGAGATGAAACGGGAGTTCTTTTATGAATGGGCGCCGCGCGGAACTTCGACGGCGCGGGCTTCGTAGAAACGAGGACGGACGAATGCAGAACCTGCTGGTAGATCTCCGCTACACCGTGCGGCAATTCCGGCTTTCGCCGGTATTTACAACCTCGGCCGTGCTGACGCTCGGTTTGGGGATTGGCGGAACCACCGCGATCGGCACGTTGATCCACGCGGTCATGCTGCGTTCCCTGCCGGTTGCGGATCCCGCGTTACTTTATCGCGTGGGCGACGGTGACGATTGCTGTGTGGAGGGCGGGCCGCAAGACCGGTGGGGGATGTTTTCGTATCCCCTTTACGAGCGCCTGAAAGCCAACACGCCGGAATTCGAGGAAGTCGCTGCCTTTCAGGCGGGCGGGCCTCGCCTGAGTGTACGGAGGGAAGGGACGACCCACGCCGCGCGGCCGCTGCGCTCGGAGTACGTGACCGGCAATTATTTCTCGACACTTGGCGTGAGGGCGCTTGGCGGGCGCGTGTTGACGGCCGCCGACGACCAGCCCTCCGCTCCTCCCGTAGTGGTGATCAGCCACCACATCTGGCAGGCCGATTACGGAGCCGATCCTTCGGTGATCGGTTCCACTTTCGCGGTCGACGGACATCCCTTCACCGTGATCGGCGTGACACCGCCGGGATTCTTTGGGGAAACGTTGCGCGGCGACCCGCCGGATATCTGGCTGCCGGTTCAACAGGAGCCCTCGATCGCCGGCGAGGGAGCGCTATTGCGTCAGTCGGTCGCCGCATGGCTGCGCGTGATCGGCCGCCTGCATCCTGGCGCTTCCACCGCGGGCATGGGGCCGCGGTTGACGGGAATCCTGCGGCGGTGGATGCAGTACGATTGCGGCTATCCGTCCAACTGGATGCCGGATGTGATCCGCATGCTGCCCAAACAGGTCATCAATGTGGTCCCCGCGGGGGCCGGAGTGGCGGTGATGAAGGAGGAGTACGGCCGCAGTCTTCAGATTTTGATGTCGGTTTGTGTGATGGTGCTGTTGATTGCGTGCAGCAATGTGGCCAATCTGCTTTTGGTTCGCGCGGTTGCGCGCCGCAGGCAAACCGCCCTGCGGATCGCGGTCGGGGCCAGCCGGCGGCAAATCGTCGTCCAGGCACTTTTGGACAGCACGCTGTTGGCGATCGCCGGTGGAATTGCCGGATTGATCATTGCGGCGGGGGCCGCGCATCTGTTGCTGGCGCTGGCGTTCCGGAGCGCGCACTTTCTCCCGATCAGCGTGATGCCTTCGCCCATGGTGCTCGCATTTGCATTTGCCGTGTCTCTTCTTACCGGGATTCTCTTCGGCGCCGCTCCCGCCTGGTTTGCTACCCGAACCGACCCGGTGGAAGCGTTGCGCGGTTCCGGCCGCGGCAGCACCGATCAAGCCGGCTTCACCCGCAAGGTGCTGCTGGTGGTGCAGGCCGCCCTGTCAGTCGTGCTGGTTGCGGGCGCGACCATGCTGGCGCGGAGCCTCGACAAGCTCGAACACCAGAATTTCGGTTATCGAACCGACGGCCGCAT
>JBEKZL010000433.1:0-4283 GCA_049509915.1 Bryobacteraceae bacterium | reverse complement strand
CGGATCTGCCGGACGGGATCTATGCGCTTCGTGTAACGGCCGGAGGCGCCGGCAGCCGTCCCGCCAACCTGGATGTGTTCTCCCGCGGACCTGCCTACCGCAACAACCGCGCCCGATCCAGAGTCGTAACGTAATTCCCTATTGAGTCGCGAGCGCAATAGGCGTGGACGCCGCTGCCGCGCCGGTGGCGATCATGGTCAAGTTTGCGGCGCCGCCCGGCGGCAGCGTGGCAGGCAGCGCCACTGTCACCTGGTATAGCCCGATAAATCCCGGCGCCAGCCCCGAAAAGCCGACCGTCAACGGATTGCCTGCCAGCGTCGCCAGCGGTGTAATCACCGTCGAGATTGCCGGACTTGCCGGTGCAGCCGCCCCAAAGCTCAAGTCCGTAGTCACCGCACCCAGCCCGGCCATGTACACGACTAATGTCTCGCTCGCAACGGCCGGATCGGAGGCGCTGACCGCCGAGCCATCCGATTGGTGCGCAACCCCCAAAATCGCCGATTCAGTGGCCGTCAGGTTGGCAACGAACGTATTGCTCATCTCGCCGCACACCGAAACCACGATGTTTGCATTACCCAGTGGGAGATCCGCTGGTATCTGGATCTCGATCTGCCCCGCTGCCGTCGCCGCCAGCGGCGCCCTCACGCCGTCCACCGCTACATAGGTATTCGCCAACGAGCGCGGCAGCGGGTCGCCCGAGGCCTGCGAGGTCTGTCCCAGGTTCGCGCCCAGGACGTTCACCAGGGCGCCGGGGGCGGCCCACCCCTGCGGTAGGGTGAGCGCCGGCGCCGGTCCCAGCGGGTCGCTCGGCGCGGCCATCGCCGTGCTAGAGATCTGCGGATCGCCGGCCAACGGCCCAAACTGGTAGGTCTGTAGCTCCGACAGAACGAAGGCGGAGCGTTCCGCCAGGAATGTTTGCATCCACTGGATGCCATTCTGGAAATCCGCCGTGCCGCACGAATATAATCCACCTCCCGCAAAGCACTGCTTGTTCGGATCGTTGGATGCCGCGCCGTCGATCACCGCATATTCGGATGTGACCTTCGTATCCGCCCAGCCGCCGGTACCACCCAGCAGGTTGGCCGCCTTGAAAACCTGGCCGAGGTAAAAATTCAGGTATTCCGGAATGCCTATCAGGCGCTGCGCCAAAACATTGATGTTCGGAGGCAGGGTGAAGCCGGTCATGATGTCCCGGCTCCAGGTCGAAAACGTCATATCCTTATCCCAGGGAATCAACTGGTAAAACGTGCTGCCCTGGTATTGATAGAAATAGAAGTTATTCATGCCGACAATGCCGCCCACCAGGGCGTCCGCCTCGGCCAATACGTTCTCGGTCGCCGCGTAAGTCAGAAACGATTTCGGGTCGATGTACTCGGACAGCGCGGCGATGAAGTCCGCGTCCGTGAACGTCGCGCTCGATGGTTCGTTGATCGCCTGCACCAGGTTCGAAAACGTCTGCAGATCGGCAGCCGTCTGGTTCGACTTCAACTTGAGATACTGCGCGTACAAAGACGGGTCGGTCCCGAGATTCTCGAAATCATAATTGTTCGCGAACTGCCATTCGTAAAGGTATCCTCCGCTCTCTCCCAAGTTTCTCTCGAGGAAGGTGGCGTCTTCGTGCTCCACAATCATGTAAAAGCCGAAATACTGGCCGTTGACGTAAAGCTGCGCGGGGGCCTCCCGCGGCGCCGGGAAGCCCATCATGCGGAATAACTTCATCGACAGCCACTCGTGCAGATTGGAGGCGTCTTCGTTATTCGCTTTCAAAAGGATGAAAGGCAGCCCCAGAAACGTTTGTTTCTTGGAGTAATGGGCGAAATTGATGTCCAGGTTAGGCTTTACGCCACTCCGGCTCGCGTCGCCGTGCTGGCGGATTCCCACTTCTTCCAGGATGCCGTTCCAGGTGAACGTCGCAGGATAGTAGGTGTCGGCCTCATAGTTCGCAAGCAGAGATGTCCAGTCGCTCGCGCCTACCGTAAGATTGATCTGCTGGACCACTGTATCGTTAAGAAACGGAATCGCCTCCGTTTGCGCCAGGGCCGCCGGCACAACCACTAAGAATCCCGCAACGCGGAAAACCGCACGAATATTGATGGACATAAGAAGTACGTGTCCACTAGCCGATCGCGTAACAAGCGGCTTGGCGCACACTGCCCCGTCGACGCGCTATAGGTATTGAAATTGCGCGCAGGCCGACCCACGGCCGCTCGATTCAGCAGCCTGCCTTGCCTCAGAATTGGAACTTGGAGAGAGTCGACTGCTGGTCCGGCGTGAGAAGCTGAAAGACCGCCGCGTTGGCAATCGCGCCATTCGAGATATATTGGCCCGTCAAGGTGCCCAGGGTTGTAGCGGCCTGCCCGATCCCGCCGCTATCGTTGTTCTCCACCGCGTCGCGCAGTGCCTTGCGCGCGGCTTTCAAACTGGTGGTCAGCGAGGCGCGCGTTGTGGCGGCATTGCTGTAAACAGCCCCAACCTGCTGCTGTTGCGAGGAGGTGAGCGACAACAACGCGGTCAGTGTCCCCACATACTGCGCTTGCTTAGCCGCGTTCTTGGGGATCCGGTAAGCACCCTTAGAGCCGCTGTGCTTGACCAGCGCCTTCCTCGACAATCGCGATTCGGTTTCTGTTCTCAGCGTATCCGTTTGACCCATTGCCTGGCCGGCGGCGAGAGCGGCGAGCCCGGGAAGTGCTACAAACATCCGTCGTTCCATTATTGTGACTCCTCAGTGTTGGCCTTCGGCTTACCAGTTACTCGGATTAACATGTGTCCCGACTAACTTGACCCATCCCCGCTATGCCTACATTACCCGCTCCAAGTCGAAAAGTTCCGATATGTGCGGCGACCAGCGTGATAAAACGCACAGAACGGTTGTTCAATCAGGTTCCTCGATGGCCATCGTGAAGTCCACCTGGGCCATAACGTATAATAACGTATTAAATCGTACGTAATCTCACTGCGTCCGCGCAGCTACAATTAAGATCTGATCGCTTCTCTGCTTATGGCTACCAAAGTTACCGTCGTTCACAACGGTCCGATTCGCATCGAAGGCGAATTTGAGATTCAAGATCCCAGCGGCAGGATCTTCGGCCTCGCCGGACGCACCGCGATTTCCCTGTGCCGCTGTGGCCAGTCCGCCAATAAGCCTTTCTGCGATGGCGCCCACCGCGCTTGCGGTTTCACGCACACCGTGGAAGCCCGCGAACTTCCCCCGCCCCTGCCCAAGCCGCTGTAACGGGCGCACAGGCGCTTGGCCGGATCCTCAGCCGCCCCAAGGACGTGCACCGGCGTCTACGCAGTACCGGTTTCTGACCACGTTCTATCCGCTATGTGCGCGAAGCAGGCCGCTCAAGTGGTACGCAACCTCCCGCTTTTTGGGGCGCGCAGGAGAATTGCAGACGAGATCTCTTTCGTCGCCTGACGCCTTGCTGCAACCCGGGTGTTTTGGATCTTAGACAACGGCTCCTCTCACCGGGGCCAGAGAGCCGTGCGGCGCCTGCAGAGCCGCTGGCCCTTGCGAGTTCTTAAGCTTCGTCGCCGCAGCGCGTTCCTGTTCTAGCAGCCACTCCTGGTATATTCGGGCAGTGTAGCCCTGCTCACGGAAGCTGAAATACATGGGCGCAATTTAGTCTCCAGGCGGCCTGGGAGTGCCAAACCGCACCATAGCAGCGCCAACCTGTACTGCGGCATAGGTTGGCCCGCGGCGTGCGGCCCTCCGGGCATGGATACGGAAACGGATATCTCCTCGCAGCGCTCCAAGCGCTGGTGGACACTGCCACGGCTGCCCAAAGCGCTGAAGAACCCGGCGCGGATTGCCTCTTCCTGGCGCTGTTAGTTCCGCCCTTTAGGCAATATTTGCACCTGGCACACATGGCCGATCAACGCTTGCGGGAGGGTCCGTTCTCGATGTCCACCGTGATTTTCTCGGCGCCGCAGACCATCACCGTAGGAGATTCGCTCGCCGCCAGGGATCTGGTGACAAGGCTGGAGTTTCTTCACGTGTTCACACATCAGTTCCTGATACTCCTTCTTCGACTCGCAAACGGGCTTGACGGTTGTCGGGCACTTTCTGAGCTTGACCACTTCGTCAGGCGGCACCCGGAAATCCTTCGAGTTAATTTTCATCTTCGTCCCTTTCGTTGTCCCACGACATCTCCTGAGCGCTACACCTTGGCTTCGGGCGGGTCGGCGGCTCCTCCCGTTGGGACGAAATCCGGCACGTCAAGGCGTGCCACGCCGATCCGGCTATCGGCCATCCCGTAATAAACGTCGAAGCGGTCCGGCGA
>JBEKZL010000432.1:0-4289 GCA_049509915.1 Bryobacteraceae bacterium | reverse complement strand
GATCGTCGTTACATTCAAGCTGAACCGGTAACAAGGTTCGAAGGCGGGATTCCGCCCGGCCCCCGGTGAGATGCCCCCTTCTTGCCCCTCATCGCGGAATCCCGCCACTCATCCGAGTTCGATAGTCTGCTCCCGAGACCCGCCAGGCGGAGAACCGGACGCGCGAAAGTTCCGGCGAAAAAAAGCCGAGAGGACTCTCGGTTCAGCAGGCTTGACAGCCCGCGCCGCGAAAAGCGGAGCTCAGGCGCCGGTTTTGTTTGCAATCGGCTTCCGGTGTTTGATACCATCGTTCTGGCAGAACGGAATCCTTCCTTGAAGTCCGCCATTCCAACCAACGGAGTCAAAATATCAACTGAATGAGCTTCACCGTATTTCTTGGCAACCTTCCTACGTGGGTCACCGCCGATGACATCAAACAATGGCTCGCCGCCGAAGATCTGGTGGCCGACGCCATCAAGGTGATCCGCAATCATGAAACGCAAGAATCCAAGGGTTTCGCCTTCGTCGAAGCGCCTACCGCCGATGAGATGCAGGCCATCATCCGCCGCTTCGATCGCGCCCCTCTGGAAGACCGCTTGCTGCGCGCCAATCCGGCGCAGCCACCTAAGGGTAAGGATGCACCACGTGGCGCCCCGACAGCCGCCGCACCGGTGAACTCGCCCCGCCCCATGCAGCGCGACCGCAGGAAGCGCGGCGGCAGGGACCGTGAACAGACGCCACGCAGCGCTTTTGCAACCGAGTTGGCCAAGGTACTGTAACCGCTTTTTCGGCCCGCTTCGATGCCTGCCGGCGCCTCACTGGATTTCTACACCTGTGAAGCAACGTCACATCGCACAGGCAGGTATTTCCTTTATTTATAAGCATTTATAACTGGCAATTCGCGTGCATCCTGCCCGCGCATGAAATCTCTGTGGCTTGGCGGCCTCATCTGTGCCAGCCTGCTGGCAGCGGGGACGACCGACTCGGAAACTAATATTAATACCCGTTATACCGTGGAGGATGTCCAGGTTTCGACTGGCTCGTGGACCGCTCGCGTCCCTTCCCAGAACCTGCAAAAGCTCAGCTCCGGCCTACGCCAGGACATCCTTTCCTTGATCGGTGAAAAATTCAATCCCGTCGCCCTGGATAACCTTGCCCATCGCCTCCGTCGCGAGCTCCATGCCCGCACCGTGGATCACCGTATCCTCCGCGGCAGAACTCCGGAATACGTCCAGGTTGTCTTCGATGTCCGCCTCAATCCAACCCGCTTCGACGTCTCCGTACCCAAATTCCTGTACCAGGGGGAACAGGGTTGGAGCGGAGCCGTGGAAGGCACCGCCACCGTCAAACAGCAGGGATTCACGCTCGGTTTGGTCAGCGATGGCGATGTCCTGATCGAGCGCTACACTGGAGTGGAAGGCCGTTACGAAGACGCCCATCTGGGCACCGATCGTCTGCGCTTTGACCTCGAGGTGGGCAGCTATCACGAAAAGTGGAACAACGCGACTTTGGCCGTCGCGCCCGCGGACCAGATCTACCGCGCCCGCCAGAACGTCGAGCCCATGCTGACATTCATTCCTTCCCACCAGCTCTCCTTCAGCGTGGGAACCAGCTTCGAACAAATGCAGGAAATCGAACCCCCCGCGCACTCCCTGGCCGCCAACTCGGTGGCCGCCGGTGCCCGCTATCAGCGCGGCTTCGAGGGTTCGGATTTCTTGCAGGACCTGGAAGGCGATTACAGCCTGCGCGCCGCCATGCGCTCACTCGGCAGCGATTTTGCCTACACCCGCCAGCGCTGGCGCATGCGCTACAGTTTCACCCACGGCAAACACACCGTCGCCGACGAGCTCACCGGCGGCATTTTGCTCGGAAATGCACCCTTGTTTGAGCGTTTCGTACTAGGGGATAGCGGGTCCTTGCGCGGCTGGAACAAGTACGACATCAATCCGATCGGGGGAAACCGCATGGTAAATAATTCCGTCGAATATCGGTACGGAGCCCTCGAATTGTTTTACGATACGGGTGCCGTCTGGAACAGCGGCGCCAGTGCTATCGCCCGAAATTCCCTCGGAGCGGGTCTCCGGGAGGGTTTGTTTTCCTTGGCGGTGGCCTTTCCCGTCAGAGAAGGCAGAATGGATCCGGTCTTCATGTTAGGCATGAATTATTGATGTCCCCGCCCGCACGGAAAACTGGGATCAGCCGAAGAAGCTGGCTCGCGGCCAGCCTGGCTACCCCTCTATTCCGCCTGCGGGCCGACGCTCAACCGAGTTCCCTCGCTACCGTCTTCGACGGCGATACCCTCCGCCCCGCCACCCCCGGCTTCCACTTCCTCACCGGTAAACAATTGGATCGCTTGCGCTACGGCCATACCGTAGTCTTCCTTTCCAAGCTCACCCTGTACGAAGACGATCACGCTACCGTCTTCCGCCAGAGCGCCCAGCGCTTTTATGTGAGCTGCGATCTCTGGGACGACGAGCATTTCCGTGTCACCATTCCAGGCGCCAACCCCGAAGCCATGAACGGCCTCACCGCCGCCCGCGCCGAGTCCTGGTGCCTGGACAATATCTCCATCAGCGCCCTCGGCATGGCGCCAGACAGGCCGTTCTGGCTCCGCTTCGACCTCCGCACGGCCGATCCCAAAGAGCTTTCCAGCGTTGTCGGCGATACCGGCATCAGCCTCACCAGCCTGATTGAATTCTTCAGCCGAAGGCCCGGCCCCGGCCAACCCCAATGGGGTTTCGAGACCCGCCTGCGTCTGGCCGATCTTCACCGCTCGCCTTCCCGAGGAATCCGGAACGAGTGAACCGGCTTCGCAACAAACTGATTCTCATCTTTGTGGCGGCTACCCTGGTGCCGCTGGCCGCCACCGCCTGGCTCACCACCTCCCTGCTCCGCCGCAGCGTGGATTTTTCGTCCACCTCCGAACTGGATGTAATCTCCCAATCCCTGCAGCAAACCGGCAAGGAGTTCTATCGCCATGCCTGCGACGACCTCCGCTTCCGCGCCGAGTCCGGCCACGCCAAACCGCGCGAATACCCGCTCTCCGAACAGGCCAATTGGCCCGACGTGGTGAAAAGCTTTGCCGCCAGCCCCGACTCCGAACGCTTCGTTCTGGCCGGCGACCGCGGCAACCGCCTGGACTACCTCACCCGCCGCAACGGCGCCATCCGGGTCTATTCCGAAAGCTTGGGCGCGGTCGGCCTGGACCGCGTCGCCCAGCAAATCGTCGACGCCCGCGACGCCGTCGAATGGGCCCACGAGCACGATCTCCGCCGCGGCTTGGCCTTGGTCTACTTTCTTTTGGCCGCGGTCTTCTGGCTGGGCTCGCTGACCCTCATGATCTTCCTGGCCCATCGCATCAGCCAGCCCATTCAACAGTTGACCGCCGGCTTGAGCCAACTGGCGGCCGGCGATCTCAACGCCCGCGTCCCGCTTTCCGGCGACGATGAAACCGGCATCGCCATTCGCGCCTTCAACCACATGGCCGGCCGGCTGCAGGAAAGCACCGAGCGCCTGGTCTACCTGCGCCAACTCTCCAGTTGGCAGGCGCTGGCCCGCAAAACCGCCCACGAGATCAAAAACTCCCTCACCCCCATCCGCCTCACCGTGGAAGAAATGGTGGCGCGCCACGCCGATGCCGACCCCGCTTTTCTGGAACAAGCCGCCCAGATCGTGGTCGAAGAAGTGGAATCGCTGGAGCGCCGCGTGCGTGCCTTCTCCCAATTCGCCACCGAGCCGCCTGTCTGCCCCAAACCCGTGGATGTCAACTCCCTGCTTCAGGAACGCATCGCGTTTCTGAAGTCCGCCCATCCCGAGGTAGCCTACGACACCCGCCTGGCCGACCACCCCCCACCGGTCGTCGCCGATCAGGACCTGCTGCGCGGCATTCTCACCAACCTGCTCGAAAATGCCGCCGAAGCCGCCGGCGAGGGTGGCCGCATCCTCGGCGTCACCGCCGCCGAGACCGGACGCGTCGCCATCGAAGTACACGATTCCGGCCCTGGCTTGAGCCGCGATGCCCGCGCCTCGCTGTTTCAACCCACCATTTCCTTCAAGAAAAAAGGCATGGGGCTGGGCCTTTCCATCGCGCGCAAAAGCGCGCTGCTGTCGGGCGGGGACATTGTGGTAACGAAAGGAGAACTGGGCGGCGCCGGTTTCCGCGTGCTGCTGCCAGTCGCAACCAATGGTATCCAAGCGCCTTCTGATCGTGGATGACGAAGAGAATATCGGCCGCTCCCTGCGTCTGATCCTGGAGCGGGAAGGCTACGCCGTCAATATCTGCCGCTCCGTTGCGGACTTCAACCGGCATC
>JBEKZL010000431.1:0-4300 GCA_049509915.1 Bryobacteraceae bacterium | reverse complement strand
GATCAACCCGCGCGGCGTGAAGCGCAAGACGAGTAACTACCCTCTACGCCCACGCAAGCCGATGCGCACCCATCGCATCGACATATCCAAGCGTATCAGGATTGTTAAGTGAACAGTATTGCACTTAGCCTCATTGTCGCGGTTCCCGCTTCCACTTCCGCCGAGGCCCATTCCCTTAGCCCAGAAAAATATTTCACTTCGTGTGCTGCGATATTTTGCCTTCTAAAGAATCCCCTCATGGAAGAAATGGAAGTTGAGACATTAAAGTATTCTCTAAGTTTAAGAAATATAAGGTCGAAAGCCTCCTTCGAGTGTGGAAGCAGAATGGAAGCGCACTGGAAGAGGGTGGAAGCAGCAGAAGACGGTATCATTCTGATCCCTCCTCGGCCGCGTCGATCGGCTGCCGGCGGATGACCACCAGGTACGGCCTGTCTCCACTCGGAATGGAGACCTGCTTGAGATAGCTTTTCGGCCGGTCAGGCCGAGTATCCAGCCAACCTTTGATCTTCCATTCGAACAGGATGGCTTCAGGCTCGAAGCCGAATTTACGGAGAATGTCCTGCAGAGCGGGTTCGTAGAATGCGATGGAGCCCCAATCGGGCTTGTTCTCCCAGAGGCCGGACCAGCCCCCCGAAGGCGACCCCATCATCGAGTACCCTCTCTCGTGGAACCTCGCTTGGTTCGAACGCGCCCACGCCATGACGTCGCGCAACGCCCGCTCTGCCCCCGCGGCGTCCCGAGCCTCGCGGATGATCTCAGGCCAGACCTGGTGGAGTGCGGTCAGGGCAACCGAGGCGTCCCACGGCAGATTCAGCGCCTCGTGCACCAGCGCGACGGTCACTGCGATGCTTGCAAACGACTGCGCCAGGCGGTCGGCCTCGGGACAACCGGGGGCCAAGTTGCTGTAGCGCCGAATCTCACTGTGGTAATGCTGGCGGATCGGCTCCCACCGGTGGCGCTCTTTCAACAGGTACCTGATGAACTCTGGACCCGCGTGGCCATAGTTATCGGGGAGCACTCCGTTGAGCTCACGTGCGAATCGTCCAGTCGTATCGTCCTGCGCGCCGAAGGGGGAGGCCGCGGAGTTCCAGGCAGCGGGTACGCGTCCCGCCGGCTTGCGAGTAACTGGTCGCCGGGGCCTCTCCGCTCGACAACAGGACCGTGTTCCAGGCTCGGGTAACAGCGAGGCTGTCCACGTTCCCTCTTCCCCGGCCCTGGCCGCTGACGAGCATATAGATCATGTTCTGGATGTCCTGCGAGCTTCGGGCTCGCTTGGTCTCATCGAGAATCAGCGGAAGACCGGAGATGACGGCGCTTACGCGCTCGGCAAACACTGGCATGACGTCCCAGGTGTGGATGGCAGCGTTGGCCTGTTGCTCGTCGGGACAGCCCCAGACGCTGGCGGCGAGGCGCAGGAGGGTCGTTTTGCCGACGCTGGTGCCCGCGCCGACATCGAGGACAAAATTCGAAACCCCCAGGATTTGCAAAAGGGCCGGCAGGAAGGTGGAATAAAGAACGACGAGCGCGCGCGGATGGGCAAGCAGGGCTCGAATCCCGTCGCGCCATGTTTCGAATGCACCGGCGCTATGATAGCCGGCCGCGATCTGGTCGTCGCCTTCATTGAGCCCCTGGAACTGGATCGTGCTGGCGTCCTTGCCGTTAGGTCCGATCATGGTCCGGCCCCACAGGAAACCATCCTTCGCGTTCTGGCCGTGCCAACCCAAGTGGGAGGTGGTGACACTGCACGATAGACTCGTGTGGTTGACTCAAGCTCGGACAGAACCCTCAGCTGCTCTCACTGCTGCAACATGCCGCGATCTCCCTTCACGACAATCCGGCCGCGTATACATCCATCTCTCTTGCCCGAATGCGTCTTTCCCAGGCATTAGTCGGAAAGGAGTGCCTGCTGGTTCTGGATGACGTGTGGAACGAGGCTGACACAGAACCGTGCATCCGGGCCGTGGCCGCGAACGCGCGCTGCCGCGTGCTTTTCACGATGCGCAACCTCGGCGTGGTAAAGGCGCTGGACGCTGAGGCCCACCGCCTGGATGTGCTGACCGACGAGCAAGCGCTGGAACCGGAAGCCCGGACGGTGGTTCGCGAGGCGGCTACCTACCTCTCGCCTTAGCCATGATCGGTGCTATGGTGGGCAAGGACCCCCACCGCTGGGGAAACGTACTCCATAAGCTTCGGACTGCCGACCTCGACAGATCCGCCAGACGTTCGCCGACTACCCGTACCCCAGCCTCATGCGAGCAATCGAGGTGAGCGTGGAAGCCCTCGCGGAGCCTTTGCGCCAGCGCTACCTCGACTTCGCCGTCTTGTCCGAGGGCAGACAGGTGCCGGGAGCGGCTCTTGAAACGTTCTGGGCCCCGCTTGGCTGGAACCGATATGATGCGCAGGACGCGCTCGACGAGTTCGTCCGTCTATCGCTGGCCGACATGCGCACCCGCGCCGAGTTCCACGTCCTGATGGCGAAGCGCTGCGATCTCGCTGTTCCGGAGGCCGGTCCGGACGGCGACGAGCAGTAGGGTCTTGTCCCGCTTTCCGATCCATGTATTAGGATTCGGCGCTGCCAACAAGGGCCTCACTCTCTTCCTCAGTCAGGAATTCCACGGGGCCACGCTCGTACCGTTTCGAAGGAATCGCCACGGATGCCGCCGGCCGCTAACTTTCAGAGTGATTTTGTAAACCAGCGCCTCAGGCGATGGCGCGGATCGGGGCGCCGAGATAGAAAGCGCGTCGTCATTCTGTTTCCACGCAGTCGTTTCGCCGCAGCCCAGCAGGGCAATGGAATCGATGGGGCGGTCAAGCTGCCCCACGGCCTTACCGAGCGATTTGACGTGCAATTCCTGGTTGGGTATGCCAAGTTCGATCATGTAGATGGCACCGCCATAAGTTGTAGACCTTACATCGTCGGCAGTTACGGGCTTCCCCGATCCCTCGTTGAAGCCCTGCGCGCGGAGCGGCGCCAATTGCGAAGCCGGGCCCTCACCGAACACCTTCCAGGGACGGGTCCCGAAGATACTCTCCCGATTAATGTTCATCCAGTGGTGATCCCTCGGAGGACGGTCAACCCGTCGGAATCCAAGGTGCCATCGCTCCTCACCGGAATGCTGAGCAGCAGGTTGCCGTTCTTACTGACGATGTCGGCCAGAATGTGCACCACCGTAGTGGCTGTCTTATACCTATGCTGGTCGAAAACTCTGCGATAGTAGTGCCAATCGCCGATGCACGTGTCTGTCTGCCAGGGATCCGGTTCAATAGTGGAACTCTGACCGCATTCGATATCCGACACCTGAGCTCTGCGCTGCAGACCTTTGAGCCCTTCGCCGTTTTGCACGGCCTCCAGCTTGCCGCCATGCAGTTTCATATTGCTGTTGTACAGGTGGGCGGCCAGGCGTAGGCCCGCATCGCTGATGGGAATCGTTAAGGGCATTAGAACACCTATAAGTCACGGTACTTAGTCGTCGAACACTCGTTCTTCCGATGCTGGTTTGCGTCGATACGATCGGCCAGGTAAGGAAGGACGAAGCCCGCAGGCTGTAAGTGTAAAACTGATCGATGGCCCGGTGAGTGCGAGCCCACAAGGCGACATCGGTGGCGTTGGCGGGCACGGCGTTCAGAATGGCATCGTAAACGGTGTGATGGTAGGCGATGGCGTGGGTGCAGGTGATCGAGTCAGGAATGACGAGGTGCCGGCACCCCGGTATAGTCCGGAAGGTCTCGGACCGGAATCCACCCAGGTATAAGAGCTGCCAGGGGCGGCCTTCCAGTTCCCGTAAACTACAGGCGAGGACTTCGGCGGCATCGGGGGAGAACCGGGCGTCATCCTCGAACACCAGGACTGTCTTCAGTTGCTGTCGCCTGGCTTCCTCGACGATCCGGCGATGCGAGAGCGCGCAACCGATGTGGTGGTTCCAAGGCGTTTCGACGGCGGAGAAACGGCGGACCTTGCGCTCGATTCCCAGCCTTCGGAATCGCCGTTGCATGTCCTCCCATCGATCCGTCCGGCGGTCGAGGTTGATGCAATAGATGGCGTCGAAGAAATGAAAGGGACTGGCCAACTCGGCCCGAACCGACTGAACCATGGCCTGGGCCGCTTCTTTGCGGGTTCGAGCAGAATTTCATCCGTGATGTTTAGGGCTAGCGTAGTCAATCGAAGCCTATGCGTACCCTCCTCGTTTTTCTTTCTCTGTTGACGTGGCCAGCCTTCTCAGCCGATCGGGACTACAACGGCAGATGGGACATCACAACCGCAACCGGCGAGCGGGCGTGGTGGCTCGAACTGACAGGCGTC
>JBEKZL010000430.1:0-4305 GCA_049509915.1 Bryobacteraceae bacterium | reverse complement strand
GCGGGTCAACGAGCCCGGGCGCATCGGCCCGATCTCCAGTAGCGCTCTCTTGATCCCATCAATCCTGCGTTCGATCTGCTGAACCCGTTTCTGTCCCATGAAGTTTCTCCTGACTCGTTAGTGTAGCGTATATATGCTATACTATGTCGTGGCAATCGTCAAACCCGAATACCGAAGCATCGAACCACCCGGCGAGGAGGCCGCTTCTGCTCTGGAATTACTGATCGCGGTCGACTCTGGGTTGCGACGTATCGAGGAATTGCGTATTTCGATGGCGGCCGCTTTGTTCCCGTGCCTTCAGTCCTAAAGGGACAGGGGCATTCCATCGCCGAAGACAGCAACGGCAACATGTCATTCAGCTACGACGATTCCCTGGTTCAACTGCTCAAGGGAGGGTCGGTCCAACAGACGGCGTGGCCGCAGCTCGGGCGTAAGGAGTTTGCGTCCGTTCAAATTCCGGATCCCGAGCCAGGCGCGCCTTGGCTTGGCTTCTGGTTCGATGGCGGAGTGGCGCATTTCAAAGATGGTCAAATACGCGAATCGTACACAGCCGCGAATGGGTTGGGTAACGGCGTTGTAGAAGATCTTCTGCTCGATCGCGACGGCACGCTGTGGGCAGCGACTTAAGGCGGGTTGAGCCGGATAAAAGACGGTCATCGCGAAGCTCACCAGCCGGAACGGACTGCCCTGCGATTACGTTCTCTGGATGAGAGAGGATAACGACCGCTCGGTCTGGCTATACACGTCCTGCGGCGTGGTGCGCATTCCGCGGTCGGAGTTAGACGCGTGGGCTGCCGATCCGCACCGGGAGGTTCAGGCGGCCATATTCGACACTTCCGGACTCCGGGCGGACCCCATCGCCGGCTATAGTCCGCGCGTTTCCAAAGCCGCGGATGGGAAGTTTTGGTTCCTGGAAGGAAGTGGCGTGAGCGTCCTCGATCCGCGGAATCTTCCTTCCCTCCTTCCCCCGCCGGTGCAGATCGAACAGATCACCGCCGACCACAAGACTTACTTTGACAACTCGGTTGACAACCGGTCGTCGAATCTGCGTTTGCCTCCTCGGGTCCGCGATCTGGAGATCGACTACACCGCTCTCGGCCTCGCAGCGCCGGAGACAACCCGCTTCCGGTACAAACTGGAAGGCCGGGATCGCGATTGGCAGGACCCCGGCACTCGCAGGCAAGCGTTCTATAGCGACCTTGCTCCACGCGACTACCGCTTCCGCGTGACGGCCTGCAATAACAGCGGGGTGTGGAATAAAGCCGGCGCATCCTTCGATTTCTCCATCGATCCAACGTACTATCAGACCACTTGGTTCAAAATCGCCTGCGCCGCCGCGTTTCTGAGCTTGTTCTGGGGCCTCTATCGCCTCCGCCTCTATCGGCTCGCGCGAGAATTCAACGTGCGCCTCGAGGAACGCGTCGGCGAGCGTATGCGGATCGCGCGCGAGCTGCACGACACGCTCCTGCAGAGTTTTCAGGGGTTGATGCTTCGCATGCAAGCGGGAATCGAGCCACTTCCCCCGGCAAGACCAACGAGGCGCTGGAAAAGGCTATGGAGCGGGGAGACCAGGCGATCACCGAAGGCCCGGAGTCGGTACACGATTTGCGTTCTTCGACCACTACCACCAACGACCTGGCGCAGGCGGCGAGAAGTGTCGCGGATGAATTGGCGGGCGACGGTTCTCCCACGTTCCGCTTAATAGTGGAAGGCGCGGTGCGCGAACTGCACCCCATTTTGCGGGACGACGTGTACCGCATCGCCCGCGAAGCGTTGCGCAATGCTTTCAACCACTCATAGGCCAGCGGGATCGAAGCCGAAATCACCTATGGAGACCGGCTGCTGTGGCTGCGGATTTGCAACGATGGCCGAGGCATCCCCGCGGAGATCCTGGGAGCGGGACGCTCCGGCCACTACGGCCTGAGCGGGATGCGCGAGCGCGCCGGGCAAATCGGCGCGAGCTTGGCTACATGGAGCGGAATTGGGACCGGCACGGAGATCGATTTGAGCGTTCCCGGGTGTAAGAGAGTATACACGCAAACATCGTCTTCACACGCGACAAACTCCCTTTATATCTGGGAAGGGCGGGCTCTCGCAGCGGCGCTAGCCGGCGCCACGGATGGCTTCGGCCGCTGCTTTGCCCATTCTGATGCAATCGGGGATGCCGATGCCCTGATAGGCGTTGCCGGCCAGGTAGAGGCCGGGGATGGCGGCGGCGCGGGCTTCGATTTCGGCCACGCGGGCGGCGTGGCCAACCGTGTACTGAGCCATGGAACGGGGCCAGCGGAAGATGCAATGAAAACGGGGCTGGGCGGCGACACCGGCGATGTCGCGCAGTTCGTCGCGGACGATCGCGAGCACGGCTTCATCGCTCTGGTCAAGGATGGCCGGGTCCTGCCAGCCGCCCAGGAAGCAGCGCGCCACCAGCTTGGTTTCCGGGGCCCGGTGCGGGAACTTGGTGCCGACCCAGGTGCAGGCCACCAGGCGGCGGCGCTCGACGCGGGGAACCAGGAAGCCAAATCCATCCGGAAGGGGGCCGGCGAAATCGGCGGCGTCGAAACCGAGGGCCACGGTCATGGATGAGCTGTACGGAACGGCGCCGAGGAGTTCGGCAAGGCGGCCATCGACGGGCGCCAAATACCGGGCGGCGCTATGGGCCTCGGTAGCGACGACGAGGCGATCGGCATCGAGCCAATCGCCATCTATGAGCAAACGAAAACCGGCGGCGGTGCGCACCACGGTTTCCACCCGCGCATGGCAAACCGTGGCGTGGCCGGCGATGGCGACGGCAACCGCGTCGGTCAGTTGCTGCAGACCGCCTCTAAGGGTGCGAAAAAGAGGGGCGTGAACGGCATGGGCGCGGGCAGCTTTCGAGTGTTCGGCCAGCATACCGCGGGACAGGCTGCCATAGCGCTCGGAAAGTTCGACGAAACGGCCCAGGACGCTCCGCACGCTGAGCTCGGCGGGGTCACCGCCGTAGACGCCAGACAGTAGCGGTTCGGCCAGATAATCGACGGCTTCGCGGCCGTAGTGCTCGCCGATAAACTCCGCCACGGATTGGTCGGCGGCCCGGAGCTTGGGTGCGCGAAACAACTCCAGGCCCATGCGCAGCTTGGTGCCGGCGCCAACCAGCGGGCTGGCGAGCATCGGCAGGATGCGGGTGGGCACCATCATCATGAGGCCGTCGGGTAAAGGCACCAGGCGGCCGTGCCGGCGGATGTAGGTGCGGCGCAGGCGGTCGTTGGAGCCGATGACTTCACTCTCGAGGTCCAGCTCCCGGATGAGATCAAGGGCGGCCGGTTTGGCGGAGAGGAAGCTGTCGGGGCCGGCTTCGACGGTGCAGCCGTCGACGCGCTCGGTTTGGATGACGCCGCCCAGGCGGGGCCGTGATTCGACGATGGTGGAGGGGATGGCGCCACGGGCCAGGTAGTAGGCGGTGGAGAGCCCCGAGATGCCGCCGCCAATGATAGCTACGCGCATGGGAGAGCCAATGCGGTACAGACGATCGTTTTCTGTCGTCTGTCAGGGCCGCTCAGGCGGCGAGGTGACAGACGACGAAAAACGATCGTATGTCCCACCTGGGAGCCCGACTGGAGCGATGGGAGCGACTCCGGCAACCGCTCCCTCACGGTCGCGGCTCTGACTCGCGGCATCCCCAACGCTCTCCTACGGTTTGAACTCGCGCACCATCTGCACCACGGCGCGGACGTGTTCGGGAGGGGTGTCGGGCAGGATGCCGTGGCCTAGATTGAAAATGTGGCCGGGACGGGTACCGGTGCGCTTGAGCAGTTCGTGGACCTTGGCGCGCAGCTCGTGCAAGGGAGCGAACAGCGCCACTGGGTCGAGGTTGCCTTGAATGGCGGAGCGGTAGCTAATGTCCACCCAGGCCTGGTCGATATTCATGCGCCAGTCGACGCCCATGACGTCGCCTCCGGCGGCGTGCAGCTCGCGGAAAAAGCCGGAGGCGCCGGTGCCGAAATGGATGACCGGCACGCCCGTGGAGCGGATGCGTTCAATGAGGGCTCGGGAATAGGGGGCGGCAAAGCGTACGTAATCGTCCGAGCCGAGCGCCCCCACCCAGCTATCGAACACCTGGATGGCGCGGGCCCCGGCGGCCACCTGGAGGTGGGCAAAGGGGGCCAGTACGTCGACGATCTTGCCCATCAAACGGCGCCAGAGCGTCTCGTCGCTATACATCAGGCGCTTGGTGCGGACGAAATTGCGGGAGGCGCCGCCTTCGATCATGTAACTGGCCATGGTGAAGGGCGCGCCCACGAAACCGATGACGGGAACGCGGCCGGCCAG
>JBEKZL010000043.1:0-33276 GCA_049509915.1 Bryobacteraceae bacterium | reverse complement strand
GCTGCTTCCTGCTCGCTGATTCTCAGGCGCCACAGTTCGCGGCGCTCTGCTGCTTCCCGCTTCATGCATCCACTATGCGCTTCGCTCGCCGGATTGCCCAGAGGGGTTTATATGATGCTTACAAATTGACCGATGCTCAATGTTCCGCCGGAGATTTTTTCTCTCCCGCTCGTTGGGGAGCGGGCGCCCGGAGCTGGGCGCCGGCAATTCCGGCAATCCAGGCGAAGGCGAGACCGTTGGCTGGGACATACATGTTGAAGTCGACCAGGCTATGGAGGAGAATCGCGCTCATAGCGGCGAGACAGGCGATCGCGAGATAGCGTTCGTCGACCGAGCGGGCGTAGAACGTTCCACGTGCCGTCCGCTGAACCAGCCTGCCGACGAAGAACAGGCCGGCCGCGAATCCGAAGACGCCGAGTTCGGCGAGGACCTGAAGGTAGTCGTTATGGGCGTAGTCGACGGTGTTCATTGGGGCTACGGTTTTATAGCGCAGAAAGCAGGACTCGTACGCGCCCATCCCGCAGCCGAAAAGCGGGTATGCTTTGACTACGTTCCCGGTGTCGTGCCAGATCTGGGCGCGAGTGTCGGCGGAGATCTGTTCGGTATTGGCCAAGTCCGAGAAACGTGCGATCAACGGATCGGTCGGGAGAAAGACAAAACCGGCAATCACGACGAGACCTACCATCACGGCCGGCAGCCATCGCCGCCACCGTGCGCCTGGAACCTGATAGTCGACGTGCCAGCCTCGCAGGGAAAGCATGGTTGCGCCGGCCACCAGCAGCGCTGCTAACGCCGATAGGAAACCCATTCGAGACAGAGAGAGAATGATCGCGACCAGGGTAAAGGCGGCAGCGGCAAGCAAGGGACAGGCTTTTAGGACCGGTGATGCCGGTGATTCGAAGCGTTTGTCCTGGCGTTGCAAGATAGCCACCGCGTACACCAGCGGGAACGGCAGGATCATCTCGAGGAGCCCGGCGTAATGGTCGCGGTTGGCATAGGTGCCGGTGGCCATTCCGCTCATCGAGCCCTCGCCGTAGGCTTGAAACAAACCCAAGATTGCCTCGAAGGCCCCGACCACGAGCAGGGGCCAGGCTGCCATCCACGGCCAGCGTTTGGCGGTCAATGTCAGATTGCGAACGATGAGGAACACCAGAAAATAGGCGGAAAGCGTCAGGAAGTATTGAGCGGTCTGGTAAGGTACCGCAGAGAGGGTGGTGTAGCCCGGCGCGCCGACCACGAACGGCAGCGTGGCCTTGAGGAGTTCGGCGCGAGTGGGCGAGATCGCTCTTACAAGGCCGATGGGGAGTGGCACGAGCTGCAAGGCAGTGAAGGACAGAACAGCGATGGTCGAGAAACGCGTAATGCGATCGAGTGGCGGCGGGTTCGGGTCCTTGGATCGTGCGAAGTGCAGAAGCGCAATGACGCCAATGGCGAGAAGAACGGCATTCCAGTCATTCGGGTCGACACCTGCCCGCTCGAAGACCGCGTAGCCCAAAGCTACGGTCAACGCGATCAACGTTACGAAGTTCATACCTATTAGATGGAAAGAGCCCCGGGAGGGCAACTCCAGGGGCTCATTGTAGCAGCAGGAATTCTTCCTGACTTAGCGGACGCGCCGGCGAAGTTCCGTCACAAGCCCACCCAGACCGAGGGCCAGGAAAGCGAAGGTTGAGGGCTCCGGTGCCACCGTTCCGTTGACGATCGCCAGTGCATCGACCTCGTTTCGGTTTCGATAGCCGCTAATGTCGCCATTACCGGGGCCGTACTTGTAAGTGGCTTTCGGAGGACCGCTCGCACTGCCGTCGGGAAGGTAGTAGTAGAAGCCGTTCCCGAGGGTCTGCGTCCCGTCGCCGCCGGAATACCCGTTGGTCGCTCCCATCAAGAGCGCAAACGTATTATCGCCGATCGGCTGGTCGCCGACCGCGAAATCGTAAACCCCGGCTGGCAGCGTAAGTCCAGACACGGAGAAGGTGATCGCAAAAATCGGATAATAATCGTAAGGCGAATTGATGCTCTGGTAATTTTCCCCGTCGGAGAATTGCACCTGCGAGTAAGTATACGAAGTCGACGCCAAGCTCAGGTCCGCTTGGTCGGCTCCGACGTAAAGATCCAGTGCACTGAACTCCTGAGTCGGGTTGTCGGTCGCCGAGCCGTACTCGCTTGTCGCGACGTTTCCGACTTCGTAGATCGTGAATGAAGTGATCGAGTTGGTGCCGCCCGAGAGCGAAAACTGGTCGCCGAGGATGAACGGCTCCGAGGGTGAGCCGAGGATATTGGGGTCAGGCTCGGAACTGTAGACCGGGGCGATGTCGCTCTGGCCGGCGCCGGTGTTGATATGCGTATTCGGCAGGGGGTTAGAGTAAAGTACGCCCGCGCGCGCGCTTACGGTGCACACAAGAGCGAGTGCCAGCAAGGAAGCAGCCACGGCGAATGGACGAACGGTAGATTTGACCATTAGGGACTCCGATTGAATTGAGGCGAAACCTGTGGACTCTAGCGCGAACTGATCGGCTTCGGCGGCGCCGGCAGTTTCGCCAACGCAGGACGGAAGGTCCCGCCTGAAGGCGACAAGCCGGACCGCGACGCAGAACCGCTTCGTTCACCGACAGGGACACCGCCATTGCGGATCTTAATTGACGAGGAGGAAACCAGGGAAAACTGCATGGCACCTCCGGTCAGATTGACTGCAGATCCGCCAGAGTCAGTGTCCAGCCGCGAGCCTGGCGCGAGCGTGATTCTCGATCCGTCCCGAAAAACGATGGTGAGGGAAGATGCACCGGCGACGACGTTTTGGCCAGGCACCAGCGGCCATGACGAAACGCCTTCGATGGTGACTGCGCTGCCGCTCAGCTCGAACGTAGAGGAGCTGGTTATGGTGCCGATAGGCGTGAGAGCCAGAGCACCTCCGGCAGTCAACAATGCCCCGACAATCAAAACTAGGTGTTTATTTTGCACGTTGCCCGCCAATCCTCCGGTACTTTCCAGTACTTTAGATAGCCAGTCTAACGCTTATTCGAACGTAAAGCAATGCTAGGAGAAATAAATTTTACCTTACATTTAGCCTTGTCTGCAAGGTCGCAATACGGTGCCGCTGATGCCAGGTGGAACGGATCACAGAACCGCCTCGCGCCGGAAGATTCACCGACCGGACCAACCGGCATTTACTCGATGTAACAAGTTGATATTAAATGATTTATATCTGCCATTTCCTGATGCGATAGCCCGATTAGTATGCACTAAAGTCTCCGCTAACAGCGGCAAGCGTAATGGAATCGAGCCAGACAGTGCCGTTAATCTTGCTGTCGAATTTCTGTGACAAATCGCGTATGACACGGATCGAAATCAAGCTGGTATTTCGGCCCACTGTAAAGGGGATCGTCACGGGCGTCCATTCCGCCGTTCCGAGAAAAGAATCTGATTTTATGTTCAGCAAGTTAGGCGACTGGGCGTCCTGGATCGCGATTCTTGGCCCTTCGTTGGTCGTGATGCCGTCGGATCGAACCCACGCGCGCAGGACGTAGTTTCCGGGCCGGACGGGGGTCATCTGTACGACATTGTCGTAAGACACGTTGGCGTTTCCGCGGAACTGGATTCTTAGTGACCACTTCCCCTCGTGCCCGCCAGGGGTACGGGTAGTTTCGAAGGCTTCGGAAGGCTGGATTCGCCAATCGAGCGCGCATCCGGACGGCTCCCGCTCGAAACCGCCGTTAAAAATCAGGTTTCGATTCGGGTAGTCGCCACGATTTTTCCCAAGTGAGCGGCTCCAGTCCCGCTTTGCCTGGACATAACGGTGCGCGCGCAACAACCCGTCGATATAGGAAACGGTCAGCAGATCGTCGTTGAAGCCATGCGCGAGCGCATACTCCCAGGCGTCACGGGCACTATCCATGTTGCCGATCCCGATTAGGTGCTGGACGTAGGACCGCGTGGCGCGGCGGTCGCCGCCGATCTGGACGAGAACCGCAGAGGGAGAATCGACCAGGCGATCGAAGTATCCGAACAGGACCGCATCGTAGTCCGGCACGGTTTTGAGGACGAGGGCGGCCGATCTCAATGCGTCCTCGGGTTCGTCGAGTTCGAAGTGAAAATTGGCGTCGCGGAGCCAGACTTGGGGAACCTGCCGGCTCAACTCCAGTGCGCGGCGGTAACAGGCGCGGGCTTTCTGGGTGTCCCCAGCGGCGAGAAGAGCCTGGCCGAGGTCGGACCAACGGTAGGGGTTGGCGGAATCGCGTTGCAGCGCTTCGGTATAGAGTCGGATGGCCTTTGGGAGATCAGGCTGCGGTTGATTGAGTGCGGCGAAGGCGAGAGCCTCCGGGCTCTGAGAGGGATCGAACTCTTGGAGGGCCCGAAACGCTCCCACCGCGAGAACGAGGGCGAGAAGCACCGGCAACGCTCTCATCCGCGACCTCCACAACCGAACAACGGACAGTCGAAGTTCATTAGGGACATTGTAATGCTCTACGTAATTTAGCTTGATGGGGGCGATGTCAGTGGAGCGCGTGGAACTGGGCGGATAGAGAGGCGACCAGAGACGACCATTTCGCCGCCTGGAGCCGCGGGCTCGCTTTTCTTGAGCGACATTGTCATTCTGACCGGGCCCGGAGCCAGCTCGCGCAGCAGCGGCTCACCGCGCCTCACTTCGTTGTTCGGACTTCTTTCGTTTGTCTTAGCTTCGATCGGGCTGTATGGAGTTACTGCCTACAACGCCGGCCGCCGCGTCAGCGAGATCGGCATTTGTATCGCGCTAGGCGCCAGCCGCGGCGACGTTGTCCGGCTGGTGCTACGAGGTGCATTCGCGCTGATTCTCTTCGGACTGCTGATTGGTTTGCCGCTGACGTTCGTCGTAGGACGATTCCTCGGCAATCAACTTTACGGCATGAGCCATATAATCTGGGAGCCATCGTAGCGCTCGGTTTGTCGGCGCTGGTAGCATCCTTCGTCCCCACCCTTCGAGCGAGTTGTGGGGCGGGCCTCGGCCTGCGGCGGCCTCCCAGGCCGCCCGGTTGCGGTGGCCGATCAGGCATGAGGACGGTCCGGGGCTCCTTTCAGGAATACGTTTGGATAGTCTTAGAAGGATCTATTGGCCGACGCGCAACATATGGTTTGATCACTCCTGAGCCAGTCGGCATAGTCTGTAGCCTACGAAAAAGAGCCAAGCCGTGGCAAAGAGGGCATTACCGATTATGGTCAGACTGAGGCCCGTTAGCGAAGCGACCACGAGGATGCCTGTGGCCAAGCCCAAATAGGCCGTGATCTTGTTGAACGATCCCCTAAGCATTACCAAGCCGGTCAACAGGATCCCGGACGAGAGGGTCACGATTGCAAACACGATTTCCAGCGGGGACGTCAGCATGGCGGACGCGCAGTTGGCAGCGGCGACGTAACTCGCCCGGTGGGGGTCATCCGTGGCCGTTGAGTAGTCACGGTAAAGGGTGAGGATTGAAGCGTAATGCGACCATGTGACTGCCAGGTCTAAGACGACAAACAGCCCCACGAACGCGGTCGCTAGCAGCATCGCGTTTCTGTTGAATGCTTTCAACGCCAGGTAGAGGGCAAGCGCAACCGGCACGAAGAGAAAGTCCGTGAAGACGGAGAGACCGAGAATCGCCCACCAGACCGTCGTCTTCCCGGGAAGATACTTAAACCAGGCTTCGCCGCCGTTCGGCGGAGCTCCGACGTGGGCGTACAAGGGAAAGATGACGGCATACCCGATACCTAACAGGAGGGCGGCAACGCCCCCGGCTCGATACCACTGCTTCTGATCTACGCTGACCGCATCTACGGTCGTCTTTTCGATACTCATCGATGTTCTCTCCCGCACGGCAATGGCCAGCCGCCACAAAGAGACACGAGTCACCTGGGCGCAAGTTAACACGGCTGCCGCCCGGAGGGGCGGGTCGGTGCCAGTCGCTCGGGGATTCGCCAGAGGCACGATAGAAAGTGCTTTGGGCCTCCCACGGCCCACTCTGAGACAGCCCCCGCTCAAGCGTACGGCTCCGTGTAACGCCCTTTCACGCCTGCACGAACGGGACCTTGTCTCCCCAGAATTTTTCGATCAGCGGGAGGGCCGCGGGGGAGAAGCCCGTCGAGAGGAACTTGCGCCGCCCGGCGTGGGAGCCGTCATATTCGGGATGGCGGTCCAGATAGGCCTTCAGCGCGCGAGCGGTGGCGTCGGGCTGGTGGATCATCCGCACACCGGACGGCAGGGCGGCGGCGAACAGGTCGGCGACCAGCGGGTAATGGGTGCAGCCGAGAATGACGCACTCTGGTGCGGCGCCGAGCTTTCGCAATAATTCGCTTACGTACCGGTCGACGAGCGCATGCAAATCCCAGCGCGCCAATCCGCGCTCGATGGAGCCGGCAAGTTCGGGACAGGCTTGCTGCACTACTGTAAGATCGGTCCGGCGTTTAAGGATCTCGATGGGATAGCAGTCGCTCTCGACCGTGCGGCGGGTCGCAAAAATCGCTATGGTGCCGGACTGCTTGATCCCGGTCGCCGCCTCGATTGTCGGTACAACGATGCCGATCACGTTCCGTGCCACGCCATCGTCGCGCCGCCGCACGGGCAGCCACTGCTGCTGAATCCAGCGCAGCGCCACCGTGGAGGCAGTGTTGCACGCGACGACGGCAAGCGTACAACCCTCCGCGAACAGGCGTTCGACAGCCGCGCAGGTCAGGTTCAGCACGTCGATGGGCGCCCGCACCCCATAGGGCGCGTTTCGGTTGTCGCCAAGGTAGACGAAATCGCGCTCGGGCAGCGCCGCGATCAGTGCGCGATGCACCGTCAGCCCACCGAACCCACTATCGAAAACCCCGATCATTCGAAGATCCTTTCCATTACCAAGTACTCCGTTTCGCAACTACGGTTGCGGCTCGAAAATGCCCCAATCCGAGCCGCGGCCGTAAGGGAGCGGTTGTCGTCGAATACGTTGCCGAACTTTCGAAACGGTGTACCAAGGCCGCGGGGTGAGGCGCGGCCTACCACCCCGCCTTTCGCTTTTCTCGCGCGGTGAGGGTTTCGTGCAGCAGCGATTTGATGTAGGTCTGGTAAGGTAGGCCTTTCCGCTCAGCCTGCTTTCGGGCCAAAGCCAGATCGGCTTCGGGGATGCGCAACGACACCGTCGGCGCCGGCGTCTTCCTGGACGCTGCGATCCGCTCCCGCAGTCTCTCCCTTGTCAGCACCTGAGCTTCGCCGTTCCTCACGGCGGCAAGTAACTGTTTGCCATGAACGTTGCGGCTCTTATACCACCATTCCGCCTCTTCCACCTCGGTGGCGAAAGCCGGTACGACGCCCTTGGGTCGCTCCTCCAACCGCCTCTTCATTTGAGTCTCTCCACGAACGCCTTTCTATCTGAAGCGCCAGCCGCAAATCCGGTAATGGCACGTACCTTGCCTTTGCGGATCATCCACGCGACCGACAACAACCGGCCTCCATCCGTAACGCCCACGGAGCGGTACCGCTCTTCGCCATTGGTCAGCTCGAAACTCAGGTCGACACGATTGTTGTGCAGCAACTGCTCGAACTCCGCGGGCGAAACCTTGTGGGCGGCCAGGTGCTTCCGGTTCTCGTCATCCCAATTGAATTCTATACCGCCAGCCAACGCCCTATTGTATCGCAACGTATATACGTCGGCGAGCAGGGGCGGCTGGCCAACCCTCTCGGCCATCACTGGGGGATCGGCCGTTCGCCGGCCGCCAGGCGTTGCGCAACGTTCAAAGGCATCTTCTCAGGCCGCAGCACTTTTCGCCTGCACCGCGCGCCCCCGCCCGCAAAAGTCCAGGATTGCGACTATACCGCCAACTGGCCTTTTGATGGGGGCCAATCAATTCCCCAGAAAGCCCATCCACCGGCCGCTACCGGCCTGCGACGCAACGTCCGCGCTACCATGGAATCGTGATGTTGTCGCGCTTGATTTGTTTCGCCTCCGCCCTGCCGCTGATGGCTCAGACGGCGGCCGCTCCTGGCGACACCGCCCGCAAGGCGCTCGATCTGCTCCTGGGCGGCAAGTACGCCGAGTTTTCGGCCATGCTCGCGCCCCAGTTCAAGGCCGCCACCACCGAGGACGGTTTTGGCAAATTAGCTGCCCAGGTCAAGAGCTGGGGCGCGGTCGGTAAGATCGGAGACCCCGCCGTCCAGGATATGGGCGTCAACGCAGTCGTCACCATTCCGGTGAGCTTCGCCACCCAGACCATCAATTTCCAGTTCGGCGTAAACAGCGGGACGGGACTGGTTTCCGCCATGTTGATGCGGCCCGGCGCCACTAGTTGGCAGCGGCCGGATTACAGCGATCCCAAAGCCTTTCGCGAACGCGAAGTCTCCTTCGGAGAAGGTGAAAACAAGCTCCCGGGATTGCTGACCGTCCCCGCCTCCGGCCCCGGACCGTTTCCCGCCGCTCTGCTGGTGCAAGGGTTTGGCCCCAAGGACAAGGACGACACCTCCCTCGCCGTGAAGCCGGCGCGCGACCTGGCCGAAGGGCTGGCCACCCGCGGCATCCTGACCATGCGTTACGAGAAGCGGACCAAGCAATACTTTCAGAGAATGCAGGGCAAGCCCTATACCGCCGACGACGAAACTGTGAACGACGCCCTCGCCGCCCTCGAGTTTCTCCGCCGGCAGCCCGGTGTCGACGCTCATCGCGTGTTCCTGCTGGGACATGACCTGGGCGGCTACCTGGCTCCCCGCATCGCCACCGACGACGGCAAGCTGACCGGCTTGATTATGCTGGCCGCCAACGCCAGCCCGCTCGAGGACATCATGATCTACGAGCTGGCATCGGTCGGCGTATCGCAAAAGAATATCGACGCCGCCAAGCTGCAGGCCGCGCGCGTCAAGAAGCTGGAAACGGCCGACGCCGACGCGCCCCCTGTCATGGGCCTGCCGGCGGAATACTGGCTTGACCTGAAGGGCTACAACCCGGTCGAGGTAGCCGGCAAACTGAATATCCCAATCCTGGTAATCCACGGCGGCCGCGATTTTCAGGTGCCCCCGCAGGATTTCACGCTTTGGCAGGAGGGCTTGGGCGAGCATCGCAACGTCACCCTCCACAACTTCCCCGCTCTCGATCACCAGATGGTGGCTGGTGAAGGCAAGAGCACCGAGGCCGATTACAAGAAGCCCGGTCACGTGGCTGCCGAAGTCATCGATGAAATCGCCAAGTTCATCGTCCGGTAAGAACGGGAGCCCGTTTTCAAAATCATGAACTGGAACGACGCCGCTCAAGACCTGTTGAACCAGATCCTCTCCCAAACTCCCCGTCCGGTGCGCGGTCAAACCGAAGCACAGCTGCGGGCCGCGGCCGAAGCCTTGGCCGGGCAGGACGGCAAGAACCGCGTCGGCGTCGAAACCGTCATCGCCGCCTGGGTCGAGGTCACCCCCGAGACCCTCCGCCCCGATTTGCCGCGCCTGATGGAGAGCTTCGGTCTCGATCCGGAAGAGTACAGGCACCTGTTGGAATAGCCGGAAGAGTTCCGTGCAGACTGCCCGGAATCACGGTAGATTAAGAGCGTTGTCCGCAATATGGACCGTGGATTGACATGAACCTTCCCGTTTACCTGCGTAAGGTTGCGATCAAGGACTACAAGAGCATCGCGGGTTGCGATGTTGAGCTTGAGCCCTTGACCTTCCTGATCGGCCCCAATGGCGCCGGCAAGAGCAATTTTCTCGACGCACTCCGGTTTTGCGCCGACGCTCTTCGTTATTCGCTCGATCAAGCGGTTCGAGACCGGGGCGGGATCAATGAAGTCCGACGCCGCTCCGCAGGGCGCCCGAATCATTTTGCCATCCGGCTAACCGCCGAAATTCGGCCCAGCTATCGCTTTCGATATCAATTTGAGATCGGCGCCCGGAGTGGTGGCGCCTATGCCGTCCAGCACGAAGAGTGTGACTGGCAGGATGCAGAGAACCCAGGCGATCGCGGGTCTTTCGCGGTCAGCAATGGGACGGTCGTAGAGGCGAGACATCAAGACCACTCCCCCGGTTGCTGCCGCGGACCGGCTCTACCTGGTGACCATGTCGGGCTACCCCAAACTCGATATTTTCTATAAGGCGCTCTCATCCATGGGCTTTTATAATCTGAATCCCGAACGGATCCGAGACCTGCAGAGCCCCGATCCAGGGGACCTGTTGGCGAGGGACGGGGGCAACCTATCCGCTGTCCTCGACTCGCTGACGCGCCACGAGCCGGAACGGGCGGAACGCGTGCTGGAGTTCCTGAGGCTTGTCGTGCCCGGCATCGAGAGCGTCCAATCGCGCGCGCTTGGGCCCAAACAGACTCTCGAGTTCGTCGAGCGCGCGGGCCCGGATGAAAAGACCCGTAAGCTCCTCGCGTCCAGCATGTCAGATGGCACGCTGCGCGCCCTCGGTGTCATCGTTGCCCAACGGCCAACCAGCGGCACCGCCATTCCGGTCGTCGGTATCGAAGAACCCGAGATGGCCCTTCATCCGGCTGCTGCCGGGGTCCTGTTGGACTGTCTCCGGGAAGCCGCCAACAGCCGGCAGGTGATCGTCACGAGCCACAGCCCCGACCTGTTGGATCGCAGCGATATACCGGTGGAATCGATCCTCGCGGTTTCGGCGGCGGAAGGCAGGACGTTCATCGGGCCGGTGAACGAGGCGGGGAAGAGAATTCTTCAGAAACGCATGCGCACACCTGGGGAATTAATGCGCATCAACCAGATGGAGCCCGACTGGAGCAGGATACCGGACCCGTCGGATCTACAGATGAGACTTTTCAAATAGGCATGCCCGCTCTGCGCATTGTCCCCATCGTGGAGGGGCACGGCGAGGTTTTCGCCGTGCCCGTGCTTCTCCGGCCCCTCAGCGAGCGTTACGCCCCCCATATCTCAATCGACGTGTCGCGCCCAATCAGACGCAGCCGGGGACCGATTGCTGCAAGAGGGCGAACTGGAAAAGGACGTTGAACTGGCGGCGGAGATGCTGGCCGGACCAGGGACGATTCTGATCGTGCTCGACACGGACGGCGACTGCCCGGCCGAACTCGGTCCGAGACCGGCACTGACGGCATTGTTCGATATCGGCCTCGCCCGGAGTTGCAAGTCGTTCGACCGCCTCTGTCGGCTCTTCCAGGAAATAGTCGGCGCCGCGGCACCGTAACGCCCGTGGCGAGCCGGCCAAAGTGCCCGATCTCCGGACGCGTGGCTCTGGACTCTCGCGTCGGCCTACAATGGAGTCTTCACCGGCTATACCATGAACCGCATCCTTCGCCGCCAAGCCCGCCAGATTCTCGACGAAGCCCTGCGCGCGGCCGATCCCGAAGAGGCCGTCGAGCGCCACCTCCACACCATCGACTTCGACCGTTTCCAGCGGATCTTTGTGCTGGGCGCGGGGAAAGCCGGCGCTTCCATGGCGCACGCCGCCGAACGCGTGCTCGGCAGCCGCATCACCGCCGGGCTGCTGAATGTCAAGGACGGTCACCTGGCCCCGCTCGCCCACATCGAGCTCCAGCAAGCCAGGCACCCGTTGCCCGATGAGCGCGGCGTGGCCGGTTCCCAGCGCATCGCGGCCCTGGCGGAAAGCGCCGGCTCGGGCGACCTGGTGCTCTGCCTGATCTCCGGCGGCGGTTCAGCCCTGCTGCCGCTTCCGGCCGATGGTATCACTCTCGCTGAAAAGCAGGAAGTCACCAAGCTGCTGCTCGCCTGCGGCGCCGATATCTACGAGATCAATACCCTGCGCAAGCACCTTTCGCGCATCAAGGGCGGCCAACTGGCGCGCATGGCCGCGCCCGCCACGGTGGAAGCCCTGCTGCTGAGCGACGTAATCGGCGACGATCTGAGCGTGATCGGCTCCGGCCCGACCGCTCCCGACGCGTCCACCTTCGCCGACGCCGCCGCCATTGTCGACCGCTACGGGCTGCGGCCGCGCCTGCCCGAAGCCGTGCGCCTGCGCCTGGAGCGCGGCACGCGCGGCGAAATCGCCGAGACACCCAAACCCGGCGACCCGCTGTTCGAGCGTGTGCGCAATACCGTCGTAGGCGGCAATCGCCTGGCACTCGATCGCGCCGCCGCCTGCGCGGACGCTTTGGGCTTCCGCACCCTTGTGCTGGCTTCGACCATCCAGGGCGAAACCCGCGATGTGGCGCGCATGCACGCCGCCATCGCCCGCGAAGTGGTCGAAACCGGCAGACCCGCCGCGCCCCCGGCCGCCATCATCAGCGGCGGAGAAACCACCGTGAACTTGCGCGGCGACGGCCTGGGAGGCCGCAACCAGGAGTTCGTTCTGGCCGCCGCCATCGATATAGCCGGCCTTCCCAACGTGGTGGTGTTCAGCGCCGGCACGGATGGAACCGACGGGCCAACCGACGCCGCCGGCGCCGTCGCGGACGGCGAAACCCTGGCGCGCAATCCCGCCGCCGCCGCATACCTCGAGCGCAACGATTCCTACCATTATTTCGCCCCCCTGGGAGACCTGGTCATGACCGGCCCCACCAAGACCAACGTGGCCGACGTGCATATTCTTCTAATCGGTGCGCCGGCATGAGTTTCTGGCGCCAAGAAGTCGTGGAAGCCGCCCTCGGCGCCGAAACCCGCCGCCAGATGGCCGAACAGCGCGCCTGGATCGAGCGCGAGCCTGCCAATCCGCGCCCGTACTTTCACCTGGCCCAGTTTTACCGCATGGAAGGCCGCCAGGATGACGGCCTTGGCCTGCTGCTCGAAGCCGTGCGCCTCGACCCCCAATTCGCTTCCGCCCACGCCGCCCTGGCCGAAATCTACACCGTCCGCGGCGACTACAACGAAGCCTGGCGCCACGCCCGCGCCGCCGAGTCTTATGGCGATCCGCACGCCGCCGACATGCTGCGCCGCCACGGCATCGCGGAGTAACTGAACGGATTGAGGGGGGGGCATTCACGGCGACAGTGCCGCGTGGCGGATTCGCGACGGTTGGCGATGAAAGTACGGGATGGGGGCTTTACGCCCATGTGGATTCCAGGAGCCTGGCGCGTTTATCGTTCGGGATCCAGGTTAGGTCTCGGAAATCCCGTAGAATCCGCTACTTGCCCGTTCCTTCCTGTCGCAGTAGCCTCGGCGGTACAGTAGGAGAACAAGCCATGACCAACCCGAGAGTGGATGATGCCTTCAATTCGATGCTAAGGACCGATTACATCGCACTCCGAGACACTGCCAAGCTCAACCTGTTGGCAGAATACTACGTGGACTTCTATGGGTTTCTTCGGCAGGTTCTCAGCGAGAGCGATCAGCTGATCGTAGGCCGCCGCGGGACAGGCAAGACGACGCTCTTGTACCGATCACTCGTCGAATGTACTCGCTCTTGGAATCCGGAGCAGCCGGGCGTGGCAAAGCCCCGGACATTGGCCATCTACATCGACCTAAACAAATGTCAGGCGCTCTCGGACATACAGGCAGATCAGTTCGCTGAATTCGAGCACGTTTTTGCCTCAGAGTTCTGCGATGCGGTTTCCGAGAGATCTCCCGCTCTTGGCCAGCCGTAAATTCGCAGCCGGGGCTTCTTGCCAAGCTATTTAAGTCAGCGGAGCAAAAAAAAGCGGCAGAAACAAAGGCGCTGCTATCCAAGTTGGTAGGCGTGCTTCAGTCTGGCCTCCCCAGAGTGCTTGACCGCTCTGGAAAGGTCGATGCAAAAGAGACGGCGAGAACGAAGACTGAAAACGAGTTTTCGTCGACCGCAAATGTTTCTGACAAGCCAGGGGTATCCTTTGGAGCGAAGGCCAAGGCTGAAACTGCTAATGAGGAGGAACAGAAGTTCAGTTATTCCGTATCTTATCGCTTGACGATTGCGGACATTCTTCAAATTCTGGGCGACCTTCGTGAGGCAGCCGGAATTCCAGCCGTATTCCTCCTGATCGATGAATTTTCCGCCCTCTCCGGGGAACTCCAGAGACGCTTCACGACGCTATTGAAGAAGCTAATTGGAAATCATTCTGGCCTTTTCGTTAAGTTGTGCGCGATAACAGACAAATATACGCTGGGGAGCTCCCTCATCCTCCAACGCGATCTATTCGAGCTTTCCCTCGATCTGGACGCATTTGTGGAGCGGAGCGACTCGCTCAATTCTGCAATGGCGGAGTTAGAAACGCTCACTGAGCAAATCGTGACTGAGCGCATCAGAGTGTACGCACAGCTGACTCCAAAGCAGGTTTTCGAAGAGCCAACTGAAGTATGGCGTGAAATGAGTCGCTCCGCCATGGGTGTTCCAAGAACACTTGGAATCGTTCTAAAGCAGGGTGGAGCCGTGCGTCTCAGACGGATCGAAGGATTAAGAAATCGGATGTCGACTACGGCGTTCGATATGCATCTCGCGCCTACCTAGACCAAATGGAAGGTGCCTCAAAGGGTGGCGTCGCACTCCCAGCATATGTCTCTGAAATATGGGATACAGTTCTCTCCAAGGCTGTCGCGGAAAGGGGTAAAGGTACTGAAGCTAGCCATTTTATGGTGTTGCCAAAAAACGAAATTAGGCTGAAGTACCTCAGCATGTGTTTCGTTGTTCACTTGCTGACAAAAGGCCGGACGACTAAGAAGGACAAGTCCGCGAGGATTCTGTACTGTATTGATTATGGCATTTGTTTAGAGAACAATCTTGGTTTTGCGACCGACAAGAACATTTTGCGACAGCATCGGTTTGCTTACGATAGCGACCTTGAGCAGTTTGACCCGCTTTTTGAAAGGGTATCGGAGCAGAAGTACATATGTCCGAAATGCGGCGATGTGTATCGTGAGAGCGAACTGCTTATCCGCGGGACCGTAATGGCAATTTGCGTCAAAGATCACGCCCAACTCGACAAGCACGATCTCGGGGCCCTTGATAGCAGGTACACAGAAGAGGAATTTAAGATTATCGGGTCGATTCGATCATCCTCTCCCGAGGATCATCTTTTCGCTCGGCAAGTTGCGGACGATGTCGGGTGTTACGTCCAAAAGGTGGCCAAATTCGGTGAGAAGCTCGAAAGAGAAGGAATAATCACGCGCGCTCGGATTGAAGAGTTGCGCAAGAATATTTACTTTGGTCCGGATGCCAGCCAGGAGTGACTGCTCGAGATTTCGGACCGAGGGGACGGAGTGGGGCTTACTCGGGACGTCGCTATAATAGCTCAAGACTGCTGTTACCGTTGACCGCATGGCGGAATTGGAACGGGACATGCTCGGCGACCTATCCGGCGCTCGCGCATGGATTACTCCCCATAAGTCGGCTTGGCGCTGGCAATGGGCCAGCTCGCGCCAACTCGGCGGGAAACGCCGAGGCTGGGGTTCGCCAGCGACGCGCAGCCCATCACCAACCGCGAAGACCCGGCTGCCCTATTGTTCTTCCTCGGCAGCATCGCCTGCCCCACCATTGGCGCGCTTCCCGCCTGCTAGCATAATGGTTTCGAAAGGAGCGCCATCCCCATGCGCCTCAATCACACCCGCCAGAAACTGGCCCAGGGCGGCACGGTTTTCGGAAGCGGGTTGCAGGTGTACCGCTCGCCGGAGATTGCCCGCACTTTCGCCGCCGCCGGCTTCGACTACGTCTTTATCGACATGGAGCACGGCGCCTTCGATCTGGAAACCGTGGCCGACATGATCCGGGCCTCCCACGGGTGCGGCATCACGCCCATTGTGCGCGTCGGCGAACTGCTCTATTCGCTGGTAGCGCGCCTGCTCGATGCGGGGGCCGACGGCATCATTCTGCCGCGCGTGGAGGACCCGCGCGTGCTGGAGGAAGCCCTGCGATGGATGCGTTTTCCGCCGCTCGGCAAGCGCGGATTCGGCGTCAACGCGACCATGGTGGATTACGCTCCGGCCTCCATGCCCGAAATCATCGAACATGTCAACCGCAGCGTGCTCGCCGTGGTGCAGTTTGAAACCACCACCGCGCTCGAACGCGCCGACGAACTTCTGAGCGTTCCCGGCCTGGACATCGTGATGGTCGGCCCGGCCGACCTTTCCGTCTCGCTCGGCGTTCCGGGCGAATTCGACAATCCCAAACTGGTTGCCGCCGTAGACCGCCTCATCGAGCAATGCCACCGCTACCACGTCGTCCCCGGCATCCAGACGCGCAGTGTCGCCATGGCCGCCTTCTGGGCCGAACGCGGTATGCGCTTCGTGGGCGCCGCCGCCGAACATTCCTTCCTGTTGGAGAAATCCCGCGAGGCCGTCAAACAACTCCACGCCGCCATCACTCCTCAGACGACGCGATGATTTAGTGTTCCTGGTCGATTACCCACGAGAGCTGTAGTTTTTTCGCGGGCTCGCGGGTCTTAGGATTGTGCGGATCTCTCTCCCGCCGTGCGTGTTCCTTTGGGCTGGACTGGCCTGTTCCGCCGCCACCGCGAGCGTGGCTGTCGCTGTCGCTTCGTTCGCCGGTTCGGGCACGGATACCATTCAGGCCATGGCCACTGATTCCGCGGGGAACCTCTATGTGGCCGGCACCACTTCCTCTCTCGATTTCCCGGTAAAGGCCGCCTGGCAGGCTCAAATGGGCGACTCGCGCGTCATGCGCTCGCTCGATGGCGGCGCCACCTGGACCAGGCTCGCCAGCACTCCCGCCGATATCGCCGTCATCCTGCCCGACCCCGCCAATCCCCAGGCCGTTGTTGCGGCTGGAGATAACGGTATCTACCAAAGCTCCGACGGCGGCCGGACATGGAATACAGTTTACACGTGGACGGTGCCCTTCGATCCAGGGCTGACCGGAACCGGCCTTGCCTTAGACCCCGGCAGCCCGACCCACTTGGTCGCCATGGGACAGGCGGGCGTGCTCGTCAGCTCCGACTCCGGTGAAACCTGGTCGCCCGGCTACCAGTTCGGGGTCGCAAGCTGCGGCTCCGCATCCACTGAGATGGTTGCTTTCGATCCGTTCGGATCGGGCACCGTCCTCATGGGCTGCCAATATGGGGTCCTCCTCTCCCGCGACCGCGGGGTGACGTTCACGGGTATCGGCCCTTCCACGACCGGAGGTGGAGGCAAAATCGCGGTTTTCGACCCGTGGCACCCCGGCTGGTACTGGGTGGCCTCATCTTCCGGTGTCCAAGGGCATCTCTACCTGAGCAAGGACAGCGGTCAGACTTGGACCGAACAGGCCAGCCCGCCCGTGTCGATGTCCTCCATTCAATACCTGGCGCCGGACCCCGACCTGACCAACACCTGGTATGCGGAAACCCTCACGGGCACTCTATTTGTGAGCACCGATCAAGCGGCAAGCTGGACGCAACGGGGGGCCGATTTTTCGCTCAATTCGTTTTCGCCGCTGGCTCTGCTGAGCCGGAACTGCCCCGCCGGCGGAGCCCTGATTGGAATCGGAGACGGCGGTCTAACTTTGTTCCTCAGCCCCGATTTCGGCGCAACGTGGCAGGCGCCTCCGTTTGGCAGCGTAACGGATGTGGCCACCGGACCCGGCTGCGCGATCTACGCCTCCCGGAAGATCACTTCCGATGCCTTCGTAGCCAAGCTGACCACGGACGGGAGCCAGGTGCTTTGGGCGACCTTCCTGGGCGGCCGGGACCAGGACACCGCGAAGGCGCTGGCGCTCGATGCAAACGAGAATGTCTGGATTGCCGGCACCACCAGCTCGCCGGATTTTCCAGTTACCCGGCCGCGCATTGGCGTGACCGGAATTTCGAGCGCGTTTGTGGCGGAGTTCAGCCCGGACGGCACTCTGCTATCGAGCGTAGTTTTCGGGGGTGAGCAGGAGGTTACACCCGTCGCCCTCGCCGTGGACGAGGCGGGCGCCGCGTACGTTGTCGGAAACACCGATTCGGCGCAGTTCCCGGTGACTCCTGGAGCGCTGGTGACCCGGTTAAATAACAACGACGCCGACGGCTTCCTGGTGAAGCTCGGCGCGGATGGGCGGCTCGCGTACGGCTCGTACCTGGGCGGCGCCCGCAACACGGCTTGGCCGGAGGCCATCGCCGTGGCCGACGGGCAGCCGTTCATCGGCGGCAGCGGAACGGTTGCCGGCCAGGCTGCCCCAGCCAATGAGATTTCCACCGGCTTCCTGGCGCGCATCGATACCGCCAGTTCGCAGGTGACTTATTTTGCCCGCATGGGCGGGACGCTGGATGTCCTGGACGGCGGCGGGCCGGGCGCGCTGACATTCGACCAGCAGGGCAACCTGTACGTGGCAGGCACCACCGCCGACCCGAATTTTCCGACAACTGCGGGCGCATATGTTTCGCCGCTGCGGTCCATCGATTGCTCCGATCCACATGAGCCGTATTATCAGGATTCCCCGGGCGATATCTTCGTGGTAAAGCTGCGCCCCGTAGATTGGCAGCCCGTCTATGCCGCCATTCTGGGAGGCGCTTGCCCAAGCACGGCGGGAAACATTCAGGTGGATAGCCAAGGCCAGGCAGCGTTTTCGCTCGCGGCCGGCGCCGGCTTTCCTCTGCGCGATGCCGTCCAGGATAGACGCGCCCGCGATTGCGAGATTCCGCAATCGGGAGCCGTCGCGGAACTCAGCGCGGATGGGTCGTCGCTGCTGTTTTCAACCTATCTGAACATGTGCGGCGCGCCGGCGCTGGCCGTTTCGCCCGGCGGCAACCTGTTCGCCGGGGTCGGCGCCACCGCGAATGTAATCGAAATCGAGCAGCGCCCTGAATCCGCCGGCGCCGTCCCGCCTCGCGCCAACTAGCCCTCCCAGCCCCCTGTAAGGTTTCGCCGCCTTCCGGGACTATACCCTCGAACACGGCGATATGGAGATTCACGCTACAATCGAGCCTCTCCTAACGGGATCGACGGTGCGACGGCGGGAGTTGGAAGAACAATATGACCGCGTGATACGCGACCATGGGCCCTCCATGATGCGCCTGGTTGCCGCCTACGAAAGTAACCGTGCCAATCGCGACGATCTGATTCAGGAGATCGCCCTGGCCCTGTGGAAGGCTCTGCCCCGGTTTCGCGGAGAGTGCTCCGAACGGACGCTGCTGCTGCGAATCGCCCACGATCGCGCCCTCACTCATGTGTGGCGCCGCAGGCAATCGCCAGCCGAGCTCGACCGTCCCGGCGAGGTTCCCGATAGGCGCGCGACCCCGGAGTCGCACGCGTCGGCGGTCGAGATGCGCGATCGCCTGCTGGCGGCTGTCCGCGAACTGCCGATTGGACATCGGCAGGTGATCGTGCTGCTGCTCGAAGGCATGTCGCACGCCGAAATTGCCGCCGTTCTGGGCATTAGCGAAGGCAACGTCGCCGTCCGTGCCAATCGTGCCCGTTCCGAACTCCGGGATCGGCTGGAAGAACTGAGATGAATGAAACCGACGAGCTTGAGCTTCTGCGGGCCGCATGGCGCGAGACGGCTTCCGACATTCCGCCCGAATTGCGAAGGCTGGTAAACCGGCAAAGCTGGACGATTCGCCTGGGCACGGGGTTGGAGATGGTGGTTGCCATTGCGGCCATGGCCGGGTCGATGTGGCTGGCCATGGTGCAGGCTACGCCGGAATCCCTCGTGCTTGCGGTGGGCGTTTGGATGGTCACGCTGACGGCCGCGATCTACTCGCTTCAGAACCGCGCCGGGACATGGAAGCCCGCCACCCTCGATACCGCCGGGTTCCTCCGGCTCTCCCAGCGCCGATGCCGGGCCGATCTACGCGCCACCACCCTGGGCCTTTACCTGCTTCTGGCCGAGGTTCTGCTGCTCTCCGCATGGCATGCGTGGTATTGGTCGCGGCATTCGCCCTCGCCGCCGCTGCGCGTCTGGCTGCTGGCAGCCTGTCTCCCGATTGCGTTCCTGGTTACGCTGGTGGCGATCCGCATCCGCAAACGGCGCGAATGGAATCGCCTGCAGGATATCGAACGCGATCTGTTTGGCGAGAATCGATAGTTCAGCGGGCCAGGCCTCCCGGCCTGTCATACGTTGTGCTACACCGGTTGCAGCCGGCGGACTTCCAGATAAGGACGAAGCTTTTCGATGGCGGCTTCGGCAGTGATCCCGTACTTCACGCGCAACGCGTCCAGCTTCCCGTGCTCGATGAATTGGTCCGGCCAGCCGATGCGCACCACCGGCGTGTTCACTCCCAGGATGTTCAGCTCCTCCAGCACGGCGCTCCCGAACCCTCCCCGCAGAACGTGGTCTTCGAGCGTGAGAATTACCTCCACCGTGGCTGCGAAGAACTCCAGCATCGCCACATCGATCGGCTTGGCGAACCGGGCATTGATGACCGCCGCGGCGATATCCCGGCCCTCCAGCTTGCGGGCGATCTCTTCTGCCATTGGAACCAGCGAGCCCAGCGCGAAGATGGCAACCCGGTCCTGATCGCTGCTCTGGAGTACTTCCGCTTTGCCGATCGGGATGGCGCTGGGAACGTCCTTTACCGGCTTGCCCGGTCCCAGGCCGCGCGGATAGCGCACCGCGATGGGGCCGTTCCACTGCATGGCCGTGAACAGCATGTCGGCCAGTTCGTCTTCGTCTTTCGGAACCATGTGCACCAGGTTCGGGATAGCGCGCAGATAACTGATATCGAAAAGGCCGTGGTGCGTAGGGCCGTCGTCGGCGGAGAGTCCTCCCCGGTCCATGCAGAAGACCACCGGCAGGTTTTGCAGGCAGACATCGTGCACGATGGGATCGAACGCACGCTGCAGAAACGTGGAATAGATGGCGCAGAACGGTTTGAAACCCTTGACGGCCAGCCCGGCGGCGAATAGCACCGCGTGCTCCTCGGCGATCCCTACATCGAAATACTTGTCCGGATGATGGGGCTGGAAGCGGTCGAGACCCGTGCCGTTGGGCATGGCGGCGGTGATGGCCACAACCTTCGGATTGTAGGCGGCCAGTTTCACCAGCGTATCGGCGAATACTTCCGAGTAGGTGCGGCGTCCCAGCGGTATCGTCTCGCCCGTCTCGGGATCGTAGGGACCGAGCCCGTGAAACTTCTTCTGCTTCTGGACGGCCGGCTCGAACCCTTTACCCTTTTGGGTGATCACGTGCAGCAGCACCGGACGGTCCTGCTTCTTCAGAAATTCGAAAGTCTTGATCAGCGTGGCGATGTCGTGCCCATCGACGGGGCCAAAGTACTTCAGCCCCAGGTCCTCGAAGATGACGCTGGGCCACAGCATTCCCTTGGCGACCCCTTCGGCTTTGCGCGCCATGCGCAGCGCCGTCACGCCGCCCACTTTCTCCACCAGCTTAGCGGCGCGGTCATGCAGATAGTCGAACTGCGGGTTGGTGACTATCCTGTGAAGATAGCTGGCGATCGCGCCCACGTTCTTGTCGATGGACCACTCGTTATCGTTCAGAACCACAATCATGCGCTTGGCGTGGTGGGCGACGTTGTTCAGGGCCTCGTAGGTGATCCCGCACGTGAAGGCCGCGTCTCCAGCCACCGCGATCACATGTTCCTTGCCGCCAGTCTTGTCGCGGGCCACGGCCATGCCCAGCGCCGCCGAAAGCGCCGTGCCGGCGTGCCCCGCGCCGTAGCAATCGTGCGGACTCTCGGTGCGCAGCATGAACCCGTTCAGGCCGCCGGGAGTTCGAATGGTATGGAACCGGTCCCGGCGCCCGGTCAACAGCTTGTGTACGTAGGCCTGGTGGCTTACGTCGAATAGCAGGCTGTCGCTCGGCGTGTGAAACACGTAGTGCAGCGCGATGGTGAGTTCCACCACCCCCAGGTTCGGGCCAAGATGCCCGCCATTGCTGGAAAGGACGGTGATCAGCCGTTCCCGTATTTCCGCCGCCAGTTGCTCGAGTTCGGAAACCGAAAGCTGCCGTAACTGCTCGGGCGAATCGATACCTTCAAGTATGCTTGCCATGGTCAGCGCGATTCTTCGTATTGGCTGGCGCCTTGTGGCCGCAGCCTTTGTGCGGGTGTCGTCACCGGCCTCGAAAGCGGGAGAACCAGGTGTCCCGCAACGGCAACTTCCACAACCCGGGATCCCGGAACATCACCGCTGATATTATGTTCGCACGAAGTCGGGTGGCCTCGCTCCGGCCCCGCCTGCCGGCCAGCTACACGCCGCCTGATCCCCGGCTGAATTCGTGGTTGTCCGGTTGAATCGTTGGGCCGGCTTCGCTATCTATGTAGCTATGACGAATGCCAAAAAGACCGCTCTGATCACTGGGGCAAATAAAGGGCTGGGGTTCGAGATGGCGCGCCAATTGGGGCAGGCCGGTGTGCGGGTTGTACTGGCGGCGCGCGATCCGCAAAAGGGAGAAGCCGCGGCCGCCAAACTCCGCGGTGAGGGGCTGGATGCCCAGTTCTTCAAGCTGGACGTTACCGACAAGCGAGATCGCGAGGCGGCATCTGCGTTTCTGGAAGAGAATTTCGGACGATTGGATATTCTGATCAATAACGCCGGCGTTTCAGCGGAGCCTCTGGGCACCGGAAAAGTGAGTACAACCAGCGGGGAAGCGATTCATCGGACATTCGAGACGAATTTCTTCGCTCCCGTGGCGCTGACCCAGGCGCTGCTACCGCTGCTCAGGAAAAGCGATGCGGGACGGATCGTGAATATGTCGAGTATTCTAGGGTCGCAAAAGTTGCAGGCGGATCCGACCAGCCCGATCTACGATTTCAAGTCGCTCTCCTACGATGCTTCCAAAGCCGCGCTGAATTCATTCACCATACACTTGGCCCACGAGTTGAAAGCTACCAGGATCAAAGTGAATTCGGCGCACCCGGGTTGGGTGAAGACCGATATGGGCACCGATGCCGCTCCCATGGAGATCCCGGAAGGCGCGAAGACCGGCGTCGAACTGGCGCTCGTCGGCGATGACGGCCCCACCGGCGGGTTCTTTCATTTGGGCAAGCCGCTGCCCTGGTGAGAACGGGAGGCATGCGGCAAGGCTCCGGCTGCATGGCACGATCGAGAATGCTTGGGTGATCTCTGGAGGTCCAGAATGGAATTGTGCCTGAGATTACACTGATCCGTTACGCCCTTCCTCTACTCCTCGCGGCTTCCTTACTCGCTGGAGAACCGCCGGCCAAGCCTGTCACTTGCGAAAGCCTGGCCCGGTTGAAGTTGCCGCACGGCACCATCACAGCCGCTCAGCTTGTTCCCGCCGGAACGTTCACGCCTCCATCCGGCGCGCCGATCCGAGACCTGCCTGCATTTTGCCGGGTGTCGGCCACGTTGGCGCCCACCGCCGATTCCGACATCCGAATCGAGCTCTGGATGCCCGAATCCGGCTGGAACTCGCGGTTCGAGGGTACCGGGAACGGCGGCTTCGCGGGAAACATCGCCTGGAACGCGTTAGCCGGGGAGCTCCGGCGCGGTTTCGCGGTCGCCAATACCGATATGGGAATGCGCCCGCCCGCCGGCTCCGATGCCAGCGCCTTTGTCGGCCATCCCGAGAAATGGGCGGACTGGGGCTACCGCGCAACGCACGAGATGACCGCGGCCGCGAAGCTTCTCATCAAGGCTTATTACCAGGCCGCGCCCAGGTATTCCTACTTTTCGGGCTGCTCCACCGGCGGCGAGCAGGCGCTCATGGAAGCGCAGCGTTTTCCCGACGATTACGACGGCATCCTCGGCGGCGCCGCCGCCAACAATCGCACCGGGGTTCATACCAGTATTCTGTGGAATTACGTGGTGACCGAGAGCGACCCGGCCAATTATATTCCACCCTCGAAGCTCGCCCTGCTGGCTTCCGCCGTGCTGGCGGCGTGTGACGCGGCCGACGGGATCGCCGACGGCCTTATCGCCGACCCGCGCCAGTGCCATTTCGATCCCGCCGCCCTTGCATGCAAGGGGGCGGACGCCGACACCTGCCTGACCGCGGCTCAGGTCCAGACCGCGCGCCGCGTCTATGCCGGCCCGAAGAACCCGCGCACCGGGGAACAAATCTATCCCGGCGTTCCGCCCGGCAGCGAACTCGATTGGATCCACTTCGGTCCTCCTTCCGGCAAGACCGCGCCACCGCCCTTTGAAGCCATCTTCAAGTGGACCATGGGCGCGGATTGGAATTGGCGGACTTTCGACTTCGATCGGAACTACACCGACATGGTCGGCAAACTCAATCCCGTATTGAATGCCCTCAATCCGGATCTCGGCACGTTTCAGTCGCGTGGACACAAGCTGATCGTCTACCATGGCTGGGCCGACTGGCTGGTGCCGCCGGGCGAGGCGATCAACTATCGCGAAGCCGTGCTGGCGCGCCGCGAGCGCGATGCCGGCTCCAAGGCGTCGCCCGCCGACGTCGAGCGCGAGACTGATCGGTTCTACCGCCTGTTCATGATTCCCGGCATGGCGCATTGCGGCGGGGGCCCGGGACTGACCGGCTTCAGCGGAATGGACCCGCTTGTCAAATGGGTGGAGCAGGGAATCGCGCCGGACTCGGTCGTCGTCGTCGGCAAACCGGCGGGCGTTGCCGTCGAACGCCCCGTGTGCCCGTATCCGCGGGTGGCTCGGTACCGGGGCTACGGCGATATAAACCAGGCCGGCAGTTTCGCTTGTGCCGACCCGGGCGCGCCAAGAAAGTAGACCTGGAGCGGACTCTCAGGCTGCCACGCCGGCACTCTCCGTACGGCAGACCTGGGCAGACCATCGTTTTTCGTGGTCTGCCCTGCGCTCGGCTGCTACTGTGGACCGAGCTGTCCCGTTCTTTGTGGGCAGGTTGGCTACCTGCGGACCGATTGTCAATCGGTCCAGCCGGGCGCTAGCCCGGCCGTGTGCCGGCGAACTCGAAACTCGGCGCAACCAACTAAATTCCCGACCTCAAGAGCAGGGGACGGCCCCTGGCGAGATCGTCTCTGGCGTCAGAAGCCTCGCGTCACCGCCACGGCAGGTTATCGCAGCGACGACAATGCCGCTCTGGCGCCAACCAGGTCGGGGCTGATCCGGACGGCTTGGCTGAATTCGGCTTTGGCGTGCGCCTGGTCTTTAAGGCCCAGGTAGCCAAGGCCTTCGAGGTAATGGGCGTTGGCGGTGCGGGCGCGCGGCGAAATCTCGGCGCCGTCCAGGCGGCTGGCCGCTGGCGCCGGCTCTTTCAGCCCATTCTGCCCGGATTGCACCAGCCCCTGGAATAGAGCTTGGGCTTTTTCCGTCTCACCCAATTTCAGCAGTGCCAGGCCCTGGTAGTAGGCTTGAGGGCTGCCGGTGACGCGGCGGAACTGGTTGGCGCGGCGCTCAGAAGCCGATTCCGGCGCCGCCGCCGCGCGCTTCCATTGCTCGGCGGCCTTTTGCGTTTCCCCGCGGCCAGCATAAGCGACGCCGGTCCAGTAAGCCAGTTCCGGATCGCGGGCGTTGGCCCCACCGAACTCGAAGCCCACCGGCAGATTCGCGGGAACGGTGGCGGCCGTGCGCAGGTCGGCCAGCGCCTCCTGGAAGCGCTTGGCCTGGATCTCCGTTTGGGCACGCAGAATATGCGCATCGGTCCAGTGATCCACAACGTTCAGATTGGCGCCTTCGGCTACGGCGAAGGTGTGATCGGTCATGGTCCGGATGGCGTCGTCGAGCTGGCCATTGGCCACCTGCAGAGCCACGGCACGGTTGAGGGCGTCGTCCCGGCGCGCCACCACCGAGGCATTCTGCCGGAACAACGGCAGGCGCTTCTCGATCGGCGTCCCGGCCTTTTCGTAGAGCTCGTCCAGTTCGGTGAAGTGGAGTGCGTACTTATGTTCGAGAGAGACGGCTTTCTCCAACTCGGCAATGGCCTTGGTCAGATCGGCCCCGGACGCCTGGTGCATGTAGGCAACTGCCAGGTTGCGATGCGTGATGGCGAACGAGGGGTCGAGCGCCGCCGATGCCTCCCACATCCGGGTGGCTTCCTCCGGCTGCCAGTCATATAAGACGTTGCCTAAATAATAAGGTGCGCGCGCGTCGCGCGGGTTGGCGCGCATCGCCTGCCTGAGCACCTCGATAGCCTCCGTCTGGAATGGAAAGACATACTCCGGCGGCATCGACTGAGCCAGTTGATAATACTCGGAGGCATTTTGGATCTGGCCCAGCTTCTGCGCGAAACAGCCGAGGTAGTAGTAAGCCATGGGGTGGACGCGCGATTTATCCGGCGCCGCCATGGTCATCTGCTTCAAGACGTCGGTACCGTCCTGCCAGAGCCCTTCATTGAGATATTCCGAAGCGGTTTCCTGAGCCGTGGCGGGGTGGTCGTTCATGGTGGCGGCCAGGCGTCTGGCGGCCTCTTTGTCCCCGGATGCCAGGTAATTTTCCGCCATGGCGCGCACATCCAGCGGGTCCGCCGCGTGCGATGCGGTGGCGAGCACCTGCAAGGCTTCCTGGTTGCGCCCGAGATGGCGCAGCAGGGCAGCTTTGAGGTTTTGCGCACGGATGTTCAGCGCATTGGAGTCGATCGACCGGTCGACTAGTTCCAGCGCCTGCACCATGTCGCCGCGCGAGGTCGCGATCTGTGCCAGCGAATAGTAGGCGGCGGCCTTCCAGTCCTGGCTCCAGGTGGCCTTGTATAAGGATGTGAACGCTTCGCCGGTTTTGCCTTCGGCCTTCAGCGTGGCGCCGAGATAGTAAATCGGCTCGCCATCTTTGGGCGAAGTGTAGCGGTCCGTGGCACGCTCCAGGGCCTTCCGCAGGTATTTCTCCGCTTCCGCATATCGGGCCTTGGTGAAGGCCGCGATGCCCAGAACCGTGTTCACGCGGGTGTCGCCGGAGTCGCGGTGCAAAGCCTCCTCCCAGTAGAGCAGAGGATCCACGATGGGGTCGTGGAACTGCTCGGCGCGCAGGCCGACCAGGTAGAGTTCTTCGTTGGTCTTGATCTCCTTCGGGGCCGGCGGCGGAGTCACTACCGGAGGAACCGGTTGGGGCTTGAGACGAATGGGACTGTACGACACCAGCTCCTTGGTGCCATCCCAGAGCGAGGCCACCACATCGTGTTCGTCAATTCCAGCCGGTACGGCGACCTGTTTCGTGTAAGGCTTGGCGGGGTTGATGGCTACGTCTTCCTCGAGCAGCACCTTGTCCCCGGCTTTGAGCACCACCCGGGCGGCGGAGTGCGCCGAAGTGGCATAGAAGCCGACCTTCGCCATTCCGGCGGCCACGTCCAGGTTCACGGCCGCATCCAGGTTGGCCTTTTTGACGCCGCCAATATCCCGGAAAGGGTACCAGTTCATCTTGAACGACCGGGTCTCATAGGGCTGGAGCCAACTGTAATCGGGTTGATTATCCGAGTACGCGCCCGCCATCAGCTCGATGTACGGACCGTCGTCGTCGGTCAGGGTGCCGTCCCATCGCTTGCCGCTGGGGCCGTTGCCCCAGGTCCAGAACTTCTTGCCAGGCACCACATTGTGATCGGCCACGCTCATGGTCCCGGCCTCCTTGCCGTGGTCGTAGCCGGCAAAGAAATCGTCCTGGTAATTCCAGGCAAAGACCGAATTGGCTGATATGTGGTTCTTGTACCAACTGATATCCACGCCCTTGGTGAAATCCGCCCCGGCGTACCTGGTAGTGGAGAACGGCCAGGCAGTAAACTCCCGCTTTCCGTGAAAGACGCCATATTGCGTGCTGGGCGGGAAGATCACCTGGTAGTCTTGGGTGGCGTGCACCGCCAGGTTGGCGAAGCAAAGCATGGTGTTCACCTCGGGTGTGCGGTTCAAAATGCGTACCGAGGCTTCCAGATAAGCTTTCCCCGGTCGCAGCGTGTACCCCACGGCCCAGCGCATCCGCTGGCGCAATTCCAGCTCGCCCACCCAGACGGTCTTGCTGCCGTCGGCGTTTTCCTCCACCTTGTATTGCACCGGAATAAAGGTGCTGGCGCGGTGATGGTGCGGGATGTTCCATTCCACGCCGCCGGAAATCCACGCGCCGATCAGGCCGATCAAAGCCGGCTTGATGACGTGTTGCCGGTAGATGAAGTTATAGTTATTGGTCTTATCGACGCCCTCCAGAATGCGGCCGCCGACCTCCGGCAAAATGCCAATCCGGATATACTCGTTTTCCAGATAGACCATGGTATAAGTCTTGTCGACTTTCTTGCCGGTAAGGCTGTCGTACATGGGGTACGGATAGACGGGCCCCTGCGCGCCCTGAGACTCGCGGCCGAAAAAGAACATCGGGTTCGGTTCGGGATCGCCGGCCAGATAAGTGGGGATGACAGCTTTGGTCTCCCAGACCTTTACCCCGGAAACATCGGCGGCAAAGGCGGCGGCCGTAAGCATCAAAACCAAAATGGTAAGGAACGTTTGCCTGCGAATCACGACGAGGATCTCCTTCATTTCGGACCTGGATGAATGAAAATTGAGCTTAGCACCGCGACCTCTCCGGGTCCAGGGTGTAGCCCGCTGCCGGGCGAATCGATCTGCCGTGGGGCAGACCATCGTTATTTGTGCCCCACACCCGATACTCGACTATTTCCGCCGGTTCTCGTCGTCGCCACAGAAAAACGCCCGCAGGGCAGGGTCGAAAACACCCCCTCGCTCAGGCTGGGTCTGCTGGCGTCAGTTGGACGCTGTAGCCGGCTTTGGTCAGCTCGCGGATCATTTTTCCAGCCGTGTGCGCTGGGCTTTGGCGCTTACCGACGGGCCGCGTTCTTCGTATCGAACGCGGCGGTGGAGGATGATCCAAATGAGCCGACACAGGCGGTGGGCGATGGTCAGTTCGCCTCTTTGTACTCCATGCGAGGCAGTAGGCGGTGAAAGACAACCTGGAAGATGCTCCCCTTCATCTTGACTGCGGCGTGAGCGGCCTGATTGAGCAGGCGTCGCAGGTTGCGGTTACCATTGGGCGAGCGGGTGCTATGAGCTTCCCCCGCGGTCACATTCTCGCCCGGGCATACTCCCACCCAGGAGGCAAGGTCTCTCGCCGTGGGAAATACCGCCTCCTGGGGGCCGGCTTCGGCGATGATCTGCTGCGCCGACTCCACCCCTGGGTCGGGCAGCTCGGCTAGCCGTGCGATGGCCTCGGAATGGGTGTTGAGCAGTTGTGCAATCTCCCGCCCCCAGCCGGCTCATCTGCTCCTCCAGGAACTGCAGCTGTTCCAGTTCCATCTTCAGGAGCCGGCGGTACACCGGGGCGAGGTTCACGCACGCCGCCAATGCGTCGCACAGTTGCTCGCGGCTGGCGCGCAGGGTCGGGTCGGCCAGAGCGGCCCTGAGACGGCAGACCACGAAAAATGATGGTCTGCCCTCCTAGGACTGCCCTGGTCTGTCCCAGGCGACTAGCGGGCGACCGCCTGGGCTGCGCCGGCCTGTTCCTTCAATATCTCGGCCTTGTCGGTGGCTTCCCAGGTGAAAGTGTCCTCAGTCCGGCCGAAATGCCCGAATGCCGCGGTGGCGCGGTAGATCGGACGGCGCAGTTTCAGAGTCTCGATGATGGCGCGCGGCGTGAGCGCAAAGTTTTCCCGCACCAGGTCGGTGAAGCGCGCGTCCGGAATCGCGCCCGTCCCGAAGGTGTTGACGGTGACCGAAACCGGGTCGGCCACGCCGATGGCGTAGGCAAGTTGCACTTCGCAGCGCGTTGCCAGGCCGGAGGCCACCAGGTTCTTGGCGATATACCGCGCCAGGTAGCAGGCCGAGCGGTCCACCTTCGTCGGGTCCTTGCCGGAAAACGCGCCGCCGCCGTGCCGGCCCATGCCGCCGTAGGTGTCGACGATAATCTTTCGGCCGGTCAAACCGGTGTCGCCGTGCGGGCCGCCCACCACGAACCGCCCGGTGGGGTTGATGTGGTACTTGGTCTGGGAATCCACCATGTCCGACGGCACCACCGCGTCGATGATGTGCTTCTTCACCTCCGCGCGCAGATCTTCGATGGAAATATCTGGGCTGTGCTGGGTGGAGATCACCACCGCTTCGATGCGCTTGGGCCGGTTGCCGGCATACTCGACGCTGACCTGGCTCTTGCCGTCGGGCCGCAGAAAGTCCAGTTCGCCCTGGCGCCGGGCCTGGCTCAGGCGCCGCACCAGCTTGTGCGCCATCATGATCGGCAGCGGCATCAGCTCGGGTGTCTCGTCGCAGGCATACCCGAACATCAGCCCCTGGTCGCCGGCGCCACCCGTGTCCACGCCCATCGAAATATCGGGGGATTGCGACTGGATCAGGTTGTGCACGCCGCAGGTGTGGGAATCGAACCCGAAGCTGGCGTCGTTGTACCCCACGTGTTCGATGGTGCCGCGCGCGATCCGGGGCACGTCCACGTAGGTCTTGGTGGTGATCTCGCCGGCCACGATGCAGGTGCCGGTGGTCACCAGAACTTCGCACGCCACCCGCCCGGTGGGATCGTCCGCCAGCACCGCATCCAGCACGGCGTCGGAAATCTGATCGGCAATTTTATCGGGGTGGCCCTCGGTCACCGATTCCGAAGTAAAAAGATAATTTTGATTGTCTGCCAAGGGTTTCTTCTCCTGCGGTAATTTCCCACTGTAACGCAAATTCCATCCCGCCACGGGCCGCGGGTTTCAATACCGGTAATGATCCGGCTTGTACGGCCCTTCCACCGGGACGCCCAGGTATTCGGCCTGCTTTGGAGTCAGCGTGGTCAGCTTGGCGCCGATTTTTTCCAGATGCAGCCGCGCCACTTCCTCGTCGAGTTTCTTGGGCAGGACGTACACGCCTGGCCGGTAGCTGTCGCGGTTCTTCCACAGGTCGAGCTGCGCCAGCGTCTGATTGGAAAAGCTATTGCTCATTACGAAGCTCGGATGGCCGGTGGCGCATCCCAGGTTGACCAGCCGCCCTTCGGCCAGCACGAAGATGCTGTTGCCGGCGGGAAACGTGTACCGGTCCACCTGCGGCTTGATGTTGGTGCGCACCGCCGCCGACAGGTTCAGCCGGTCCACCTGAATCTCGTTGTCGAAGTGCCCGATGTTGCACACGATGGCCTGGTCCTTCATTTTCTCCATGTGCTCGAGGGTGATGATTTCGCAGTTGCCGGTGCAGGTGACGTAGATGTCGCCTCGCCCCAGCGTGTCTTCCAGCGTGGTCACTTCGAAGCCTTCCATGGCCGCCTGCAGGGCGTTGATGGGATCCACTTCGGTCACTACCACGCGCGCTCCCATGCCGCGCAGCGAATGCGAGGAGCCCTTGCCCACGTCCCCGTAGCCGCACACCACCGCCACTTTCCCCGCCACCATCACGTCGGTGGCGCGTTTGATGCCGTCCGCCAGCGACTCGCGGCAGCCGTACAGGTTGTCGAACTTCGACTTGGTCACCGAATCGTTCACGTTGATGGCGGGGATCAGCAACGTGCCGGCTTCGTGCATCTTATATAAACGGTGTACTCCGGTGGTGGTTTCCTCCGAGACGCCGCGCCAGTCGGCCACGATGTCGTGCCAGTGCCGGGGATTCTCGGAGTGCACCCGCTTCAGCAGGTCCTTGATGACCTGCTCTTCGTGGCTGGCTGAGGGCGAGTTCACCCATTCGCTGCCGTTCTCCAGTTCATAGCCCTTGTGGATTAGCAGGGTGGCGTCGCCGCCGTCGTCCACGATCAGTTGCGGACCCTTGCCGCCCGGGTGGCTCAGCGCCAGGTAGGTGCACCACCAGTAGTCTTCGAGCGACTCCCCCTTCCAGGCGAACACGGGCACGCCGGCGGCGGCGATCGCCGCGGCGGCATGATCCTGAGTGGAGAAAATATTGCAGCTCGCCCAGCGAACCGAGGCGCCAAGGTCAGCCAACGTCTCGATCAGCACCGCCGTCTGGATGGTCATGTGCAAGGAACCGGTCACCCGCACGCCCGCCAGGGGCTGCGAGGGTGCGTACTTGCGGCGAATCGCCATCAGTCCCGGCATCTCGTGTTCGGCGATGCCGATTTCCTTGCGTCCCCAATCGGCGAGAGCCAGGTCGGCGACCTTGAAATCGGCTGCGGTTTGGTCCAGCGTGGCAGTATCCATATCATCCTCGTATCTTGAAATCTTGATTCATTGATATTATATTGGCATTACCGGATGGCGTCAATTCTAAAATCGCTGCGCCTGGCGGCCGATCCCAACCGCCTGCGCCTGCTCCTCGTCCTCGATCGGGAAGAGCTCAGCGTGGCCGAGCTGCAGGAGATCCTGGGGCTGGGGCAGAGCCACATTTCGACCCATCTGGCGCAATTGAAGCAGGCCGGCCTGGTGGACGACCGGCGCACCGGGAAGAACGCCTTCTACCGCCTGCAGGCTCCCGCCGAGTTGATGACGGTGCTGCGCGGCGCCGCCGCCGAAGTGCCCGAGACCGCCGGGGACCGCGATGCCCTGCGGCTGGCGCTACGCAAGCGGCAGGACACCATGCGCCGCTACTTCGACGAACTGGCCGGCAAGTTCGGCCGCCAATACGTGCCCGGCCGCTCCTGGAAAGGCGTGGCCGAAGCCCTGCTCAAGCTCATGCCACCCATGGTGATCGCCGATCTCGGCGCCGGCGAGGGAACCATTTCCCAGTTGATGGCACAGCGCGCCAAGCGAGTGATCGCCATCGACAATTCCGAGAAAATGGTGGAGTTCGGATCCGAAATCGCCCGCAAACACGGCATCGCCAACCTGGAGTACCGGCTCGGCGACCTGGAAGACGTTCCCATTCGCACCGGCACCGTGGACCTGGCGTTTTTCAGCCAGGCCCTGCACCACGCCCGCCATCCCGAACGCGCCGCCGCTGAAGCGCGGCGAATCCTCAAGCCCGGCGGCCGCGTGGCTGTGCTCGATCTCAACCGCCATCACTTCGAACAGGCGCGCGAGCTATATGCCGATCTCTGGCTGGGATTTACAGAGCTCGAAATGGAGCGGTGTCTCAAGACCGCCGGCTTCCGCAATGTGGAAACTGCCGTGGTGCATCGGGAAGCGGAAGCGCCGTATTTTGAGACGCTGCTGGCGACCGGGGATAAGTAGAGCCCTGTAACACCCATCTCGGCTCTCTGCCCAGCCGCTGAGTCAGCCCTTATCGCTTTGCACCGAACATCGACAGAAGGTGTTCTCGGGCCACGACTTCAACCCGTACCGCACGCCAGTTTGCAAACGCCGATTCCGCCAGCGTGATCGCGTCCGCGACGTCGGTTCCAACGGGCTTCCAGCCCATGTCGTAATCGGCTCTGTGCCGATCCCCCTGAAGCAGTCCGAACGCCGTGATGACATCCACCACTTGCGTCTCTGCCTGCGTTGGATTCCGCTTATCTTTCGGTGCGAATGCTGCGTCTCGCATCCTCTGATGTTTGAACATGCGGGCAAGCCGCGCCCGTTGGCCGGTGAACGGCCAATCCGCCACAAAATCTTCTACCAGCGAAGGAAACACGGCATAATAAGCGGTCGAAATTGCGCGCCGCCGGCGGGAATCCCGATTTTCCGCTGCGCCTTTCTCGGCCAGATGCCGGGCGTCTTCGAGCAGATCGTCCGCTATTCCGAAGTTCCCGCTCTCGATGAGCTGGAAGTAGCTGATTATTTGGGGAATAGAGCGGATTGTGACTGTGGCCTACTGGGTACACTATGCTCGGCAGGTGACCTTCAGAAGGTCGAAA
>JBEKZL010000429.1:0-4320 GCA_049509915.1 Bryobacteraceae bacterium | reverse complement strand
GTGACGCTTGGCCCGCTTCCACTCCCCGCCGGGGCTCTTACCCCCTCCGGATCAACGCGTCCGCCGACCTCGCTCCACGCTGGACCGCCTTCTCCCTTGGCCCGATTTCCCTTCGCTCCCCGTAGCCTTACTTCTATCGCTAGACCGCCCTCCCATTGCTAAGAGGACCGACTCCGGATCACCGTTCCAGGACCGCTACCGCCGAAGAGGCTGGCTGATTCTCAAACCTCTTGGAACCACATTCACTATGCTCCCGTTGGCCGTTCGCCGTCAATCGATTTCGGTTCTGTTACGAACTTTTTCCTCAGGATTTATTCGGCTTAATTTCAAATGCTTAGCGACAAGACCCGTGAAGGGCGTGTGGATAAAACGGGGACGCCCGGTTTATGTTTCGGGCGCTACAATGGCGAATCGGCCTTATTATGCGCAGGCTGGCCATTCGTCCGGGCGCTATCGGAGATCTGATCGTTTCTCTACCGGCGCTGGAATCTCTTCGCGGCGACTACTTCGAAGTCTGGTGCGCCGGCGCGAATGTGCCGCTGGTCAGGTTCGCCGACAATGTGAGGAGCATCCCAGCCACCGGGCTGGATTGGCTCGGGGTTGGCGATACGCCGCCGAAGCTGATCGGGGAACTGCGAAGCTTCGACGAAATCGTCTGCTGGTATGGCGCCAACCGGCCGGAGTTTCGGCGCCTGGTGGCGGAAATGCGTTTGCCATTCCGTTTCTTCCCCGCTTTGCCGCCGGATGCCTCCGGCTGCCACGCCACGGATTTCTACCTGCAACATGTGCGCGAGATTGCGCCAGCGGTGGCTTCGGACGGCGTGCCGCGAATTCATTGTGACCTCGAGAGAGGGCGCGAACGGCTGGCGATCATCCACCCTTTTTCCGGCAGCCCCCGGAAGAACTGGCCGCTCGAGCGCTTTCGTGCCTTGGCGCGCGGCCTGGAGCGGGTGATGCGGGTGGAATGGTGCCGGGGGCCGGAGGATCCGACACTCGCGGGGGCGGTGGTGATCGAGGATCTGTACGAATTGGCTTGCCACCTGGCGCAGGCGAGTCTGTACATTGGGAACGATTCCGGTATCACGCATCTGGCAGCGGCGGCGGGGACGCCGGTGCTGGCGCTATTCGGGCCAACCGATCCGGCCGTCTGGGGGCCGAGAGGGGAGCATGTGCGGATAGGCAGGTGGAGATGATAATCGTGCTATGGGCGGATCGAACGCACCTCCCCGGATAGGCGTTTCTCGCCCGGTGGCGGCTGGGCAGACCCAAAGTTGCAGGTTGGCAGAGGGGCTGCACTTTTCCGCAGCAGCACTGAAAATAGATGGTGATGCGGCGTCGCCCGCTCTGGCGCTTGGTTCGCTGTTCAACGCTCCGGGACTTTCGGTCGCTGCCTCCCCTTCCGCCGTCGCGCGGATTCATCTTCGTGCTGGCGTTGGAAGTACTTAGCCGCAATCACCGGATAGGGCTCGACGCCACCCTAAGGGTCCCGTCTGCAATTGACCACGGCCGCTCCGCGATCCCCCGTATAATCGAATCAGGTGGGGACATTCTTCGTACAGAACTTCGGCTGTCGGGCGACGCAGGCGGATGGTGCCGCGCTGGAATCCATGCTGGCCGCTAAAGGCATGCACTCTTCGGGCGAGCGCGCCGCCGCCGATCTGGTGGTGCTAAACACCTGCACGGTGACGTCCTCCGCCGATGACGACGTACGGCAGGTGATTCGCCGCGTGCGCCGCGAGAATCCCGAGGCGCGCATTCTGGTGACCGGCTGTTATGCCCAACGCGCTCCCGAGGAGTTGGCGGTGCTGGCGGGCGTCGAATGGGTCGTCGGCAACTCGCATAAAACCCAAATCGCCGACCTGGTCACGCTGGCGCCGCCTGTGGTCCATTACCACGGCAACATCTACGTAGGCGACATTTTCGCCGAGCGGGAACTGCTGACCGCGCCGGTGGAGGATGCTTCGGGCGACCGCACGCGGCCTAACTTGAAGATTCAGGATGGCTGTAACAACCGCTGCTCGTTCTGCGTCATTCCCTTCGTCCGCGGGCGCAGCCGCAGCTTGCCCGGCGATCGCGTGGTGGAACAGGTGACGACCCTCTCCGCCCGGTACCGGGAGATCGTTCTGAGCGGCATCAACCTGGGCCGATGGGGACGCGAACCGGGTGGCACGATGCGCCTGGCCGGCCTCGTTCGGCGCCTTCTGGACGAGACCGGCGTGGAGCGTCTGCGCCTGAGCTCGGTGGAACCGATGGATTTTTCCGACGATCTACTGGAGCTGATGGCGTCCTCTCCGCGCATTGCCAAGCACGTCCACGCGCCCCTGCAAAGCGGCTCGGACCGCATCCTGCGCTTGATGCACCGCAAGTACCGTCCGAGGCACTATGCCGACCGGGCGGAAAAGGCGCGCGCGCTGATGCCGATGGCCGCCATCGGCGCGGATGTGATGGTGGGCTTCCCGGGCGAAACCGAGGCCGATTTCGAGGAGTCGCGCGGCTTCATGGAGTCGCTGCCGTTTACCTACCTCCATGTGTTCACCTATTCGGAACGGCCGGGTACGCCGGCGGCAACGGCTACGGATCCGGTGCCGATGGCGGTGCGGCGCGATCGTAACCGGGTGCTGCGCGAGTTGGCCGCGGCCAAGAACCGCGCCTTTCGCGAAGCCATGGTGGGGCGCACCCTGTCGGCAGTGACGCTGCACGAGTGCGGCCGGGCCCTCACCGATAATTACCTAAAAGTGCAACTAGCCGCCCCGCGGGAAGCGAACCGAATCGTGGAACTTCAGATCGGCGGTACGACGGTCGACGGCCTGATCGAGCGCGCCGATTGACTGCCGTGGAGCAGACTCCCAGTCTGCGATGTCGGCACTCTTGCCGGCACGTTTTCACCGCCCGCGAACCAAGCACCCCGGCGAGTCGGGAAACGGCGAGGTGAGAGCCACGGAACCCCGCTCAATGCAGAGATCGCGTACACTGAAGTCAGCCATGGACGCCCTGCGCCAGGTCGAGGAGTTGCTCCCAGCGCTCAGTCGCGCCGAGAAGGCACATTTGCTGCGACTTGTCGTGCAGGACATGGACGATTCGTTTCCTGGAGTGGATTCGACCCCCGGGGTCTGTGGCGGCGAAGCGTGCATCGTGCGGACCCGTGTCCCCATCTGGGTGCTGGAACAGTCATGCCGACTTGGGATCGGCGAAGATGAGATCCTGCGTTCCTACCCGACACTGCGCGCCGAGAACCTCGTCAATGCCTGGGCCTACGTACGCCCGCATCGCGCACAAATCGAGGACGAGATCCGCGAGAACGAAAGCGCCTGAACGGATGGCGGTTGGGACATCTGGTAAAGTGACGGCGTATATCCTTGGAGCGGGCGCTTCGTGGTCCGCCGGGTACCCCTTGGCATCAAAGCTGCTACAGGGCCTATCTGACTGGCTGGACGAGTGTGACCCGTCTGAATACTGGGTTGGTTCATATCGCAACCGGATCGTTCAAGTGCGCGAGACCTTCGGCTCACTGGATGATTTTGAAAGTGTCCTAGCTAGGGCAGCTGGAGGAATTCGGACAAAGCCGAGTCAGACCCTCTTCACCAACGACCTATCATCAGGACTACAGAGATATTTTCCACGACTGCACCGAGCAGATGCGGGGCGTGGATTCCGGCGACCCTGGTGCTCCCGCGCAGGGCTTTTATCCGCAATATTTGCGAAGCGATTTGATATCGGCGTTTCGGGAGTTCTTCTACCGGATAGAAAAGAATCGCTCTGAACCAATTGCGTACAGCCGATTCGCGGAGCGGAGACTCGCGCCCGATTCGACCATCATTACGTTTAATTATGACGTCGCGCTCGAGCGCGTGCTCGCTGGGGCAGGAAAATGGGACGTCGGAGCGGGCTACGGGTTCGCCGCATTTCCGGACCGGAGCGCATCGGCAACGACGATTTACAAGCTACATGGCAGCGTGAACTGGTTTCAGACTCCGACCCAACATGCCCCGCCTCCCTATATCCTCAGACGCGATCTCGACTTGCTCGGCTACCCGGATCTTTCGGACGCCCGGCTTGGGCAAGGCGAATTAGCTGTCAATGAGCTGGGGACTGTCATTCTCCCTGACCCACGAAAGAAGTTCTATTGGGGTCGTTTTTGGGAGCCGCTTTGGATCGCAGCGGCGAAGCGACTTCGGCAGGCGAACGAAGTGTTTATCCACACCTCGGTGGTCACCTCAAATGCGGCCATAGAGGGTCACTTCAAAACCGGCCAACGGACCGCGTCCAGGACTGAGCTTGTTGTACCGCGTCGGTGACCACCGCGGCAAGAGCTTTTTTGAG
>JBEKZL010000428.1:0-4414 GCA_049509915.1 Bryobacteraceae bacterium | reverse complement strand
AGGAAACCGTCAGCAGTGTAGTTGATTCTACGGTCGCAACGCGCATAGGACAACCTCCTTCTGGAGGCATCAGCCCTAAAACAGAATAGCATTAAAATGCCGTTAAGTGAACAGTATTGGGGCTAGGCCGGGTCGGGTCATTAACACTCGAAAAACGACTCTCGCACGGGCTGCAAGCGGCGTCTGCGGACAGCGTTAAGGGTAAATACCGGTAGAACTTCCCCCACGGTCGCCTCTGCTGGCCGGGCCATGGGTTAGGCCCCTTGCTCAGGCGCGGACTTCGGCCAGCGTCGGGCCACTTTCCGAGAATGCTGTTTTCCTGCCCCTAAAGCTTTTGCGCCAGGCCGAAACGTTGGTAAACACTAGGCGACCAGGGAGGATCTATTGCCCAGTTCCAAACCGCTATCTGGTGCAGATGAGACGCCAGCTACACTGGAAATGTCATGAGCAAGAAAGCGCTCCTCGTAGTTGTCGGAATTTGGACACTGGTCACGGCAGCAACGATTTACGCCAACCTGCAGGTGGGCGCTACTACTGAAGAGGCGCTCCTTGCTCTTGCCGGGGACGACCTCATTCCCCAGCCGATCGGTTCGGTGAATCACGCGATCACAATCCATCGGTCCCCGCGGGATGTTTGGCCGTGGCTGGCCCAGATGGGCTCGGGGCGCGGTGGGTGGTACGCGTACGACTTCATCGACAACGGCAGCCAAAGCAGCGCCCGCCGAATCTTGCCCGAATATCAGAAGATCGCTGTCGGAACCGTGTTTCCAGCGCTGCCCGGGGTTAGAGACGTCTTCGTGGTGGCGCGGTGTGAGCCGGAGAAGAATCTGGTTCTTGCCTGGCGATCGCCCAATGGCAGGTTTCAGACCACATGGGCGTTCGTCCTCGAACAACCTCAATCCGGCCAAACCCGCCTGATCGTGCGTGGCCGCGTAGCATCCGGCTATCGCCCCTACGGCCTGCCGCAGTGGCTCGCACTGTTGGTTGGTCGGCCGGCGCACTTCATTATGGAGCGCAAGCAGCTCCTGAACATCGCACTCCGGGCCGAGACCGAAACCGTTAAGTAAAGACCGGTCGATAGAGACCGGGAGCATCGTCTGCCACCACGCAGACAAGGCTGTGCAGGGTGCATGAGATGCGCTGACTCCGAGCGGATAGATCCAGCCTAACGGCGTTTACCAACCCGCCGTTAGGATGCATCCTAGCAACTTCCAGGAAAGTCTTAGAGCTGTATCGGAAACGCTCCGGCAGAACCGCGCTTGAGCAAGGAACGAATCTCACGGGCCGGAGCGTTTTCGATACAGCAACTTGAAGGAAGCGTTTGGAATGCCGGCGTCATGGGGTTTGGATAGTTGCCGAGGCGGTGGGCGTGATAGCGGAGCAAGGGCGCGCGCAGGTTGGGAGGTGGGAGTGGCGAGCGGGTGGGAGTGGGCGGGAACGTTGCACCGCGTTTGGCGGAGGGGCGTATCGGGGGCGCACACGTCGGGTACGGCGGCTGGCGCATGGCAGGAGTTCGAGATGAGAAAGATCGAGTCATACGGGTGCCGGCCTCGTTGGGGGCGGAGACCGGAGCCGTACTTGCACGGGAGTAAGTCGTTCCAGGACGATCATCGCCCCACCGCAGTGCGGACAGGTGTACAAGGAACGGCCGGAGTCCGGCTTCGGTTCGGATTGGGTGGCTGGTGTGGGCTTGCCAGCGGAGGCGAGCAGTTGGAAACACAGCGGCAGCAGGGTGGCGCGGCGCCGGTGGGCGAAGAATCCGAAATGCCGGATGCGCACAAATCCCCGCGGCAACACGTGCAGAAGGAAGCGGCGCAGAAACTCGGCGACGGGTAGGCTCATCAACCGTTTTTTGTTCTTGTGAGCGGAGTCGCGCCAGCGGAGCGTGACGCGACCCTGTTCCAGCCCCACCAGGCGGTGATTGGAAATCGCTACGCGATGCGTGTAGCAACCCAGGTATCGCAGGGCGTGTTCGGCGCCGCCGAAGGGACGTTTCGAGTAGACCACCCAATCGGAGCGGAACAGTGGGCGGAGAAAAGCCGCGAACGCTTGTGGCGTTCGCATGCTCCAGCGCGCCGTGAAATTCGAGTTGGCCGGTAAGTTCGTGGCGGGCCTGCGCGAACTTCACGCCACCGTGTTGATTCCAGGTGTGCAGCACGCTGAAGAAGCCGATCTCCGCACCGAGGTGTCGGGGATCGCGGGCGACCTGGAGCAGCGCCTCGGCGCTGCTGCGGAATAAGAGTGCGTAGATCTCCGGTTTGTTTTGCAGAGCCAGCGATGCCAACTGATGGGGCAAGGTGAAGACCGCGCGGACATAGTTGGTGGGCAGAAGATCCCGGCTGCGCGCTTCCAGCCAGCGGTCGCGCGCATTGGCCTGGCACTTCGGGCAGTGGCGGTTCCGGCAGGAGTTGAACGAGATGGCGCGATGCCCGCAACGGGAACACTCATCCACATGGGCGCCGAGCGCGGCGGTTCGACAGCGCAGGATGGCGGTGAGCACCTTCAGATGCAGCCAGGTGAACCATTTCCGGCTGCCCTCGAAGAAGGCGTCTCCCGCGGCGCGGATCACATCGGCCACCTCGACCGGTGGCCTGGGCACCTATTTAGGCTCGGATGAATCGCTGCCGGGAGCGAAGATCGGCAGCGCATCCAGCGGGCTGGCGGTGGCGCTGAGGTGCCGCTGCGAAAGGTGGAGGTAGATGGTCGTCTCTTTCAGGTCGGTATGGCCCAGCAACACCTGGATGGTGCGCAGATCGGCCCCGGCTCCCAGCAGGTGAGTCGCGAAGCAATGACGAAGAGTGTGGGGGTGAAGCTTTTTCCGGATTCCCGCGCGTTTGGCGGCCTCGCGGCAGGCGTGCCAGACGACCTTGGTGTCAATGGGGCGATCGGCGCCTGTATGCCAGCGGCCGCCGGGAAACAGCCATTCGGCTGGCTTCCGGCCCAGCCTGCGATAGTGCTGCCGAAGTTCTTCCAGCAGATGCGGGCTGAGCATCACATCACGGTCTTTTGCGCCCCTTGCCGCCCCGAATGTGGACTACCATCCGCTGGCTGTCAATGTCGCTGACCTTCAGATTCGCTAACTCGGCGCGTCTCACGCCCGTGGCGTATAGCGTCATCAGGATCGTGCGATGAAACGGGATAAGCGCCGATTCGATCAGGCGCGCCACTTCTTCCTGACGGAGGATCACCGGCAGGTGAAATCTCTTCTTCGGATAGGGAGTTTCCTCCACGCTCCACGCCTTCTTGAGTGTCTTGATGAAGAAGAAACGCAGGGCGCCTACGCGCTGGTTCACCGTGTTGTCGGTCGGCTTGCGATCGCGGAACAGGTGCGCGATGTAGGTACGAATCTGCTCCGGTTCGAGCTGATCCGGCGGACGCTTAAAATAACGGGCAAAATCCTCGATGATGCGGATGTAGGCCCGGGTGGTACTCTCGGTGTAATTACGACGCTCGAGTACCTCGAGCATCATTTTTCGCAGATGGGTCACGGGGACCTCCTTGTGACCCGACCTTATCGCCCTAACCTCGAACGCTCAAGCCGGGCGCACGCGAAGCGTCTGCCGCAAGGCTTCGTTCAAGTGGGCTTTTCGGAGAATGACCTCCGCGTCACTGCCAACGCCAGATCTCTTGCCTGGACGGGAAGCCGCGCGGCCTCACCCCGGCGCCCTACCGAAGATTACACTACGGTGTTGAACGACTCGAACCGGATGGTTCAGGAGGCAAAGGAATGCCGTCTTCGGAAAAAGATCGTTTGGCAGCGCAGGTGGAAAGCCGTTGGTTGGATCTCCAGGATTCACTTTCAGACAAGCGTCGGTACCCGCTTCAGAGCGTCAAAACCTTTGTGGAGGCAGCAAGGCGCTACGCCGAGCTGACCAAGTCCGACCAGTTGATTCACAGAAACGTCGTAGGGGCTGTCAATGGCCTCACGGATTTCCGCGAAGCGTATTCCCGGACAAGTTCTCTGGGACGCCGAGCGGCTGGAGTGCCTCCTCTTCAGCGGATACGACCCCCACTTCGAAGGAGACGAACCTCCAGGGCTATAGCCGGCGCGAACTGGTGGCGGCGGCTGGTCAATGTACGGTAAGCGGACAATTCACCCGAAACAGAGCGACCTACTTGTCGGAAGTGCTCGTGCTGGCTGTCCAAGGAGAGCAACGCGTGCTACGGACCGAAGCCGCGGTTCATGTCCCAGAGCGGATAATGCGGCAGAGTGCCAGCCGGATCGCGCACGAACGCTTCCGTCTGAATTACCAAATCCCGCCTGCGCTGGCGTGCCGCAGGTCCAATGTCGACGCGGCCTAGGGCCGGTGTCTGGGCACCGGCGCGGGTCGTCCCGGGAGGCGGTTTCAGGCCGTCAGACAGTTCGCCTCTTTTCAGCAGAGTCGTCAGCGATTCCCGAATTTCTTTCGTTGCG
>JBEKZL010000427.1:0-4430 GCA_049509915.1 Bryobacteraceae bacterium | reverse complement strand
TGCGGCGCCCTGAGAACCGTGGCAAACACTCCTCCGGGCTTGACCTTGGCGATCAGCTTCTCGGCGGTTCTTCCGTCGACCGTATCCGCCACCGCGTCGAGCGGCGGAAGATTCGCAATCGCTGTGTCGTCGTCGGTTGCGACCGCCTGGTCCGCGCCGGCAGTCCTCGCCTCATCTACCTGCCTCTTCAAGACCCCAGCGATCACAGTCGCCCCGCGTTCCTTGGCGGTGAATACTGCCGAACGCCCGACATTTCCCACAGCGCCTGCGACCAAAACCGTCTGGCCCGCCTTGATTCCCGTAGCCGAAAGGAGCTGGTTGCCCGTTATCGTCACGAGCGGCAGCGCCGCCGCTCGGATCAAATCGAGCCCCTTGGGGACCTTCGCCAGGATCGCCGCACTGACGACACAAAGTTCAGCGTAAGTGTTGTCTGCCATAGAGAAGACCCGATCGCCGACGGAAAACCCTTCCACCTCCGGCCCGATCTTCACGACGGTTCCCGCCATATCGACCCCTATGAGACCCGGGAAATGGATCGGATAATAATCGTCCGTTAACCCGGCACGCCGCTTGTAGTCGAGCGGGTTCACGCTCGCGGCGGCGACTCGCACGAGCACCTCGCCTGCACCTGGCACCGGATCCGGATAGTCCTCGAACTTCAGAACTTCCGGACCGCCATACTTGTGGACGACGACTGCCTTCATTTCATGCCTCCGCGGTTCAAGTCACAGCGCGTCTGGTGACGCTTTTCTTCTCTTCCGCCGGTGGATGCCCAGATCGTGCCACGACCCTTCCGAGAGGTTGACACCATAGTGCCGTGCAGCTTTCTGGATGTTCGCGAACGCCAAATCACGATCTTCATCGGAGACGTCTATGACTTGATCGAACCGGGCGATGGCGTTACGGACGTGCTCTCGGTCGGTCAGCGGTTCTTTACGCTGTTTGGGAAATGCATAAACGCTAGCTGGCAGGTCACTCTCCGTCGTGAGCCGTCCGTGTTTCTCGTGAGGTTCCCAAGTCGCTTCAGGCATGTCCGTCCTAACCGTTCTTCCTCTGACGTTCGACGAGTGCAATTGAATAGCCCTTTCTATTAAAAATCGCTCAAATTCCAGTCTCAGAGGGCCCGTCGATGCTCGTGATAGTTTGAGTCGATCGGCCGACGCGTCCGTTGCCGTTCGCCAGCCGGATCGGCCAAGGTTGTGCTGACTTGGATGCCGCGGAAAGCCCCATCGTTGCAAGCGGCATCGGCTTAGGTTCATAATCCTCTCAGTACACGGGATGCCGGTTTGGATGGGTCTGGTAATCACAAATGGGAGTGCGCGCTTTCCGCGCGCCAATCGCACGAGGAGCGGGAATCAGTGAGCAATATCACAATTAAGGTGAACGGCCGGTCCCATACGCTGGATATCGAACCGGCCACGCCGTTACTCTATATTCTGCGGAACGACCTTGGCCTGCAAGGGCCAAAGTTTGGATGCGGGCTTGGACAGTGCGGCGCCTGCACCGTGATGATCAACGGTTTGGCCGTTCGTTCCTGCATCATGCCTGTGTCTTCCGTCAAAGGCGAAGTAACCACGCTGGAAGGGCTGGCACGGGACGGTAAATTACACCCGCTGCAGCAGGCGTGGATCGATGAGCAGGTCCCGCAGTGTGGATTCTGCCAGAACGGACAAATCATGATGGCGAAGGCTATTCATGATGGCGAAGGCTATGCTGGACAAGAGCCCCCATCCCACCGACGCACAGATCCGCGAAACCATGAACAGCACGCTGTGCCGCTGCATGAGCTACTACCGCGTTCAGACGGCCATTAAGCGCGCTGCCAGGGCCATGGCCGATGCTTCAGCCGCTTCCGCAAAGGAGGTCGTGGCATGAGCGTCTCTGCGCGGATTCCGAAACAGATCGAAGAAATGCTCGCGACCAATCGCAGAGGCTTCCTGCGAAACGCAGGCCTGCTGTTCGTGAGCTTCGGCGGGCTCGGTACAGCCGGCATCCTGGACGCGGACGCGCAGAGCAACGCCGCGGAGCAGGGGCCCGGCCCCTACATTGATCCCGACTTCCGCCGGATCGACTCGTGGATTGTCATCCACGAGAACAACTCAGCCACGTTTTACGTCGGCAAAACAGACCCCGGGCAGGGCACCGGAACAGGTTTCCGCCAGTTGATGTGCGACGAGTTGGACATGCCCTTCGACAAGACCACGTGCATCATGGGAAGCACGGACATCACCGTCGATCAGGTCGGGTCGGGCGGATCGACCGCGATGGAGAGGGATTCGTGGCCGATGCGCCGCGTCGCCGCGGAAGCCCGCCGTGTGCTGCTGGAAATGGCGTCGCGCCGTTTGGGAGTGCCGGCCGATCAACTGGCCGTTAGCGATGCAGTCGTCACCGTGAAAGCCGATCCCTCGAAGCAGGTTACTTATGGCGAGCTGATCGGGGGAAAGAAGTTCAATGTGACGCTGACCGGGAACAACGTGTCCTCGGTCACAGGTCAGTCCAAAACGAAGACGATCCCGGAACTCAAATATGCGGGCCGCGCGATGCGACGTGACGACATTCCCGCAAAGGTGGACGGCTCCATGAAATGGGCCGTCGACGTCAAACTGCCTGGCATGGTTCATGCGCGTAACGTAAAACCTCCTTACGCTTGCGCAAAGCTGACGGGCATCGATGAATCGTCGGTGAAGAACCTGCCCGGCTTCATCAAGGTGATGAACAAAGGCAACTACGTCGCGGTTGTGTGCGAACGCGAGGAACAGGCCATCCGTGCCGCCCGCCAGCTCAAGACAACCTGGGAGAAGCCGGCAACAGCTCCGTTCCCGGCGTCCGAAGATCTTTTTAAATACATGCGTGCGACAACGCCCGTTCCTGGCGCCAAACCCACGGTAGAGGGGGATCCTGAGACAGCATTTTCAAGTGCGGCGAAAACGATCGAAGCCGAGTATGAGGTGCCGTTCCAGGGGCACACCGCATTCGCCGGCGCTCATGCCACCGCCGACCCCTCGAACGGGCAGATGACCGTCTATTCCAATGACATGAAGTCTTACGGTATGCGGAGAGGTGTCGCGACGTTTTTCGGCATGCCGAATGACAGGGTGCGTGTGTCGTGGATGCAGGGGCCTCAGGGGTTCGGGCGTTCGGCGGCGGAGGACGCGGCTTGCGAGGCGGCCTGGATCGCCCGCGAACTCGGCAGGCCTGTTCGCGTGCAGTGGATGAGAGATGAGGAGACGGCTTGGGATACCAAGAGTCCGGCGTTCCTGGTAAAGATGCGCGGCGCTCTGGATGCGCAGGGGCGTCTGGTCGGGTATCAGTACAACGCGCGTTCCTGCGATTACAACCACCTTGGGTACAACGAGCCGGACACAGTGCTGATCGCACAACTGATGGGGCAGAGGCGGACAAGACCTGCCGCAGGCAGCGCCTCGCTCCCTTCCGACATGTACGCGATTCCGAATCGCAAGATGATTGGCGAGGTCGTTGGGCTGCCGGCCCTGTGGGAGACTCCGCTGCGCACCGGCAATCTGCGCGATCCCAATGGTCCGCAATCGGCGTTCGCCTCGGAATCGTTCATCGACGAGGCAGCGGCGGCGGCGAAAGTCGATGCCGCGGAATTCCGCATGAACATGATCAAGGCCGGCACGAACGATGACAACGGGTTCCGGCGCGCGCGGTCCCTTGCTGTTCTCAAGGCCGCTGCAGAGAAGTACGGCTGGGACCCGCGGCCTTCGCCGAAACCGCACGGCACAGGTAAGATTCTGACGGGACGCGGTATCGCCTACTCGTTCCGCGGCCAGACGGTAGTTGCGCAGATCGCGGAGGTCGAAGTGAACCGTGAGACCGGTCATGTCTGGGCGAAGCGGCTGGTGTGCGCGCACGATTGTGGTTTCGTGGTCAATCCTGAGAGCCTTCGTTACACCGTGGAATGCGGCACGCTTCACGGCCTGAGCCGCGCCATTTACGAGGAAGTCCGGTTCGACACGGAGAAGGTGACGAGCGTGGACTGGTTTTCGCATCCGACTCTCCGCCACGCTGACGTTCCCGAGCGCATCGACGTCGTGCTGGTGAACGGCGATCCGAATCCGAACCGTCCCGACTTGCCGCCCTACGGAGCCGGTGAGGCCTCACTCAAACCGATGCTTGCGGCCATCGCCAACGCCATTCACGACGCTACCGGCGTTCGCATCCGCAGAGTCCCCTTCCGGGACAACGGGTGCTTGCCGCACTGAAAGCCGCGGGAGTTTAGTTCGCCATGAGCAAACACGTTGAAGGAAAAGGTGTCGTCATCACGGGCGCGAGCGGCGGGTTAGCCCGAAGTTCCCGCTCTTTATGATGCATTTTCCCGCGTAAGGCCTTGAAAAGCTTGGTTATAGAGATTTGCGGCGATGCGATTGTGTACCCATGTAAAGAAGGTAATTTACTCTTGTGTTATC
>JBEKZL010000426.1:0-4456 GCA_049509915.1 Bryobacteraceae bacterium | reverse complement strand
CTTACGCCCGCGCTTTATGCGATTCGTGAATTTCCTGCAGGGCCCAGACGCGGATGGGGTCGCGTTTGCTGGCTTCGATGGCGTCGGCGGCGGCGCGGGCGCCGCTCATGGTGGTGATGCAGGGGACGCGGTACATTACCGCGGAGCGGCGAATGGCTTTTTCGTCGAAGAAGGCGGGGGCGCCGGTAGTGGTGTAAATGGCGAGCTGGACCGAACCGCCTTTCAACAGGTCCACCACGTTGGGGCGGCCTTCGTTCACTTTCAGCACGGTGCGGCATGGCAGACCCGCTTGGCGCAGGACGGCGGCGGTGCCGCGCGTGGCTACCAGCGAGAAGCCCATTTCGACAAACCGTTTGGCCACCGCGGCGGCTTCCGGTTTGTGATGATCGTTGACGCTGACAAAGACCGTCCCCTTCGCCGGCAGCGGCGTTCCGGCGCTGATCTGGGCTTTTAGGAACGCTTCGCCGAAGTTGATGCCCACGCCCATCACTTCGCCGGTGGAGCGCATCTCCGGGCCCAGGGCCGGGTCCACGCCGGGGAATTTGTTGAACGGAAAGACCGGCGATTTGACGAAGTCCTGCGCCACCGAAAGCCTGCTGCCGGCGGTGTATCCGTAATCGGCGAGCTTGCGGCCGCACATCAGGCCCACCGCGATTTTGGGCAGCGCGACGCCGGTAGCCTTGCTCACATAGGGTACCGTGCGCGACGCCCGCGGGTTCACTTCCAGCACGTAGACCGTACCGTTCTGGATGGCGTACTGCACATTCATCAGGCCCACCACGTGCAGCGCCTTGGCCAGGCGGATGGTGTAGTCCTCGATGGTGCGCAAGTTCTCGGCCGGGATGGATTGCGCCGGCAAAACGCAGGAGCTGTCGCCGGAATGCACGCCGGCTTCTTCGATGTGCTCCATGATGCCGGCGATCAGCACATCGTCTCCATCGGCCAGCGCGTCCACGTCCACTTCGGTGGCGTTTTCGAGGAAGCGATCCACCAGCACCGGCCGCTCCTGCGAAAAGGTGACGGCTTCGCGCATGTACTGCTTCACCATCTCTTCGTCGTAGGCGATCACCATGGCGCGGCCGCCCAGCACATAGCTGGGGCGCACCAGCACCGGGTAGCCCAGGCGGCGGCCCACGGCGCAGGCCTCTTCCACGCTGGTCGCCGAGCCGTTGGCGGGGCAGGGAATCGCCAGCTCGTCGAGCAGCTTGCCGAACAGCTTGCGGTCCTCGGCCAGATCGATATTGGCGGGGTCGGTGCCGATGATGGGCACGCCCAGGCGCTTCAGCGGCAGCGCCAGGTTGAGCGGCGTCTGTCCGCCGAACTGCACGATCACGCCCGAGGGCTTTTCCGTATCGCAGATATTCAGCACATGCTCGAGGGTGAGCGGCTCGAAGTACAGCCGGTCGCTGGTGTCGTAATCGGTCGACACCGTCTCCGGGTTGCAGTTGACCATGATCGATTCCACGCCCATTTCCTGCAGCGCGAACGAGGCATGGCAGCAGCAGTAATCGAACTCGATGCCCTGGCCGATGCGGTTCGGACCGGAGCCCAGGATCATGACTTTTTTTCGGTCCGCCGGATCGGCTTCACAAGAACTTTCGTAGTTGGAATACAGGTACGGCGTGAAGCTCTCGAACTCGGCCGCGCAGGTATCCACGCGGCTGAACACGGCCGCCACGCCGAGTTGCTTGCGGCGCTCGCGCACGGCGATTTCCTCCACGGCCCAACTCCTGGCGAGCTGCGCATCGGAGATGCCGTAGCGCTTGGCGCGCCGGAAACTGGCGGCGCCGACATTGACCAGCGAATCCTGCGCCAGCGCGATTTCGAAATCGACCACTTCTTTCATCTGTTCGAGGAACCAGGGATCGATCGAGGTGAGCTCGTGGATATCGGCGACGCTGTAGCCGCTCGCCATGGCGAAGCGCACGTAGTTCAGCCGGTCGGGCGTGGGCGTGATCAGCTTGTTCGAGATCAGCGCGGGATCCAGCTTTTCAGTGCCGAAAGCCTTGCCGGTTTCGAGGCTCCGCATGCCCTTCCACAACGCTTCCTTGAAGGTGCGCCCGATGGCCATCACTTCGCCCACCGATTTCATCTGCGTGCCCAGCACCGGGTCGGCGCCGGGAAATTTTTCGAATGCCCACTTGGGAATCTTGGCCACCACGTAATCGATGGTGGGCTCGAAGCAGGCCGGGGTTTTCAGCGTGATGTCGTTGCGGATTTCGTCCAGCCGGTAGCCCACCGCCAGCTTGGCGGCGATCTTGGCGATGGGAAAGCCGGTGGCTTTCGAGGCCAGCGCGGAGCTGCGCGATACGCGCGGGTTCATCTCGATAATCACCATCCGCCCGTTGACGGGGTTGATGGCGAACTGCACGTTCGACCCGCCCGTGTCCACGCCGATTTCGCGCAGGCAGCGCAGCGCCGCGTCGCGCATCATTTGATATTCGCGGTCGGTGAGGGTCTGGGCCGGCGCCACCGTCACCGAATCGCCGGTGTGCACGCCCATGGGGTCGAGATTTTCGATGGAGCAGACGATGATGCAGTTGTCCGCCAGGTCGCGCATCACTTCCAGCTCGAATTCCTTCCAGCCGAGCGCGCTCTCTTCCATCAGCACTTCGTGAACCGGGGAAAGCGCCAGCCCGCGCTCCAGAATTTCCGCCAGGTCTTCGTTGTTGTAGGCGATGCCGCCGCCAGTGCCGCCCAGGGTGAAACTGGGCCGCAGAATGCACGGGAAGCCGATCCGCGCGGCGAACTTTTCACCGCCCGCCACGCTGGTGATGAGCTGCGATTGCGGCGTTTCCAGGCCGATGCGCCGCATCGCATCTTTAAACAGCAGCCGGTCCTCGGCTTTTTTGATGGCGTCGATCTTGGCCCCGATCAGCTCCACCCCGTATTTCTGGAGTACGCCGTTGTCGGCCAACTCGACGGAGAGATTCAGGCCGGTTTGCCCGCCCACGGTGGAAAGCAGCGCGTCGGGCCGTTCGCGCCGGATGATCTCTTCCAGGTACGGCGCGGTCAGCGGCTCGACGTAAGTCTTGTCGGCCAGATCGGGATCGGTCATGATCGTGGCCGGGTTGGAATTCACCAGCACCACTTCGAAACCGTCGGCTTTCAGCGCTTTTGCCGCCTGCGTGCCGGAATAATCGAATTCGCAGGCTTGCCCAATCACGATCGGCCCGGAGCCGATAATCAGAATGCGGTGGAGATCGTTGCGTCGGGGCATCGGCTAACGCTCGCTGCTCATGAGTTGGACGAATTCATCGAACAGATAATGCGAATCGTGCGGCCCGGGAGCGGCCTCGGGATGGTATTGCACGCAGAATACCGGATGGCTGCGATGGCGGAAGCCTTCGAGCGTCTGGTCGTTCAAATTCACGTGGGTGATTTCGATTTCGTTGAGGTTGAGCGAATCCGGATCCACCGCGAAGCCGTGGTTGTGGGAGGTGATTTCCACCCGCTGGTTCCGTTCGTTGCGCACCGGATGATTGGCGCCGCGATGGCCGAATTTCAGCTTGTACGTCTTGCCGCCCACCGCCAGGCCCAGTAACTGGTGGCCCAGGCAGATGCCGAAAATAGGCTTCTTGCCGATCAGCTTGCGGATGTTGCCCACCTGCGTTTCAAGCGGCTCCGGGTCGCCCGGACCATTGGAGAGGAAGACGCCGTCCGGGTGCAACGCGAGAACCTCTTCGGCCGTAGTCAGCGACGGCACCACGGTGACGCGGCAGCCCACCTGCACCAGCCGCCGCAGGATGTTGCGTTTGATGCCGTAATCGTACGCCACCACGTGATATTTCGCTTCCGCGGCGCGGCCCACCGGCTCCGATGGGGAACAGGCTTCCACCGCCGCCGACCATTGGTAGCGCTCCGGGGTGGAAACGCGGCTGGCCAGGTCGAGCCCCGCCATGCTGGGAATCGAACGCGCCTTCGCCACCAGTCTTGCCGCGTCTTTCTCGACGGCCGAGAGTACGCCGCGCATCACCCCGCGCGTGCGCAGGTGCCGCACCAGGGCGCGCGTATCCAGGCCGCTCACCACCGGTACGCCGCTGCGCGCCAGAAATTCTCCGGCCTGCCGATCCGAGCGCCAATTGCTGGCCGTTTCGGAAAACTCGCGCACTACCAGGCCCTCGATATAAGGCTTGGAAGATTCGTCGTCCTCGCCATTGGTGCCGTAGTTGCCGATTTGCGGATTAGTGAGGATGACGATTTGCCCGCTGTAGGACGGATCGGTGAAAACTTCCTGGTATCCGGTGAGCGCCGTATTGAAAACCACTTCGCCGGACCGCTCCGCCGACGCACCAAAACTCCGGCCCTCGAAGACCGTTCCGTCTTCCAGGGCGAGGATTGCAGAGTTCAAGCTGGACTGTTCCTCCTGGGGTGGATCAACCGTATTTTAGCAGGCTCGGTGAGCAGGATCGTGAGCGCCGACTGCCGGCCAATGCACAAAAATGCACAACCGCGG
>JBEKZL010000425.1:0-7825 GCA_049509915.1 Bryobacteraceae bacterium | reverse complement strand
CAAAAGTCACCATGAGAAAATCCTACGGGTTCCGAACCTTCCGCGTCACCGAACTAGCGCTCTATCACTCACTTGGAAAACTCCCCGAGCCGGAACTCACCCACAGATTCTTCTGACGAATCGAAATAGTTAACCCATCCAGCGAGCGTGGCGTTGACTCGCTTCACCACTTCCGGCATGGGGGTTGCACCCCCGCGCCCGACGATGTCGCGAATCTTCGCTTTGACTGCCTTGCGGGCCTTCCTCTTCGGGGTCATCAAGAGAAAATGCCCTTCCCCGTTTCGCTTGCGGACTCGACGCAGATCAAACCCCAGGGACCCGAAGGCTTCCCCTTTCAACGTATCCACCACCTTGGTTTTCTCCTGGTTCAATTCGACACCGATGAGTGCGAACTGTTCCCGGACCCGTTGCAGAGCTCGTTCGGCCCAGCCCCGTTTCGTGTGGTGGCCGCTGACGGTGATGACGATATCATCGGCGAACCGATGATAGTTCACGGCCTCGTAGGCTCCCTCTGCCGTTTTGCGGCGGATCGCGTCAAAGGACCAGTCGACCTCGTTCAAATAGATGTTCGCCGCCAACGGGCTGAACGGTCCCCCTTGCGGGACACCGACTTTTCCGCCGACTTTGACAATCTGCTTTACCAGGTGGAGGACTTGCGGGTCCTGGATCCGCTTCGCGATCTTGTCTAACAGCACGGAATGCCGAATCGTGTCGAAATAGCGCAACAGATCCAGATCAATCACTGTGGACATGCGCCGCAATACACTGCGCCTGACTTCCGCGAGGGCGCGATGTGGCGACCGCTTCGGTCGAAATCCATAGGAGTTGGAGCAAAAATCCGCCTCGAAGACGGCTTCCAGGATCAGCTTCACTGCGCCTTGCACCACGCGGTCGCGAATGCAAGGAATCTGAAGCGTTCGGACTTTGCCATTTCCCTTCGGGATCTCCACCCGGCGGTTCGGCATGGGCTTGTACCTGTCTGTGATGAGGTCTTCCCGCACCGCCGCAAGAAACGCCGACCGCCCCGCCGATTCGATGTCAGAGAACTTCTGGCCATCGACCCCAGCGGCGCCGCCATTGCTCTTCGCTATACGGTAGGCCTCTTCGAGGGTCTCGATCCTCGTAACGTGCACGAAGAGCCCCCAGAAGCGATGCGTCTTGTCAGACTTCGCCTTTCGATAAATCCGCCGCCGTAGATCCTGCAGATGGATGGGCGCTTTTGTCATTTCACCCCTGCCTCACCTTGGCTAGCGGAGTACTCACCGGTCCGGGTCCTTCCCTCCGGGCGCGTTTTGCTGCACGCCCATCACCAGTACTGCGACCCGATCCGTCACCCTGGCGCCTATGCCCGCACTTCCCACTCACGGTTGTAGCCGGCATCTCCTCGACGAGATTTCTTCGCCGGGCACCGAGGGTTTCTCCAGTTTCCACATCTTCCTTCACACCATGTCGCCGCTGATACCCCGCCGGTGAGAACTGCCGTGTCGGACTCGTTTCGGCCAGCTCTTGCTGCTTTCGCACGTTATCGACCGTCTCAGCCACCGGAGATTCGTGTAACGAGGCTACGTCTGCGTTCACTGTACGTTGCAACCTGGTGCGTTGCGCACACTCCTTTCCGAGTATGTTGTCGGAGGGCTCCGCCGTTTTGCTCTCGCGCCACGGCGCCTCCCCAGCTACGAGGTCTGAGTCTTTTGACCTCGGTCGGTCTTTCACCGACTGGACGATGTGTCCTTGACTGGACACGCCGATATTCCAGCGTTGTTTGGAGATCGCGGCGATCGTGGTGGCGCCGAACTCCAGCAGCTTGGTCAGCAAGACGATCTGGCGTTCGTTTTCGGCATCCCAGACCACGATGCGCCGCAGCAGGTCAGGATAGTCGGCCTGGGCTTGAGTGCCGGTGAGGCGGATGAATTGGTCGGCACGGATGTTGCGGCTCTGCGGGATCTCACATTTCTCGCTTACCGCGAAGGCGGCGTTATCCTTCAGTCGGGTGACAAAGAAGACTCCGGCCATGGTCCAGCGGCCGAACAGAGCGTAGTCGATATAGCCGCAATCAACTCGCGCAAGCTCAAGGTCTGAGTGAGCGGCGCAGTCGCCATCGGAGCGAAGTGGTTTCCGGTTCGGCCAGCAACCGCGGTGCGACCATGGCAACCAGGGATCGACGCGAGGAGGGGATAAAAGGCCCGTCGTTATCGGAAGCTGCGAGGACTCCCAGGATGTCGGCCGGTTCGACTTTCTTGGGCGCCTGGCCTTGCTGGTTGGCACCGGTGTATTCGTCCTCTTTGCTTCGATCAGGTTTTCGACGCTGGCGCACTACTCGTCCTTGTAGCCGCCGTGCTTGAACGTGTCGGCCTGGGTCTCCAGTAGCGAGCAGGCCAACTTCAACACTGGCGGTTTGACCTCCACCGATGCGACGGCGGTGCCTTTTTGCAGTGCTGTGGCCTACCTTCGCTCGAACTTCGCCCAGCCCTTGCGCTTGCGATGCGCGTCCGGGCCGGTGTGCATCTCCGCCCGGGTCTGCTCCGGCTGCTGGCCCCGCAGCAGGATCCCGCGCTCACCGGGATCAAGAATGCGCAGCGGCCCTGCGACCAAGAATCGGCGGCCTCGCAGCGCCTGACCATAGTACTGCGTTCAAAAAGATTTCACCGAATTCCCGGTTTCGCGATACATTCTTGGACGGTGCGACAAATTTCACATGTGTCGGCCCCCCAGATCCGTCATTACTGGCAGGGAAAAGCATCCGTCAGGGTGGCTCGCAAAATCATGGAGCACGCAATCGAATGCGAACGGTGTGGTGAGCGCCTAGACCGGCACGCCACGCTGAAAAACGCCCTGGCCATGTACGAGCTGGAACCCAAGCCGGCCCCCACACCCATCAAGCCCGCCTCCGACCACTAGCACGATCCCAACCCTAACCGACTGTCCGTTCCCGACTGGCCGCCAGTATTCACTGCCAAAGTCTGCCCAGCCCAGCATCCCCGAGCCCTTGCGAGAGCTCGCCTGGGCGCACCCGGGGTATTTTCCCTGCATCATGACGGCCTCCAAAACTTATGTCCAGAATCATGTCCAATTGGCGCCGAATGGGCCGAATGTACCACGCCAAGCCATTGAAAGCGCACTGAAAACAAACCATCTTACGTGACAAAGTTAAGCTGGTAGAGCTTCCAGTAAATCCCGCGCTGCGCCAGCAGTTCCTGATGGGTGCCGCTCTCGCGCAGCCGGCTTTTGTGCATCACCAGGATGTGGTCGGCCCGCTGCACCGTGGATAGCCGGTGCGCGATCACGATCGACGTGCGCCCGGCCACCATGCGCTCCAAAGCGGCGCGCACGCGCAGCTCGGTCTCGGTATCCACGCTCGAAGTGGCCTCGTCCAGAATCAGGTAGCGCGGGTTGTGCGCCAGGGCGCGGGCGAAGCTGATCAATTGCTTTTGTCCGGTGGAAAGTCCGGCCCCGCGCTCGGCAATGGGATGCCCAAACCCCTTGGGCAGTCCGCGCACAAAGTCCAGCAGGTTTACCTGCTCGGCTGCGGTTTCCACGTCCAGATCCGATATGCTTTCCGTGCCCAGGCGGATATTCTCTTTCAGCGTCCCGGTAAAAAGGTACGGATCCTGCAGCACCACCCCGAACTGGCGCCGGAACTGCTGGGGATCGAAATCGCGCACATCGGTGCCGCCGATGCGGATCGCGCCGCGCCCCACGTCGTAAAAGCGCAGCAGCAGGCTGATCAGCGTCGTCTTCCCTGCCCCGGTGTGCCCCACCACGGCTACCGTTTTTCCGGGCGCGATGCTGAAGCTCACGTCCTCCAGCACCCAATCCTCCTTCTGGTAAGCAAACCACACACCCTGGAATTCGATCGGGGCAATCGAAGCCGGAGCGGGCCTCGGCGCCGCCGGACAAGGCAACTCCACCGGGGTATCGAGCAGCTTGAAAATGCGCTCGGAGGAAGCCATCGCCGCCTGCAGAATGTTGTACTTCTCGCTCAGGTCCTGAATCGGGCGAAAGAACCGCAGCCCGTACTGCAGGAACGCCACCACTACCCCCAGCGTCAGCCGGCCGCTGGTCACGCGAAAGCCGCCGTAGATCAGAATTCCCGCCAGCGCCATCGTCGAAATCAGCTCCACCACCGGGTAGAACCAGCCGTACGCCGTAATGGCGGCCTTGTAAGCGCGCATGTGTTCGCGGTTGACCGATTCGAATTCCCGGCGGCTGCGCGCCTCGCGGTTGAACAGTTGCAGCACCACCATCCCGGTGATGTGCTCCTGCAGGTAGGCGTTGATGCGCGCAATGGCGATGCGGATGCGCCGGTAGCTCTGCGCCACCGTGCGCCGGAAAATCGAGGTCGCAATCACCAGCGGCATCGCCAACAGCATTACCGCGGCCAGCGGCGGGCTCATGCGGAACATGATGGCCAGAATCAGCGCCAGCACCAGCACGTCGCCCAGGATCGTCACCAGGCCCGAAGTGAATAGGTCGTTGAGCACGTCGACGTCGGTGGTGACACGCGTCACCAGCCGGCCCACCGGATTGCGGTCGTAGAATGCCAGGTCGAGCTTCTGCAGGTGCTGCATCAACTCCTTGCGCAGGTCGAACATGGCAAGCTGGCCGGTGTACTGCATCAGGTAGGTTTGCCCGAATTCGCATACGAACGCGGCCGCGAGCATGCCCAGATACAGCAACCCGATGCGCGCCAGCCCGGCGTAAGGATCGGCCGGAAGAAAAGCGTCGAAGGGAGTGCGCATACGCGCCGGATCGGGCCGCAGATAAGTGTCGACCGCGATCTTGGTCAGCAGCGGCCCCAGCACCTGCAGCACCGATTGCACCAGCAGAAACGCGAGCGACCCCGCCACCAGCGCGCCATGGGGACGCATGTACCCCATCAAACGGCGCATCAGCCGCCCATCGTATGCCTTGCCGAGGACTTCCTCTTCCACCTCGTTCCAGTTTAGCGGATGAGGCGAGGGCGCTTCGGCGCTGTAGTAATCTGATCGGAGGATGTCACAGCCAAGTTCGTTCTTGCCGCCATTCCCAGCTGGCGTCCCATGCCTCTGAAGCCCGCGGCGCAGAAGCGGGCGCGCGCCAGGCGGTCGAAAGCGCCAGGGGTCTCGGCGAGGCTCTTTGCGGTCCTTGTGGCCGAGGCCCAGGCCGACCAGTTCGGTCACCGGTTGACGGCCTACCAGCAATACGCCTGCAACCAATTCGGACCGGCATGCCGGGTCGCATTGGCGGTTCAACGCGCCGAAAACCCGCGCGGCGCTTGCGAGATTTATCATTACAACTCGGACGGCACGCTCGATTGGGGCTACTTCCAGATCAATACCGTACACTTGAAGCGCGTGGGGGTCAACCTTCGGGACCTGCTGGATTGCAAAGCCAATATCGACTTCGCCTACCACCTCTATAAAGAGAGGGGCTTCCAACCCTGGAGCACCTTCAACAGCGGCGCGTACCGTCAATTCCTGCGAAAGTTCTGATCGCATCGCGCGCCTTCCCGGCCGGACATACAATGGACCATGTTCCCCTACGACGCCGCCATCCTCGCCGCGGTCGAGGCCGCGCCGCGGTCCATCGCCGATGTTCTCCGGATTCTTCACGCCATCGACGCCACTTCGGTGGATGCGGACGGCCTGAAATGGTTCAATTGGCTGTACCTGCAGGTGACTCAAGCGGTAGAGGCCCGAGTCGCCGCCGGCGCCTTCAACGATCCGGAGTGGCTTGCCGAGCTTGACGTTCAATTCGCGCGTCTCTACTTCTCGGCGCTCCAGTCCTCGCTGTCCGGGCAAGCGGCACCAGCGTGCTGGCAAGTCCTGTTCGGCGATCGCGGCCTCGCCGCCGTGGCGCGCATCCAGTTCGCGCTGGCGGGCATCAACGCCCACATCAATCGCGACCTTCCCGAAACCATCGTCGCCACCTGTCTCGAAACCGGCACAACTCCGGATCGCGACGGAACCCATTACAGCGACTACACGGCGCTCAACTCCACGCTGGACAGCCTCATCGAGTCCGCCAAACGCACCCTGAATGTACGGCTTCCCGGCGGGGCTCTCCCGCCGGTCTCTCACCTGGAAGACACCATCGCCGCCTGGAGCGTGTCAGCCGCTCGGGAGTCCGCCTGGCAAAACGCCGCGCATCTCTGGCAGCTCCGTCCCATGCCGCTGCTCGGCGCGAGCTTCATGGACATGTTGGACGGCTTCACCACCGTGATCGGCAAGACCCTGCTGGTGCCGGTGCCATGAGCCGGATCGCTGACGCCATGCTAACGTAGCGTTGCGAATATGCCCGACGTCAATCGAATCTCCGTTCCTTTGCTTCGCACTCCCCTGGTCCCGGTTCAACTGGATCCCTCCGGCCCCGCAATCTGGGTCAAGCTCGATTTCCTGCAGCCAAGTGGTTCCACCAAGGACCGCATCGCCGCCTTCATCCTCGATCGCGCCCTGGCCGAGAACCGTCTCGCTCCCGGCGGCCTCGTCATCGAGGCCTCCAGCGGTTCCACCAGCATCGCCCTCGCCATGGCGTGCGCGCAACGCGGGCTGCGCTTTTTGGCGGTGATGCCCGAAGGCGTCAGTAACGAGAGGGTGCTCATGATCCGCGGCTTTGGCGGCCAGGTGGAGCTCACTGCGGGGACAGCCGGCGTGGCCGATTCGATTGCGCGCACCGAGGAACTGGCGCGCCAGTCCGGCGCCTTCCTGCCCTGCCAGTTCTCGAACCCCGACAACGCGCGCGCCCACCAGTTCGGTTCGGCGCGCGAAATCCTGGAACAGATTCCCGGCGGCCGCGTCGACGCGGTGGTGAGCGGCGTGGGAACCGGAGGCACCCTGGTCGGGCTATACCAGGGCTTGCGGCCGGCCAATCCCGCCCTCCGTGCCGTGCTCGCGCGCCCGGTCGCAATCTCCGAAACCGTGGATCAGGAATGCTGCAGCTTCAGCTCCCAGATACCGGGCGTGGTGGACGGAGTTTCGCGCATTTTTCACCCCTCGGTTTTCGAGTGCCTCCAAACCGTCGAAGTGCCCCAGGAAGAGGCGCTTCGCTCCGCCCGCGGGCTCATCCGCCTCGGCTTCCCGGTGGGGCCCAGCTCCGGGTTGAACTACGTCGCCGCCGTGCGCGCCGCCAATGCGATGGAACCCGGCGCCCAGGTAGTCACGGTATTCCCCGACCGCATGGAACGGTATTTCACTACCCGCCTTTTCGATCATTGCCGCTGATCGGGACGCCGAGGCTGGTATGATGCAGAAAGACTCATGACCGCAGACCCCGCTGTGTCACCCAAAATCCCTTGGGTACCGCTGGCCTGGTTCACCGCGCTGGTGCTGGCTTGTTACGCGCCGGTGGTGGTGCCCCTGGTGCGTCAATGGGCCTGGGACGACGACATGGGACACGGCTTTTTCGTCCCCGTAGTGGCCGCTTACATCGCCTGGCAGCGGCGATACGAATTGCTGGCCATCGCCCCGAAACCCAACTGGTGGGGCCTGCTGGTCGTCGTTTGGGGCGGTTTTCAAGTGTTCGTCGCTACCCTCGGCGTGGAGTTGTTCACCGCCCGCACGGCGGTGGTGATCACGGTCGTAGGTTTGATCTGGTTCCTGTGCGGCACCGCGATTCTACGCCGGCTTGCCTTCCCGCTGTTCCTGCTGTTCTTCATGGTGCCGATTCCCGCCGTCGTTTACACCCAGATCACGTTTCCGCTGCAGATTCTCGCCAGCCGCCTGGCGGATTTTGCCTTGACCGTGCTGGGTATACCGGTTCTGCGCGAGGGCAACATTCTGGAGCTGCCCAGCGGCCCGCTCTCGGTCGTGGAAGCCTGCAGCGGCATTCGGTCCCTGCTTTCCCTGAC
>JBEKZL010000424.1:0-4480 GCA_049509915.1 Bryobacteraceae bacterium | reverse complement strand
TCTCCAGCGCCCGAGCACGGAACTCCAGACTGTACTTCCGCGGCTTCTGAGACACTCGCCCTCCCGTTCGATGAAAAGTGTCCCCTTCAGCCGTGTCTCATTTTCATTATCCGGTACACCAGTCCACTGTCCCCCCCGTGCCCCATCGGCTACAGGGCGGAGATGTGAGAGACTCCTGCGCGTCCGGCACGACGAATGAAGGACTTGTCGAAAGAGACGAATCGGGCGCCGGGCGGCCTGCTATACAAGTGCATCGCATCGGCGAGTTCGATTCCGTGCGCGGTCAGCGCCAGCGCGGCGGCTACTGACGATTCCTCCTCCGCATGCACGTTTTTGAGGCCGAGCAGCTTCGTGAGAGCATCGCGGATCGCGTCCGTTTCGAATCCATAGAGGCTCCGAAGCACCCAGGCGGTTTCGAGCAATACGGTTCTCGCGATCCAGATTGGTTCGGACGCGAACAGTCGCCGCGCAGCGGCCGCCTGGCTGGGTTCGTCGCCCGTCAGCAGCCGTACCAACACGTTAGTATCGACCGCGGTCATTACGCCGCCTCACCTCCGGGCCAATAGCGGCACGCATCTGAGCCAGCGTTTTCGATTTCCGTCCGGACCGCAGGCAGCCGGCCACTTGCTCAAGATCGGCAGCCGGGAAAAGGGCCGCCGGGCGGAGCAGAATTCCGTCGCCGGTTTCCTCCACCGTGAATTCCGTGCCCGGCCCCCATGCACGGGAGGTGCGAATGTCTTTAGGCAGCACGATCTGGCCCTTGGTCGAAAGCCGGGTGGTTTCCATTGGTAAGACTCCGGTAAGATTATGCCACACGCGCGACCCGGATGACAGGCCAGCTACAGCATCACTTTTTGCCCGGTGCGGCAGGAGCGGTAGATGGCGTCCACTACTTCCAGGGCCTGGTAGCCTTGCTCGCCGGAAACACGCGGCTGGCGATGGTTGGCGATGGCATCGGCGAAATCCCGGAACTGGCGCTCGAAGGGCTCGAGCGGAATCGCCATGGGGTCGGAGGCGCCGCTGGTTACTGCCTTGGCGACCGGGGCGGGGTCGCCGGAATCGTTCTCGACGTCCCAGGTGGTGAGCTTATCGCCGGTAACTACCGCGGTGCCCTTGGTGCCGTGGATCTCGACGCGCTCGGGGTACCCGGGCCAGAAGGCGGTCGCGGCCTGGACCACGCCGGTAGCGCCGCTGGCGTACTTCAGTACCGCGCTCACCACGTCCTCGGATTCGATCTTGTGCAGCGCGCCCAATTGCCAGAAGGCGGAAACCTCGGCCACCGGGCCGGCCAGCCAGCGCAGAATATCGATCTGGTGAATGGCCTGGTTGATGAGGGCGCCGCCGCCTTCGGTTTTCCAGCTTCCCTTAATAGGGCGGGAATAATATTCGGGCGAGCGATACCACTTGATGTAACAATCGCACTGGAGCAACTTGCCCAGCCGGCCGCCGGCCAGCGCACGGGCCAGAAACAGGCTGGCATCGTCGAAGCGGTGCTGGCTCACCACCCCCAGCGGAATATTGCCGGCGCGGGCGGCGTCCAGCATCCGGCGGGCAGTATCGAGATTGGTTGCCATGGGCTTCTGCACCTGCACGGGCTTGCCGGCGCGGGCGCAGATCTCGACCGGCTCCAGGCGGAAATCCGGGAAGGTGCAGACGTCCACGTAATCCACGGCGGGGTGCCGGCAGACATCCTCATAGGTGGGCACGAACTCGGCGCCCCATTCGGCGGCGAACTTGCGTCCGGCGGGTTCGAACACGTCGGTACAGACCGCGACCTGGAAGCCGATGTTCCGGTAGGCGCGCGCGTGCATGCGCGAAATCGCGCCGGTACCGATCATTCCCACTTTCATGACGTCACCAGTCTCTCGGGCGAAATGCCGAACAAGGGGTAATACTTGTCCGGCAGGCGGGTGCGCTCCAACTGGCGCGACACGAATACGTGGCGAGTGGAGCCGGTCGCCAGAACGCGGTCGCCCGTGCGGATTTCATACGCGAAAACTACCAGGCGCTTGTTGGCGTCTTCCAGCCAGGTTTTGACCGTGATTTCGTCGTCGAAGCGGGCCGGGGCGCGGTAGCGGCAGGCGACGTCGGCAACTGCCAGATAAATCCCGTCGTCCCGCTCCATGTCGCGGTAGTTGAAGCCAAGCGATTTGCACAGCTCCACCCGGCCAATCTCCATCCAAACCAGGTAGTTGGCGTAATAGACCACGCCCATTTGGTCGGTTTCGGCGTAGCGCACGCGGAAGCGGGTTTCCGAGGGGTCCCTCATAAGAAGAACTCCGATTGTATCAGCCGCAACGCCGGGCGAAGCGCAAGCGTCTGTTAGACTTGAAACCGACTTAGGAGCCCGAGTGCAGGTACGCGTATTGTTTTTCGGCATGTTGAAGGATGTGGTGGGCCGGGTGGAGGAAGAAGCCCGGATGGCGGCAGGCGCCGACCTGGCCGCGGTGTTTGCCGCTTATGCCGCCCGCTACCCGGCGCTGGCTGCGCTGCGGGGCAGGGTCGCCATGGCGCGCAATCAGGAGTTTGCCGAACCTTCCACCTGCCTGGAAGAGGGCGATGAAGTCGCCTTCCTGCCGCCGGTGAGCGGGGGATCGGGCAAGGGCTGCGCGGAACACTGGGAAATTCGGGAAGATCGCGTGTATTGCGCCATCGTTCGCCACCCCATAAACGTCAAGAGGCTGGCCGACACCCTTTTGAACGGTACGGAGGGCGCGGTGGTGACCTTCGAAGGCACGGCCCGCAACCACACCCGGGGCCGTGTGACCCGCTGCCTGGATTACGAGGGCTACCCGGCGCTGGCGCTGAAAACCATGGCGGCGATCGGTCGGGAACTGGCGGCGCGGCAGGACATCGGCCGGGTAGCCATGGTGCATCGGCTGGGGCGTATTTTGATCGGCGAGACCAGCGTAGCAGTGATCGTGACGGCGCCCCATCGAAAGGCGGCGTTCGAGGCGGCGCTGGAGGGGATTGATCGCCTGAAGAAGCGGGTTCCAATCTGGAAAAAGGAGCATTTTGCCGACGGCGAAGTCTGGGTGGAAGGGGAGTGGGACGGCGATGTTCCGGTGGTGGAATAGCTGTTGGGGCGGACCCCCTGGTCCGCGCGGGTCCCCCCGGACCCGCTCTTCGCCTGAGCAATCGATTGCCGACGGCCCCCAACAAGCCGGCCGGAGGGCGGCCGGCTGCGGACCAGGAGGTCCTCTCCACCTTGCCGCTCGACTCCTGACAGCGCTGGCGCTGGCGGCCAGCCTGGGCGCACAAACCGTTTTTCGGGCCGATGTCAGCCTGGTGCGGGTAACTGCCACCGCCCGCAACCGCGCTGGCCAACTGGTGGGCACGCTGGCCAAGGAGGATTTCGAAATTTTCGACAACGGCGTGCGGCAGGAGATCGCCGTCTTCGAGCGCCGCACCGAGCAGCCGCTCTCGGTGGCGCTATTGATCGACGTGAGCGGTTCGACGGCCAAGGACATCAAGTACGAGACCGACGCCGCCGCCAAGTTCCTGCGCGCCCTGCTGCACGAAGGTAACCCGGAGGATCGGGTAGCGCTTTACAGTTTCGATGACAGCGTCAGGCTGATTCAGGACTTCACTCACAATTACAACCTGCTGGAAACGCAGTTGAGGAAAGTCCACGGCTCGGCCGGTACCTCTTTATATGATGCCATCTGGCTGGCGGCCACCGAGGGGCTGGAGGCGCGGGAGGGCCGCAAGGCGATGGTGGTGGTTAGCGACGGTGGAGAAACCACCAGCATCAAAAACACCCACCAGGCGCTGGAGGCAGTGCAAATGGCCGATACGACCATGTATCCGGTGGTGGATGTGCCCATTACCAGCGATGCCGGACGCAACGTCGGCGGAGAAAACGCCCTCACTTTCATGGCCCAGGGGACGGGCGGGCGAACCTTTCTGCCAGCCACGGCGGCGGAACTGGACCGCGCCTTCGTTTCCATTATCAACGACCTGCGTACGTCTTACCTGTTGGGATATTATCCGCGCGGCGTCCCGTTGACCAAGGAGCGTTTTCATAAGCTGGAGCTGCGCGCCAAGGTTCCGGGATTGCAGGTATCGGCGCGTAACGGCTATTATGGGGATGCGATTGCGAGTACGGGTTCCGGGGGCGCTCGCGTGCCCACGGAGCCACTGGTGAAGAAAAAATAGTGGGAGAATTCGCTACGGCACAAGGTGGAAAAAGCAGCCGCGCCCCGGAGCAGACGTTTGAGGAAATCAAATACCTCAAGCGGCTGACCGAAAGCGCGACCCCGGTACGGGTGAAACTGAACGGCGGCGCCGAAGTGATAGGGGTGATCGAATACTACGACCATTCCTTCATCCGGATCACCCGCCAGGGTGAGCCCAACCTGTTCATTTTCAAGCACGATATCAAGTACCTCATGGAGGAGAATTAGTCTCCTCCACCATGAGCTACCTGGAAACGGCAGTAGAGATCGCGCGCGAAGCGGGCGGGCTGGTGTCGCGCTAC
>JBEKZL010000423.1:0-4513 GCA_049509915.1 Bryobacteraceae bacterium | reverse complement strand
ACCCTTGGGACACGTGAACTCCGCTCTGTGTCGGAAGCGTGCTGGATTGATGGATGTTCTCCTTGATCAGCGGCCTTCCCTCCTCACTCTCCACCAGCGGTTTCCCGCTTTTGTTCGAATGGCTCATCGGTACTGTTCCGCTGTCCGACTCCTCGAAGACGTGCGCGCGGGCCGTACGGCTTTTGCCTTCGCCCGCCGGCCTGTCGCGATGATTCGCTTCAGGCATCTCCGAGGTCTCCCGGTTCTCGTGCATGGAATTTCCAGACGTGCATGGGGTCTGCGACTACGCAGGGCCGACCAGCAGCTCGCGTTGGCGCTACTGGTCGTGTGGCCTTCCGCAGTGGTGACGGCGTCGGCGCCCTGATTGCAAATTTTCGAAGCTCGATACCCAGCCCATCTATTCCCCTGTTTACGCTTCGCTGGCTCGACCAATGATCAGCAGACGCTGGCGATGCCGAACCGGGCGATGCGGGACCATGCCGCCCGGCGCGGCTGGACCATCGCTCTGCAGGTCCGTGAAGTAAACTTCGGCGCGGCTAAGCGAGAAGCCCGCGAGAAGGTGCTGGAATCTGCCCGCCGGCGGGAGATCGACCTAGTGTTGGTGTGGAGGCTAGACCGGTGGGGCCGCTCCGTTACGGATCTGTTGGCGACGCTCCAGGGACTCGAACATCTCGGTGTCGGCTTCGTTTCCTTGACTGAGGCGCTGGACCTGACTACGCCAGCCGGTCGCGCCATGGCCGGACTGCTGGCGATCTTCGCCGAGTTCGAACGGGAGATTTTGCAAGAGCGAACGTGGGCTGGTCTGGCGCATGCGCGGGCGAACGGCAAGCGACTGGGACGGCCCGCCACTGCGGCCGTGCACACCGCCGAAATCCTGAAACTGCACCGCGCCGGCCCACGTCCCATCGGGCGAATCGATCTTACGGCTGAAGTACTTTTCAGGGTATAGCGATTTAACCCGATGCTGTTCTGATCTTCCACCAATACAATCCGATTCTGCCGCGTGCCGACCACATCCGGATGAAACAGGCACCACATCCGATTTCGGATCATCGGCTCCATGGAAGTCCCCCAACCGCGCACGGCAAACATACCATCCGCATAAGGGATTCCGTTTGGGGCCAAAGCCATGCCTGGTTTCTCCCACAACTCGCGTCTGATGTCGCTGAGGCCGACCGGCTCTCCACATGCGACGAGAAACTCCATGATCTCCATCTCCCGTCGCCGCTGAGCGGGGCCAGATTCTTGACTCCGAAAAATCGCCATGCCGACATTCCAAGCGGCCGATTATCCCTCACGGACATTTCAAATTTTCCCAACCTCCCGATGCCAGCTAGCCCAAGCTTGTGTCATGTCCTTGTGGGTCGCTCTGCGCAGCCTTGCCGAAAGCTCACAATGCTCCACCTGGTTCCATTTACTCGTACCCGGCGGGAAGTGGCAGACGGTCAGAACCAGCCCCGTCTGATCGCCCAGACGTTGCAACTCCCATTTCCACAACCGCAGGCGCCAACCGTTGCTGCCACCGCCGTCGGCGGTGATCAACACCCGCTGCCTGCACGGATACAGGCGGCGGCCCTCGGCCCGCCGCCAACCGCGGATCGAAGCCACCGCGAACGCACCCGTGTCGTGGCCGGTACCCACGTTCACGAAGCCGGCGTTGCGCCCCAGATCGTAGATCCCGTGAGGGTAGGCTCGGGTTCCATCGTTGCCCGACAAGATTCGCATCGAGGCCGACTACTTTGAGAGAAATGCCGAGTGCATGCGCTACCCCAAGTTTCGCCGTCAACACCTGTCTGTCGGCTCGGGCGTGAACGGGGGCGGCTGCAAGACCGTAATCGGTTCCCGCCTCAAACAGTTCGGCATGTTCTGGACCGTTCGCGGAGCCAACGCCATCATTGCCCTGCGATGTTGCTGCTTAAACGGCCGATTTGAGGATCACCCCCGGGTGCGTCCCTGCCGCTGCCGATTCTGCTGCTACTCGTGTGCGACTACGTCCCAGCCCAGGTATTTCGATGTTGCTTCGCGCACTGCCGACGACGTTTGCGACAGGTTGGCGGCTACATGGTGCTCGAAGCCGTTCTCGCAAATGTAGCGCAGCAGGTTTTGCAGGCGCGGGATTCGCACCACGCCGGCGCCGCCGAAAGTCAGCAGGGGGTCGTCGGTGAATTCGCCTTCGCCTACATAGCCTCGGATCTTGCCGGCGGTGTCGTCGGTGGAGAACCGCGCGAAGCTCATCGGGCCCGGCTTTACCACGCCGACGCAGGTGCCGTAGGTATTTTCGCGTCCTACCGTGCCGGCGATGATTGCCTGGAAATCCATCTTGACGGTTTTGAAGAAGTGCTTGGGCAGGTTGCTGCAATGGAAACAGACGGCTTTATCGGGGTCGTCGCCGTAGTTGTTGTTCCAGTCGAGCAAGGCGCTGGGGGTTTCCGACGCCAGTTGCAGGGCGTGCATGGCGACCACGCCGCAGATATCCGTCTCACAGGCGCTCGACACCAGGCTGTCGCTCATCATGCTCATCACCGTGCAAGGCACCACGCCGAAGAACTCTTCGAGCGACGTCCAGCATTGAATGGCGCTGATGGAAACCTGAGTCTGCGCCATCCAGGTGTCGATGACCGCGCCCAGCTTGGCCATTTTCAACAGCGCCGGTTCCGGAACGGAGTCGGTCGAGACATAGCGGCGGATGGCCGCCAGTTTTTCCACCGCCGCCGGATCGGTGTCGCCCATGCGGTTGATGCGGCCCATCACTTCGGAAAGGTCGAACGTTTCCACCGAGATGCCGCTGGCCTCCAGCAGCTTTTCGCTGAAACGCACGGTATTGAAGGCCGCCGGCCGCGCGCCGATGGCGCCTACGCGCAACCCCTTCAAGCCGCGCACCACGCGGCAGACAGCCGCGAACCAGGCCAGGTCCTTGGCGAATTCGGCCGAATCGGGCGCCTCTGTGTGCAGCGTGGTCAAGGAGTAACGAATGCCGTACTGGCGCAGATTATTGCAGGCGCTCATTTTGCCGCAGAAGCTGTCGCGCCGGTCGGCAATCAGCATTTTGCCAGGCGTATCCGGCGTGGCCTGGATCAATACGGGCACGTTCAGGCCGGCCATGCGCAATGCGTCGGCGATGCCGCGCTCCTCGCCGAAATTCGGCAGAGTGACGATGATGCCGTCGATTTCCTCGCGATGGCGCTTGAACAGGTCGGCGCACTTAGCGGATTCGGCGCGCGTTTCCACCGCGCCGTACTTGGTGTCTTCGGGACCGGGAATCACCACCCCGTAGCCGGCTTTATCGAGAGCGGCGACTATTTCCGCATGCCCGCTTTTGGCCAGGTGATCGGGGAAAAAGCCGCGGTTGCCGACGATCACGCCGAACGTCATCGAACGATTGCTCATGGACGATACCTCGTTACCAGAATATGATTTGCAATACGACAAACACTACCGCTACCGCGCCGGCCCAGAAAATGGGCCGCTGATAGAGCGGCAGATTGCCTTCCGAAGGCAGTTCGGTGCAGCCATACACCAGCCCGACTAGTTCGGATTCGGGCTTGGGCTTAGTCGCCAGGCTCACCACTATGGTGACGACCATGCATACGCCCCACGACCACAGCGCGCGGAACATGTCCTCAGCCAGGGCTTTGGCGTTCATCGAAAAGGCCACGTAGCGCAGCGCCGAATGGTCCGCCTTCACCCAGCCCCACATGCCGACGGCGGTCGCCGTGCCCGCCAGCAGGCCCCAGAATCCGCCCGCGCCGGTGGCGCGCTTCCACAGCATGCCCAGGATCACGGTGCCGAACAGGGGTGCGATAAAGAAGCTGAACAGCGCCTGCACGTAATCCATGATGCTATGGAACTGCATCGCCAGGTAGGCGGTACCGATCGAAATCAGCACGCCCAGCACGGTGCACCAGCGGCCCATGGCCAGGTAGTGCGCGTCGGAGGCTTTCTTGTGGATGAGGGCGGCGTAAATGTCGTAAGTCCAGACGGTGGTGAAGGCGCTCACGTTACCCGCCATGCCCGACATGAAGCCCGCCACCAGCGCGGTGATGCCCAGCCCCAGCAAACCCGGCCCGCAGTAGCGCGCCAGCATCAGCGGCAGCACTTCGTTGTAGCTGTGGCCGCCGGTTACCGCGGCTACGTCTTCGCCCACCAGCTTCATCGGCAGCACGGCCAGGCCCAGCAGGCCGGGAAGAATCACGATGAACGGCACGCACATCTTGAAGGCCGCGCCGATCACCGGGGCCAGCTTGGCAGTGCGCAGGTCCTTGGCTGCGATCACCCGCTGCACCACCAGGAAATCGGTGGTCCAATACCCGAACGAAATCACCAGGCCCAGGCCGAACACGATGCCGATCCAATTGATGCCCATGGGGTTGTCGGTGAAAGTACCGACCGACCGCCACATGTGGGTATAATCCTGCCCCGGGTTGAGATGGTGAATGCGCGCCACCACGCCGCTCCAGCCGCCGGCTTCGATCAGGCCGATAATGGCAACCAGCAGCGCGCCCAGCCAGATCAG
>JBEKZL010000422.1:0-4521 GCA_049509915.1 Bryobacteraceae bacterium | reverse complement strand
ACGGCGATGTAGTCGTTTTCTCCCAGCTTCTTCAACTGGTAGAGTTGCTTCTGCAGCCACGCGACGTGGCCCTTGAACTTGTCGTCGCCCTCGCGATGCCACTTCACCAGGTGCTGGTAGAAATGGAAGTTCGACATGTCGCCGGCGTCGTAGCACTGTTTGCAGAGATCGCTGAACCGCGCGATGGCAGCCTGCTCAGCCGCGAACGCATCGTTCAGAATCTCGGTGACGCTATCGTGGGTCGCGGCGGGTTTCAGCTCAATCGTGGGCGCGCCTTCGAGGAACAGCACGCGGCTCACCAGAGACTTCATGTGATCCTCGCACTGCTCCTTCATCTGCTTCAGGCCATCGGCCAGATCCAGGCCCAGGCGCTTCACGTCGCGCTGGTCGAGAAGATACTGAAGCATCATGGAGCCCTCAATGTTGGCGGCCTCCTGAAGCCCAGCGATTACCTGTGGGTTCCCTTTCATAAACGTCCTTTCTTGGGTTGAGTCTTTAGCCGCGATAGAGCCGTGGCGCCGATTCGAAACCGCTGCCCGCGCGCGACATGCCAGTGACGAGTAGGTCCTTGACCATTCCCAGGTCCTCTTCCGAGAGCGCCGTGAAACCCTGGCTCTTGGACTTGGTGGGCGCCGCTTTGCTACTCGGAGTTCGCTCTTCCGTTGCCGCCGGCTGCTCCTGGCCGCGGAGCGTCGTGTTGCGAGGGTCCGAGTCCAGGATGATTTCGAATTTGTCCACCAGCTTGTTAAACAGTGCAATCTGCTGAAGCTGGGTGGGAGGGTCGTAACCATTCTCCAGCACGGCCTCGAACCAGGTCTTGCGGCCCATGCGGACATCTTTCAATACGCCCTCTGCGTCCTTCACCGGATCGACCGATTCGAAGCGCGGCGCGGTCCACTGCACACTGCGCAGTCCGATCTTCGGGTCGGTGGCGGCGGCTTTCGGAATCTTGCCCTGCAGAATCAGCGTGTCGATGAACCGCCGCCACACAGGCATCGCGAACAACGGGATCAGGGTGAGCCAACGGAAAGCCTCCACCGTGTTGCGGAAGCCGAGCATCCCGCCGCGCCAGGAGGAGTAATTCACTTGCGACATGTCGCCCGTGCCGAGCTCGTAAGGCAGGCCAATGCCGGCCATGATCCCCTGCAACTCGGTCATCTTGTATTCGCGGTAGCCGCCCGCCGCCGGCGGATTGTTGAACTTGATGTCCTGGCCGGGCTTCAGATACTCAACCATGCCCGGCTGGAAGCTTTCGACCGGCAGCCCACTGGATGGATCGGTCCCTGCGATGCCGAGTGGATCTCCATCGACGCCTTCCGGTTGTTGAACGAACGCCGTAACACAGGCTTCCACCTTCTTGCGCACGCGCTCCGCATCGCAGTAATCGTCGAGGTCCCGGAGCGCCATCATCACGGGCGCGAGCCACGGCACGCCGCGAACCTGGCCAGGCCGGAGCACGCGGTAAACGTGCATGATCTGGTCGGCCGGAACCGGCTGGCTCACAATGCCGCCGCGAGGGTTGAGGATCAGCACGCCGCCGGGGTGATAGCTGAACAGCCAGTAGGCGACGCGGCGCCCCATCTCGTCGAACTGCACGCCCTCCATCACATGGCCGTTGACCAGCCCCATGGTGCGGGCCTGATCGAGGAAATCGGCTTCGAGCATTTGAAGCTGAAGCGGAATACGCAGACCGGCGTCCGCAGGTCGCGGCCGGAAACGGACAATGGCTTCTCCCGATTCCGCCATGGTGCGGACGGTCAGCGTCTGCATGCCATAGAAATCGAGGCGTTGCGGCGTGTCACAGCCGTCGGCGAAGAACGGCCACTCGGCGTCGATGATCTTGTCGATGGCCGTATTACCGGTCTTGGCTTGGGGCACGATCCCGGTCCCAACCACATTTCCAGCCAGTTCCTCTACCGCGCGCGCCGCATACGGATTGTTGCGGATCAGATCGCGGCTGCGGTTGCGCAGCCAGATGAGCGACCCCATCAGCTCGACGTTGGCGTCCGTCGAGGCGGCGTACCAGCCGTTTGCGCGGCGGCCAGCGGTAGCGCCTTCATACCGGAACCGCTGCGCGTGGCGCTCCAGATAGCCCGTGGTCAGTTCGAGCGCCACACGACTTCGCACACGCTGCAACGCAACGCGCGGCGCCACAATGCTGATGGCCTTGTCGAGAAGGTTCATTTCGTTACCAGCGGTCGTCCAGCGTCGGGCCCGTGGGACCATCGCCGCGCTGGTGTTGCGCGAACCGGACGCGGCTCCCGGTCTGCCCGCTGGCCTGCCGGATGTCCTCTTCGATCTCGGCCTTCGCCTTGCGCAAATCATCCACCGAGCGGTACGTCACCTCGCGCCCATCCGGGAACCGCACTTTCAACGTGGGATTCCCGAGCGCCTGGTTGACGGCATCCAGGTTCGATTGCAACTGCTGAATTGTCAGAGCCATATCAATTTCGCCCGAACCAGTTGCGGCGCGGTATCCATGGGTCGTCCCCGCGCTCAGTGGGAGGTGGGGCGGGGCGGTCGGCGTTGGCCGATTTCGTCACGGCAGGAATTGCCGGTGGCGTCTCCCCCCGCCTCGTCTGAACCATCCTTGCGAAGCGGTCACAATGAACCGGGAGTTTCAGGCCGCTCGCGTACAGCGCGTGCAGCGCCGCGTACGCGAGGACCCGGGCGTCCAAGCCCTCGTTGCGGGCATTGGCGGGCTTCCGCCATTCCTGTTTCGGAAAGCCGTTGTGGTACCGCGTGAACTTTCTCTCGGCGGTCAACTGCTCGAAGTACTCGATGTCCCGCCCGATCGGGAAGTGGCAATAGCCCGGCCCCACATCCCGGAGCTTCAGGCGGTCGTAGATCGCCGTCTTCGCCGCATCCACGCCGATCATAAAGAACGGCGTCTGGTTCTTCCGGCTCGGCTTGCGCGGCCAGATCGGCGACTCGCCCGCGCGCCCCTTGGTGGCGTAGACACGCCGGTTGTAGCGGTCGCGCGTGAAATGCAGCACGGTGGCATCCTTGAACCCGCAGTCGATGCACGTCGCGACGATCCGCATCGGCAGCCCGGATGCGTGCAGGTACTCGGAGAGCAGCAGGCCCTCCAAGTGCTCCCAGACCTCGTTGCGCGTAACATCGCCGGGGATCACGTGATAGGCAATCGACCACGACTCCTCATCTCGTCCCCATCCGGCGATCTCCATCTCCAACCGGTCGGCCTGCACGTCGACACCTGCCGTGATCAGCGCCACCCCGTCCGGCGCCTCGGCTTCGAACGGCTCGCAGCGGTTCCACAACGCGTGGGCGTCCGTCGCTACTTCGTGGGTCTCCTCCCACAGCTCAGCGAGCACCGTGTTCAGAAATGCTTTTAGTGTCTCCGGCGACTTCTTGGCAGCCAGGAACTCCACAGCGATCTCTCCCCAGGATTTCTTTGGCGAAATCAACTGCGAGACTCGAAATCCTGGAATCGGCGAGGACGGGTTCGCCGCGCGGTACTCGCCGCGCTCCACCATTTCAGCCTTGAGGCGGTGAGGAATTAGCTCGCGGCACTCGGCGCAACGATACGCAGCGTCTTCGGGTTTCCCTTCCGGCCACACCACGCCCGGCCCCGTACCATCGCCGAACGTGAGCACCTGGAAGCACCCGCACTGCGGGCAGGGCACGAAGTAATCGCGCTGGTCGCTCTCCCGCCACGCCAACTCGATGCGGCTGACGCCTTTGATCGTCGGCGTGGACGCCATCACGATCTTCTTGTTGTGAGCGAACTCCGCGGTGCGCTGGATCGCCAGCGATACCGGGTCGCCCTCCGTGCCCGCGCTCGCCGGGTAACGGTCCACCTCATCGAGCAGTGCGTACCGGATCGGCCGCATGGCCAGTCCCGAGGGCGAGATCGCCCCGGTCAGCGTGATCTGCCCTGCGCCATTTGCCAGAACTTTGTGCAGCGTCGTGTTGCTCGAATCGCGAGACTTGACGGGCGCGATCTTCCCACGGAGTGCCGGCGTCGCGCGGAACATGGGCGCTACGCGGTCCTTCGAGAGCGCCTTGGCATCCTCCGTGCGCGGCTCGACTACCAGCACTGGCCCCGGATCCACATCGGCGATGAAGCCGATGAAATTGAGGAGCACTTCCGTCTTGAGGATCTGGGCTCCCGATAGCACGACCACCTGACGGCAGGGATGGCTGGGGCTGAGCACATCCATCGGCTCTCGCTGGTATGGCCGCGTGCGCCACTGGCCTCGCTCGGCCGCCGCGCCACCGGTCAGAACGCGGTTCTCATCCGCCCACTGCGAAACGGTAATGTCGCGCGGCGGCAGCATCGCCGCGGCGCCAACCTCATGGATGGAGAACGGCTGCATGTTACAAACCCGCGTCCGCGATGGCTTTGCTCACCTTGCGCAGCACGGCCTCGTCATCGTTTTTCAGTAGCCGATGGATGGCTTTCTCGTCGTTGACGGCGGCCAGCATGGGCGCCAAACGGTCGGCACGCGCCTGGAGGTGGTCTTTCACGATGGCCGAGAAACTCGCGGCATACTCCGA
>JBEKZL010000421.1:0-4524 GCA_049509915.1 Bryobacteraceae bacterium | reverse complement strand
ATCGCCAACACACCCTTTCCCAAATGGAGTTGCATCGCCGAAGCGCTGCAGTTGGGCGACCCGGACCAGACCTGCGATGGCGTCGACATCTACTCGAAGGAAGTGCAGAACGAGTACGGATTCTCCGGACAATTGACGTGGGTCGCCGCGCCTGAGATCGGGCGCAACCAGTTCGCCGCCGGAGTGGCTTTGGACCGGGGCAGCATCGACTACATCCAAAACACGGGTTACGCTTATGTCAATCCCAATTACACTCTCACCAGCGTCCCGGCATGGCAAGACGGATCGATCAGTGCCAATGGAGCTCCGATCGACTCACGCGTCAACCTGGATGGCGTCACTCCCAACTGGAGCCTGTATCTTACCGACACTCTAACGATTTCGAAGAGCTTGAATGTCACTGCCTCCGGACGTTATAACCGGTTTACAGTCGATAACACCGACAGGATCAATCCTATTCCCGGACCGGGCTCGCTCGACGGTGACTATGTGTTTCAGCGGTTCAACCCGGCCATCGGAATTACCTGGAGCCCGGTCGCCACGGTAAATGCCTACGCCAGATACTCCCAGGGCAGCCGCGCGCCGACGGCCATTGAGCTCGGCTGCGCCGATCCGGCGAACCCCTGCAGCCTGCCCAATGCGCTGGCCAGTGACCCGCCGCTCCAACAGGTAGTCACGGACACGTGGGAAGCCGGGCTGCGCGGAAACCCGGAAGTCCCCTTTTTACACAGTCTGAACTGGAACGCTGGCGCGTTCCGGGCGGAAAACCACAACGATATCCTTTTCGTTTCCTCCGAAGTGTTAGGTACCGGCTATTTCCGGAACTTCGCCAAAACGCGCCGGGAGGGTTTCGATGCCAATCTCGACGGGCGCGTCGGTCGCCTTACCTGGGGACTTGATTACACTTATCTCGTAGCTACCTATGAAAGCGCCGAAACCCTGGATGGCTCGGCAAATGACACCAACAACCTCGCATTGGAGGGATATCCGGGCCTCGGTGGCGTCATCACCGTCCAGCGGGGCGATCGAATGCCACTCATTCCGAAGCAAACCGGGAAAGCTTATGCGAGCGTCCAGGCCACTTCGAAACTCGCATTCAATGCCGACGAGGTAGCCGTGTCAAGCTCCTACGCGCGCGGGAACGAGAACAATGCCTACAAGGCCGATGGCATCTACTATCTCGGACCCGGATTTTCACCCGGCTATGGAGTCACCAATATTCTGGCTCATTACGACCTGACCAAGCATTTCCAACTCGCCGTTCAGATCGATAATTTGTTCAACCTGCGTTACTACACGGCGGCGCAACTCGCCAATACGGCGCTGACCAGCCAGGGTGCAATCCAGGCGCAGCCCTTCCCGGCCTACACCACCGGCCCCTACGCCGGAAGCGCTCCGGCCCAGAGTGCGACGTTTTTCGCGCCCGGCGCGCCGAGAAGAGCCTGGATGGAACTGCGGCTCAGGTTCTGAGAATCGCGGGGCTCGGCTTGGGGATAATCGGCGTGCTTCGCCCCACGAAGCGCGGTCGGGAAGGTTCCTGATTTAACCGTAGTTCTGACCCGCATATTTGACACACGCCAACCCCGCAATTGGCGCGCTTTCCAGCGACGCCTCGAACCTTGCCCTTTTGTGTAACCCAACGGACTTCGGCCCTTCTTCGCCACCCGACCAGCGCGGCCAACTGCCCGGATGGATCGAGACCTGAGCCTCTATCTCGGCACCTGGCGGGACTGCGCGAGCCCCGCTACTTCAGCCTGGATACCACTTCCTCAGTAACAGCCTTGACCAGGGCGTCGATTTCCTCGGGGGTCAAATCGGGTCTGGCGGCATCGCCGCTATTGAAAGGAAGGGCGATTTCCCCCGGTTTGGTGGGCAGATCGCAGATCTCGCAGGAAGCACTGTCGTGGCGCGGATCGGGCAGGCCGAGTTTCTTCTTGATGGCCAGCAGGTCGGCGGCCTTCTCGCTGGCGAAATGGGTGATGGGCGTGCCGAGCTGCGCGGCCAGCATCAGCGTCCAGCAATAGGTGTCGGTCACCTCGACGTACCATTCGGCGTGGGTGACGGTGTCGCCCCAGCAGACGATGCCGTGGTTCGAAAGCAGGATGGTGTTGTGCGTCTTGACGAACGGGATGACGGTGCGCGCGAATGCCGGCGTGCCGGGCGTTTCGTAAGGGGAAACCGCAATCTTCCCGATGAAGACGTCGAATTCCGGAATGATGCAGGTGGGCGGCACTTTACCGGTGATGGCGTAGGCGGTGGCGTGGGGCGGATGGCAGTGCACCACCGATTTGGCCTCCGGCACTTCCTTGTAAATTTCCATGTGCATCAGGATTTCGCTGGTGCGTGGTTTGCCGCCGGCCAACTGGTTGCCTTCCAGGTCCACCAGGCACATATCCTGGGGTCGAAGGTCGTACTTGCTGATCAGGGTGGGCGTGCAAATCACCTCGTTCGCGCCCAGGCGATAGGAAATATTGCCGCCGTTGCCATCCACGAACTGGCGCATCCAGAGCTTCCTGCCCACGGCGCAGATCTCTTCCTTAACAGCTTCGGCTTCGGGCGAATGGAACAGCGCCAGCCGCGCCGGATCGACGCCCGTTGCGGCCGCGTCCGGAACGGGCGAGCCGCTGCCGACCGCGAGCCTCTTCTCGGCCAGCGCTTCCCTGGCGGAAGGCGTCAGAATGGCCCCCGGGGCAATGCGGACCTCGGTGGCGGATTCGCGCACGGCGGCGTCGATGTCTGAGAGCGTGACGACTTTGAGATGCGAGAGGTCGGTTACCTTCATTTCGGTCCAATATCCTAACTACAGTACCCGTAACGCCCCGCCGCCCATTACGATGCGCCGCTCGCGGGTGAAAGTGAGCGGCGTGGTGACTCCTTCGCCGGTGGGGGTGGCAATGCTATGGCTCGAGTAGCCGGGGCTGCCGATGCCGAGCGATCCATAGCACGGCGCGTTTTGCACGAACAAAGTGCAATTCATGGCGCGGCCCATCTTAGTGATGTTCTCCACATTGCGGGAATGAATGATGGCGGTGTGCCGGTAGCCGTGCTCGGCCTTCACGGCGGCGGCGATGGCGGCGTCCACATCGGCGAACCGCACCACCGGGATGAAAGGCATCATCTGTTCTTCCTGCACGAAGGGGTGATTTTCTTCAGTTTCGCCGAACAGGAGGTCGGTCGGGGAAAGCAGCGAAATCCCCGCGGCGCGGGCCAGCACGGCAGTGTCTTTACCGACGTAATCCTTGTTGACGTGAGGAGTGCCGTCGGGGTCGAAGCGGAGAGCCGCCCTGGTAAGGCGGTCGATCGCAGCGCGATCGAGCTCCAGGGCGCCGGCCCGGCGCATGGCGTCGATGAAGGCATTGGCCACGCGCTCCACTACAAAGATTTCCTTTTCGGCGATACAGAGAATGTTGTTGTCGAAGCCGGCGCCGAGAATGATGGATTTGGCGGCGAGGTCGAGATCGGCCGTCTCATCCACCACCACGGGCGGATTGCCGGGGCCGGCGGCGATCACGCGTTTGCCGGAGCGGCCGGCGGCTTTCCCGAGCCCCACGCCGCCGGTGACGCACAGCAGGGCGATGCCGGGGTGGGCGAAGATCTCCTCCACGGCCTGGATGGTAGGTTCGGCAATGATGGTCAGCACATTGGCCACGCCCAGCTCGCGCTCGATTTCGCGGTTGAACATCTGCAGCCCGAGCGCGGTGACTTTGGCGCCGGCCGGATGCGGGCTGAAAACGGCGGTATTGCCGGCGGCCAGAATATTGATGGCGTTGCTGGCCAGGGTCGGTACGCAGTGGGTGGCCGGCAGCACCATGCCGATGACGCCCCAGGGGGCGTGCTCGATCACGCACAGGCCGGTCGAGTCGCTCATGGCCTGGCTGGTCATGGCTTCCGTCCCCAGTATGTAGCGGATATTCTGGAGCTTGGCGATCTTATGATCGACTCGGCCCAGAGTGGTTTCGGCCAGCTCGATGCGCGCCAGTTCGGGAGCGTTGTCGGCGCAAACGCGCCTGACGATGGCGCACATCCGCCCGCGATCGGCCAGGCTCATCGCGGCCACCCGCGTCTGGGCCACGCCGGCGGCGGCAACGGCCTCATCCACGGTGGCGAAAACGCCGTCGCCGGGCGCGGGCCGAGCCGCGGCGGACGCCCCATCGGACAAGCGCGCGACCACTTCGCGGGTGATGCGCGCGATTAGTTCCTCCCGGTCTACAACCATGAATCTTCCAAGGTACCATCCCGCGCGGGAAGAGGGCGACCTTGGGTCGGACCGGTGAGCGCGGTCCGTCAGCTCTAACCCGCAGCCTCGGGGCTTTGGCTCTCTGGGGCTACGGCGGAGACAAAAAGCACCTGGCGCCCTGCCGCCCCGCGCGTGCTATGCTTTCGACAGACGAGGGCATGCTAAAATTGCGGGCCGCGGCGCAAGTTTCCCTCAACCCGGAAAAGCCGGAAACTGCCTCCCACCACTCGCGCGTCTACCGACTCATGCGCCTCTGACGTGGCCCCATGTTCGAATTCCTATTCAAA
>JBEKZL010000420.1:0-4524 GCA_049509915.1 Bryobacteraceae bacterium | reverse complement strand
GGGGACAAGCCATCTGTCAAAACTGACGGGGATGTCGCGCGTTACCATTACCAGCGGCCTCAATGAACTCCGCGGCGGCAGGAAACTGCGGGAGGCTGGCGTCGGCAGAGTGAGGGCGCGCGACCAGCCGATCCATGATGGCCGTGGCGATGGTGGTGTTGTAGAGGATGTTGCCCCACTCGGAAAATGCGGTATTCGTGGTGATGAGAGTAGAGCGTTTCTGGCTATGGCGGGTGGAGATGACCTGATAAAACAAGTTCGACGTCTGTTGCCTCCAAGGCCAGATATCCCAGCTCACTGATAATCAAGAGGGCCGGTTCGGTGTAAACCCGGAGCTTGCGGGCCAACCAGTGATCGACTTGCGATGCGTTCAGGCGATGGAGCGTGTCCATGGCGGTGGTGAACAGCACGCGCTGATTGGCTTGGCACGCGCGCCAGGGTGTGCCGGCCGATGTGGAGATGAGGCGCGATTCTGCGCTGCGGCCACGCCCACACCGGGCCAATACTATTGCGTTTCTGGGAAGGTCAACAGCGCCGACAAACTCTACCTGGTGATCGAGTCCCTCAAGCCCGTTATTAGGCCGCGCTACGCCGTGCGGAATATACGACTTGGGCCAGAACAGCGGTTGGGTGGGTGTAGGGATGGATCACGATACAGCCGAGTTCGCCGTGAAAACAATCCGTTGCTGGTGGCAGATCACCGCCGACGCTGGCAGCAACGGTTCGCGCTTGCGGCTCTGGAAAATCGAACTGCAAAAGCTAGCCGACGAAACCGGGCTACGTATCGCGGTATGTCATTTCCCGCCAGGAAGGCGACGTCAAGATCGGCAGCTACGAACTATTTCGGCGAGACGAAGACCGGCAGAAGCGGATTTGGGAGGCGCTCACACGAGGATTGACGACGCGTGGTTATGGACCGACGGTGCGCGAATCGGAGAAGGCCTTCACGATTGAGAAGTCGGCGGTGAGCGAAAAGTTCATCGCATGAGCGCCCGGAAGGTGAACGAACTTCTCAAACGGGATCTGTCCAAACTGCGCTTGCGCGCTCTGTTGCTGGACGGCGTGGAAGTCAAGCAGCAGCACCTCGTGACTGCGTTGGGCATCGATGAAACAAGGCGCAAAACGATGCTTGGATTTCATCAAGGCGCCAGGGAAGACCAAGCGGCGTGTGACGGTCTGTTCTCGGATCTGGCGGCCCGCGGGCTGAACTTCAGACAGCTCCATCTGAATCTCATCGATGGCAGCAAAGCTCTTCGGAGCGGAGCGCGAAAGTATTGTGGAGATAGTAGTCCGATTCTCCGTTGCCAGCTTCGCAATATCGTTGGTCACTTCGCCAGCAAGGGGCAGGCCGGCGGGGATCGACGCTTGGCCAATGCCTATGACCTCCGCAGTTGTCGTGAGGCAAAGGCAGCACTGCTGCGCATTCAGGACGAGTTGAACCACGTCAACCCAAGCGCAGCCCGTAGCCTGGAGGAGGGCCTGGAGGAAACACTGACGCGGCACCGTTTGAAAGTGCCCGTGGAACTCTGGAAGCCGGCCTGTTCCGGATTCTCGATCCGCCTTTGAGCCGCGCAAAAGCCAACAGTAAATGCCATAGCCTATTTGGTTTCTTTGGCGGCCCTCCCCCTTCCATCAGCAAATCCCATGTCTTCAAAACGCACGGTACTACGAGACTGATTGCTGGGCGAGATCTCTAACTCAAAATCGTTGGGCACAAAAATCTCCAGTTCGCCCCATTTTGACGGGCCGGTCAACTTCTGCCTGGCCGCTTCATCGGACGCCGCAGTGTTGAGGTCCCTTAAGGGCCTGCTCCGCTGCCCTCTTCCTGAAATCAACGACGTGAGATCGGCGTCAAATTGATGCGCGCCGGCTGAGGCGAGCCTGAAGGTTGCGGAGGTTGCACCCTGAAAACACTGGAGATACACGCTTTCGATTATAGCCGGAAGAAGTGTGTAGAAATCCTGAGCGCTCTCCGAATCAGTAACCAGGCTAGCCCATGCTTCCAGATCGTCGTCAATGACCTCCACGTACTTCCATCCGAGTTCGCGCGTTCTCCCGGCCACGTCATATTGGAGGCGCTCACTTCCCTTGTTCTGGAGCGCTTGTTTGTCGCTCGACTGCCGTATGCAGACGACCGCTTTGGGGCACAAGTGCTCCGGTTTCACCTTGGGATGCTAGAAGACTTGATTCACATAATTCACTTGATTCAACACTTTTTGCTCCCTGAGTCTGAAATGCAGCTACCCGAATGCGCGCCATCAGATCGACTACCTCGCGGTGGGCCCTTGCGTCGACGGGCATCGTGGTTGTTGTCTTCGGTGGGTAGCCTGATGGCCAGCAGATCCGCCAGGCTTTGAAGCGCGTGCTTACTCAGGCACGCTTGCTCGGTGATTCTGGCGTCTCCAACCTCGGACGACAACATCCACGTCGGAATCTCCAATCGGTCCCCGTTGCTATTGAGGACAGTACTGCTCCTTCTCCGCGCTTCGGCCGCCGGACGAGTTGCAGGGTAGCGCCGTGCAAGGGGTGGAATGGACACAACACGTGGACATGCGTCGCTTCGGCGCTCACGGTATTGTGAGCGCGGGTGCTTCCATCCCCACCTGCATTGTGTCGTGCCGGCCGGGGGCTTCGCCCCTAGCCGGAAGCGCTGGGTCTGGCCCAAGCGCTCCGGCTTTTCCTGCCAAGGACGTGCTCTCGTGAACGGTTGCCGCTCCTGGCGAGCCGTGCGGGCCGGGGAGCCCGGATGGGAGAGATGTCCCCGCCGAACCTGACTTACTGGGAGCGAGCCGACCTGCGGCGTCGGCGCCCCCCGAATCGAGGCAGCCGAGCGCGGCAAACCAACCTCGTCGCACCCTCGTCCGGTACCAGACGACTGCGCGCCAACTACTAATACTCCCTTCGAAATCCATATCCGCGGGTGCCGCGGCCGCCGCGGACGCAAGCGGCTCAGCTCAAACGGCCCTATCGAGAGTGACGCGGCGGTCGATCGTCGCGCAATGCCTCGGAAGTTGGTGCCGCGTCACTTCCGATAGAGGTCCAACGTCTTTCGGCCAAAAGCGGGCATTGGGTGTACGATTTTATTCATGAGGCAGATCGCTCTTGGCTTACTTCTGGCCGGGCTGGCGCTCCATGCGCGAACCCGATTTGCTCACCCAGGCTCCGGGAGTAATTGCGAGATGCGCACCTCAGTACACACCGAAAGCGAAGCGGGCCAGCATCGAGGGAACGGCCGTCTTGTACATCGAGGTCTATCCAGACGGCAGAGCGCACAATATTAAGGTTCACAGCAGTCTCAGTTCGGGTTTCGACGAGAAGGCTATTGATGCAGTGAAACAATGGCGGTTCAGCCCCGGCACGAAGTATGGCAAGCCCGCGGTCGTCCCAGCGACGATTGAAGTCAAGTTTCGGCTGAACGACACGTCGGAGCCATGCCGTGTAGGACCGCCTCAAATCGAAGCCCAACCCCGAAACGGGCGTGCATAAAGCGCTTGCTCACGTTCTTGGTCCTTGATTCTCAGAAACGGCATTGAAGTGGCTTATCGGAAACTGGCGAACGTCTCGAAACCGGCGAATCTCTGCTGAAACTCTATGTCTATGATTGCTGGAGCTTGCGAGCTTCGGAGAGGATCTTGGTGAGGCGGTTGGCGAGTCGGTCCAGGAGACGACGGGTGGCTCCGCCGGGAAGGGTGCGGCGGTACATTTCGAGCACGTGTTGAGCGACGTGGAGAGAACCGAGCAGACCGGACAGGTCGGGCGTGGCAGAACTGACCGAGGGGATTTGTGAGGGTAAGAGGTGGCGGGGCTGCCGGCGTGCCAGGTGAAACTCGTGCTCTACATCGAGCAGGGAGACTTCGAGGTAGCGCATGGTCATGTTCGGCGACTTGTGGCCGAGAAGCTTCATAAGGACCGGCAAACTCACGCCGGCGCGAAGCATCTCCGTTCCAAAAGAGTGCCGAAACTGGTGCGGGACAGTGCGAGTGTTAATGCCGACAGCGGCGGCGATCTCATGTAGCGAAATGCGCAACTCACTGCCGAGCGTCATGCGGCCATGAGGGCGGGCGAGAAGAAAGCCATCACCGTCGTGCGGATCCCGGCAACGCAGTGAACGAAGACGATCTACAATCCGGCGGACGAAGGAGTCCACCGGAACAAGGCGCTCGGTCCGCAGCTTCCCAAGGGGCACGTGGATGGCCCATTGATTCTGGCCGATACGGCGTAAAACAATCCAGCGGCCGGTCGAGGCACTCGCCGATGCGCATGCCGGTGTGCCGGAGGAGCAGCAAGGCATTGCTGTCCCGGTCGTCACGCTGCAACAGTTCCTGCTGGACGAGCCGATCCTGTTCGGCCGTCGCCAGCCGCGGCAGACACCGGTCAGGGCTTGGGATATCGTCAGAGGGGACTAGATCATCATTCTCTAAATAACGCTTCATTTGACCCAGTTTATGTTTTAATGGGTCATGCCCTTCCCGAGGAAGCGCAGTCCGATCCAGCTCAGCGAGCAGGAGATGCTCAAACTGGAGT
>JBEKZL010000042.1:0-37098 GCA_049509915.1 Bryobacteraceae bacterium | reverse complement strand
CTCCCGTCTCAAACAGTCCGGAATGTTCTGGTCCGTGCGCGGCGCCAACGCGATCATCCCCTTGCGATGCTGCCACCTCAATGGCCGGTTTGAGGACTACTGGGAGGCGCGGCGGGTGGCGTGAGCTCCACTTTTACGTCGCGCACCCCATGCTGGTAGCCTCTGACAGGCGCTTGGCCGCCCTGCCGGCGGGCGCACAGAGAAGGCATTTCACGCCCTTGGCCCTGAGAATAGTCAGGATCGAATTTACCAGGGTCGTCTTTCCCACGCCTGGAGAAGCAGCTACATAATGCACATCATTTTGAGACCGTCACGGTTTATTACCGTTGGCACCCGTTGGCGGGGAAAACGCTTCGCGTGCAGAAGCGCCAGAAGAATCGATTCGGCGAGTACATTTTCGTGCGACTTCCTGACGACACGACCTGCGGGCTACCCGCATGAATGTTTAGTCCGGCTTGCGCTGAATTTGTCGTCGGCGCTTCCGGCCGTTTCCGCCGCGGCTCTGACCGAGTTGCGCAACCTCCTTGCTGCAGTGCGCGCATCGCCTCCATACGGTTCAATCTGCCACTGGCGGAGACATCGTCGGCGGAGATATCGGCACACAAAACCGAACAACTCGTTCGCGCCCTGGCGGAACTATTGCTGGGCGCCGCGAACGAAAGGCTCTCCGCAACAGCAACCGGAGGTCAGGATGAATCCGAAGCTGACCGATGAACGTTGGAGTCGTCGAGCGATTGTCTACGTCCGCCAGTCTTCTCCCGGACAAGTCCTCCACAACTAGGAGAGCAAACGTCGCCAGTATGCGTTGGTTGAGAGAGCGCGTGAGCTGGGCTTCAAGGAAATCGTCGTCATTGACGACGATCTCGGCCGCTCGGGATCGGGGCCGGTAGAGAGGCCTCGATTTCAGCGCCTAGTCGGTGAAGTGTGCACCAGCGAGGTCGGCGCCATTTTCTGCATCGAGGCATCGCGACTCGCGCGCAACGGTCGTGATTGGCATCATCTCATCGAACTCTGCGGCATGGTGAGCGCTGTTGTCGTGGATCCGGATGGCGTCTGCGATCCGGCCATTATCAACGACCGTCTGTTGCTTGGATTGAAGGGGACCATGAGCGAGTTCGAACTGAACCTGCTCCGCCAACGCTCCGTCGAGGCCATTCGACAGAAGGCTCGCCGCGGTGAGATGCAGTATTGTCTGCCTGTGGGATACCTGTGGACTGTTGACGGCAAGATCGAGATTGACCCCGATCAACGAGTGCGACAGGGGCTCGACATGGCGTTCGCAGAGATGACGGAGTTGGGCAGCGTGCGCCAGGTGCTGCTTTGGTTTCGGCGCGAGCGCATTGAACTGCCCGTGAGGATCTTCGATCAACCGAATGGGCGCACCGTTTGGAGTCTTCCGATTTACACTACTTTGCTGAAGGTCCTCACGAATCCGATCTACGCCGGGGCTTACGGCAAGACCAATGCACGGACCAGCGTCGACGGCAGAGCACGAAAGAACGCCGGGCACAAAAAGCCCCGGCGTGAGTGAACGATATTGATTCAGGACCACCATTCCTGGTACATTTCTTGGGAGCAGTATGAACGTCACCAAGCCATGGTCGCAGCGAACACTCACATGAAATCGCGCATGCAACCACAGGCGGGCCGCGGCGGGAGGGCGCTGCTGGCTGGGTTGTTACGCTGCCCTCGGTGCGGGCGAATGCTGCACGTGTCCTATACCGGCCGGCGCGGTGTCGTGTTGCGATACCAGTGCAAAGGGGCGCAGATTAATCACGGAGAAGACTGGTGCATCTCATTCGGCGGCCTCCGAACCGACGAGGCGGTTGCGAACGACGTCCTGCGCGCGATTGGTGGCAATGCTGTTGAAGCGGGTGCTGGAAGCGCCGAAACCATGCGTCGTCAAAGACACGAACAACGCAGATCTCTCGAACCTCGAATTGGAGCAAGGCCGCTACGAAGCGAAGATTGCTGGTCGGAGGTATGAAGCGGTTGACCCGGATAACCGCCTGGTTGCTGCCGAACTGGAAGTGCGCTGGAATGCCGCTCTGCGAAGAGTAGACAATCGGCTGCTTGACTTCGACTTTGTGTCACCCACGCTACCAGGTCCAGATAAAGAGCTCCTGTTAAACCTTGCGCAGGACCTTCCGACGGTTTGGAATGCGCCAACTGCGGACATGCGATTGAAGCAAAGGATCGTGCGCATTCTGATTGAAGAGATCGTAGCGGATGTTGACGAGGAGAAGCACAAGATCGTGCTCCTGATTCACTGGGCGGGCGGTCGGTATTCAGAGTTACACATCCAGAAGAATGGATTAGGGAAACATCAGCGATGCACTGGCGTGGACGTGATCGAAGTGGTGCGGCAGATGTCCGGTAAATTCCCCCGACGAGCAGATCGCAGCCACCCTGAACCGTCTTGGTTTGCGAACGGGAGCCGGCAACGCTCGGAGTACACAGCGGGTATACGGTCTGCGCCACTATCACGATCTGCCAAACAACAAGGTTAGTCGCGCCAACCTGCCGGTGGTCACGCTGGAAGAAGCTGCTTATCGGCTTGGCATTAGTTCAACGAGTGTGCGGCGGTTGATCGATCAGAAGGTGCTCCCTGCTACTCAGGTCGTGACCTGCGCTCCATGGGAGATTCCGCCAGAATCACTCAACGACAAAGCAGTATTGAAAGCGGTGAACGACATCATAAAGCGAGTTCGGGTCCCGCAAACTCAAAACGACCCGAATGAAGGTCCAATGTTTTCAGATATCTGACGAGGTGACTCACAATGTCGCATGATCGGGCGGCCCGTAATGATCACTACCCGGCAGGTGAGCGCCGTCTGGAGGGCGTCCTTCTGGCTGGGAGCCAGGGTCTTGCCCGTCTTGGCCTCGCACCACTGCGGGTATGCCGGCGGTGCCTCCACCAATGCCCGGATCTTCGCTGCGATGCCTTCTTCCGTTTTCCTCAGATGCGGCAGGAAGGCCAAGGACTTGCCGCGCATCACTTCCAGCAGCAGAGAGCCACTGGTAACCAGCAGGACGTGATCGATGCCGGCGTTGGCTCTATTGAGCGAATCCCTGGGGATGCCAACGTTCTGGGCGATCTGGTCGGCGGTCTTGAAGCCGATGCCGAGTCTGCCGAGCCTTTTACTTCAGGGCAATTCTTCAGCGTGCAGCTCTTGCCAATCCTCTTCCGGAACCACGCGGAGAGCGGCAAGCTTGTTCGTTTCCAATGCGCGGTTGATCGCTGGGAGCTGTCGGCCCGTCAGTTCGGTGAACTCGTGCATCACGTCCTCGTTCGTGTTCCAGTACGCCGGCGCGCGCCACCTGCGAATCTGTCGGCCGGCCTTCGTATCCATTCACGTTACCGTACAAATTGCCGAGGTGCTCACGCAGACGCTCTTCGCCCTTAATCATGCCACCCCCTTTGGTCGCCACGATCTTCTTGCGGATCTGATCGGCTGACTCCGAAAGGTCCCGCAATTGACTTCGCAGTGGGTGTTCTCCGGGAGCCCGCCGGCGCCGGCATGAGCGTCGTCGCGCACCCCAATGATGGCGTCCACCGCCCAGCTCCTGTGATTCAACTGGGCGCCCAGCCGCTGTACCAATTCGAACTGCGCTCGCCTCTCCTCGACGGTAAACTTCGCGCGAGGGTCCAGCACCACGTCCAGTTGCGTCGTGTAGCCCCTGTCCCCCTTGGTCATCTTCACCGTGTATGTGCCGGGAAGGACCCGCGGCCCGGTGGCCGCTTGAAACATCGCAGTGGCCGCCGGCGGGACTCTTGGTGGTTTCAGGTGCATCGACCAGGTGACGCGGCTGACGCCACGCCGTTTGCTGCTGGCCACCGTATCCACAAGCTTGCCATGCGCGTCGAAGATCTCGATCTTCAAGTCGCCGAGGATGTGCAGCGACCTCTGATAATAGGGGATGAAGGCCTCGGTTGTGCGGCTGGGGCCGGTGAATGACGCGTCGCCCTCCGACCACCCGCCGTTGGTTTCCATCCATTGCACCGCCGGCGGAATCGGCAGAAAACCGGCCTCTTCAGACATCAATGCCGGAGTCAGCGCGCGCAGCGGCGAGATGTCGTCGATAATCCAGATGCCGCGCCCGTGGGTCGCCAGGACCAGGTCCGACGTGCGTGGATGAACCACAAGATGGCCATCGGGCTCCGGCAGTTCCCTTCCCTTTCACAGGCGGACAGAACCTGACCGACGAGAGAAACTGCTGAGCCTGTCCGCCCGTATAATTTGCTCATAACTAATTTGCTCCATAACAACCAATTTTGTAATACAACAACCAGGGTTCGCGTCACTCACGCTGTGCTCCCCGCACGCCTGAGGCCGAGGTCGCCCGGGTCCGCGACCTAGAGGTGGAGGTCAGGCCACCCGGCGCGACTCCCAGTAGTCTTCAAAGCGGCCATTGAGGTGGCAACATCGTAGGGCAATGAAGGCGTTGGCTCCGCGAAGGGTCCAGAACATGCCGGACTGTTTGAGGCGGGAGCCGATTACGGTCTTGCAGCCGGCTTCGATCACACCCGAGCCGACAAACAGGTGCTTGGCGGCGAAACTTGGGGTAGCGCATGCGCTCGGCGTTTCTCTGGAAGTAATCGGCTTCGAGGCGAATCTTGTCGGCTATCTCGGGATTGGTGGAGATGATGGAACGAAGCGTCGCTGCCAGTTTTTCGATTTTGCCCTTATCGAGCAGGCGTCGCTGGTGGACCTTCATCCAAGCCTTCTGTTTCCCCTCGGCAATAGGGTGCAGCCTGCGGGCCAGGTCCCAAAGGTGCTGGCGGGCGTGGTACAGAATCGACAATCTGCGCCGCGCCGGGAAAATGCTGGTCCGCCAGATTCCAGATCCATTCGGCGCCGTCGCCCATGACTACCAGTCTTTCGGCGCGGCTCGAACCGCGGTTCCAGGCCTCCAGGTAGATTCGCTTGCCGAACTGATCGGCGGTCTCGATGGCGCCGGTGTAAGTGGTGGAATTCGGATCGCGGATGGGAAAGCCTTCCTGGTCGCTGGTGGTCTGGGTGAAGACGCATCCCAACTTCACTTCGCGCGTATGGGATGGCTGACCTTCCGTCTTGCCTTGCCGGCCCTGGGTCTCTTTCTTCACCACCGGGATTCCCGTGCCGTCCATTTGCAGGTACAGGATCGGAACTGGTTTGCCCAACACGATTGGCAGATCCAACTGCACGGCCCGCTGAATCTCCCGCTGCTCCGCCTGCGCGATGTCAGCTCCGATGGTTTCCGCCGTCCGCTCCACGGATTTGGTGGTGACCTCCAGGTCGGCGAGTGGTTTCATCTGCTGGTGTCCGCGGTCAAAGGGCCCCTCCTGGCCCACCACCGCCTGCATACGGCGCACTCCAGGAGAGAGCTCCGTGTCTTCGATGTCCAGTTCGACATCGGCGGGAAACTGGCCGGTGTGACAGTGCGGGCACAAGTAGTAGGGACGCGAGACTTCCACTCTGCCGACAGCCGTTAGCACGGGTTTGGATCGCAGCTCCCGGTAATGAGCCGTACGGCCGCAAGAGCAAGGAATGGCGCGCTGGTCGGCGGCCGGGACGCCCAAGCACAGCAATTGGGTCAAAACTGCTGCCCCGAGCTGGTGCATTTCCGCGCGCACCAGCATCTCGATGGCTTCCAAGTCCAGGTCCTGGGACTGGCGCCGGCCGGCGAAGAGCACGCGCAACAGTCGGTTCACTTCGCGCGCGACTTCCCGCTGGATGGCTTCGACCGTTTTTTTTCCTCCGGCGAGAGAGTGTCTGCGACCGGGCGTGCGCGGCAGATCTTCTCATTGATCTCCAGCAACTCCTGACTGAGGAGCCGGAAGCGATGGAACGCCTCCACCTCACGCTGCGCCTTGCGCAGTTCCACATCGGAAGAGAAGGTCTCGCTGACCGATTTCCCCTCAATCTTGCGAGTGAGGCGGAAGTTCGGGCCATGGCCGGGCTGGCCGGGTTGATGACAACGACAGTTCGACTTTCCGCAACGACCGTTGATAGCCGTAATGGAGCCACTGCGAAAATCACCCAGTTCCAGGATCTGCATGAGGATGCTGGAGCGTTGTTGTTCGAGGGCGGCGAGGGAGTCAGACAAGGGGCCTCTAATCCTAACGTATTAATACGTTAGGATTATACCTCCCAAAAAAAGAAAACCGCTCGGACTCCACTTGTGGGTCGCGCACCCAGGTCGCCCCGCCCCTCAGACAAACGCAAGTGATTGATGTTAAAGTGGGTTACGCGCGGCTACCCGGCTGGGCCGTAATCTGGTCCATCTGCAGCCAAAACAACCGCCGTTAAGAATGTGTCCGGCTTGCGGCGGCAACTGGTTCCGCAAGGCCGATTATTATCGGTTCCTCTGTGAAGAATCGCTGGGTGGGTTTTGGCCTACCTGGCCGCTTCTGGTGGGCCAAGACAGTCGTATTTCCATGACCATTGCCGTCTGTTTATGCGGCATGCCGCAGAGCCCGAACATTGGCGGTGTCCAATGGGGGCGCACCCCCAACTGGGAACTGAGCGTGTTGCACCAGAGCCTCGAGTCGTCCCAACAATACCTCGCTGACCGCACCGTCGTGGACGTCATGGAGGCAGAACTCACCCGGCCGGAGAGCTGGCAGGCTTTGTCTCGCCGGCTGAAGGCGCTGGAAGCGATGGCTGGCGCAAACCAATCCGAAGCGTAAGTCCCCCCGCGGCCGCCACTGGGCGCCGCCGGCCAGAAAACCGGCATCCGGACTGCACGGCGCCCTCACGCGCGATCGGCTGGTGCTGGAACTACAAGCCCGCGGGCTGCCGTTCCGGGAGGCCCGCCAGGCCTCAAAGCCATCCTCGATAGCATGATCAGGCACCTGCAGATGGGAGGGACGGTAGAGACGCCACTGGGAGTTCATCGGATTGCGCGCCGGCCAAAACCGAAAAAGCTCCAGCGCTTCGGTCGCACCGTAACCCTGAACCGGCGGCCCAAGAGAATTACGTTCCGGCCCCCAGGAAGAGGTCCTCATGCGTCAATCGAATGTTCCCGATGGACTCCAATGCGACCAGTGCGGATCGGTGGAGTTTGTCGAAGCCGAATTCCATCAGTATCTGAAGGAATGGTATTCCGCGTCGCTCGGTAGCGATCTGCGGCCGGTCACTAGCGACCCCATCCGTGCCCTGGTGTGCCTCTCTGGAAATCCCATCCAGCCCGGACGGCACCGGGCTTACGCCGCTCCCACGCGCGAGAGCTTTCCGCAGTCCTGTGAGGCCGCCCGCCGTCATCGCGACCTGATCGGCAGGCTCGGTCCCAGCCTTCGTCAGCAAACAGCAGCACGACAGCCTGGCGGAGCGCATCGCCAAGCTGGAACAGGTGCTCAAGGGATCTCAAAAGAAGTCCGAATAACGGGCCGTGCCCCTCTCGTGTGGCGATCGATTTCTTCCCGAGGTGCGTTCGTCTACCGCATGCCGATCTTTGGATGGCGTCCAGGAAATTAGCGGCCGACCAATCCAAGCCTTCTGCCGGACCGCGGCCTCCAGCGCCGAATCACCCGACAGCGAAACGCGCACAGATTCCTTCGCCGAAGACTTCGCCCATGGAAGAGAAGACCGCCCCGGCACCTCCCTCGCCGAACAAGAGACGGCGCTGGAGGTGGTCTGGCTGAGGGCCGAGTTTGAGCAGCGCTTCGGCGGCGAGACTCACTGAGTGGGCGCGCCGGTTCGACCGCAGCGTGAGCTGGGTTTCGCGGCGCCTCGCAGCGGGCAAGCAAGTGGCTGCGGGAAAATCATGCCCCCAGCCCGATTCCGGGCGCAGATCAACTTTCTAGCCAGCGCCCACCAGCTTTGCGAGCATCTCCGGGGGCTGCCCAAGGGGAATACCGGGATACGCTTATAATTTGTTAGCGTAATGCGAACTCCTAGAGCTTCCCCGTTTGGACAATATTTGGAGGATACGCGCTCCACACGCATCAAGAGGCACCTCTGAGCGCCGTCAGTTCAACGCAAAATCAGCGGATTGCAAACATGCGTATAATCGCAGTTATGGAAATCACCTGGCTTGGCCACGGCACCGTTCAGTTGCGTCTTCCTTCCGAACAAGTGCTTTTGCTCGATCCCTGGACTGAGGGCAACCCGGCCTTCCCTGTAGGGTTCGACTTCGATCGCATCGATACGATTTGCATTTCGCACGGGCACTTCGATCATATTCACGATGCCGTGCCGCTGGCTGCGCGCTTCGCCTCGGATGTGGTCGCTATTTTCGAGACTTGTCACTGGCTAGAATCGAAGGGTATCAAGGCCACCCGTCCCATGAACAAAGGCGGCTCGCAGAAAATTGGCGCCGTCACCATTACCATGACCCACGCAGTGCATAGCTGCGGCATCCTCGACGACGGCAAAATCATTTACGGTGGGGAAGCCGCCGGTTACGTGCTGCGCTTCGCCGACGGCCGCGCCATCTACTTCGCCGGCGACACCAATGTCTTCACCGACATGCAGCTCATCGAGCAGCTCTACCATCCGGAGCTGGCCTTTCTACCCATTGGCGATCTCTACACCATGAGCCCGGTCGAAGCGGCGCTCGCCTGCCGTCTGCTGAAGGCCAGGATCGTCGTCCCCATGCACTTCGGCACTTTCCCGGCTTTGACCGGTACGCCTGCCCAACTGGCCGAGATGGTAGCCGGGAGCGGAACGGAAATCTGGCACCTAAGCCCCGGCGAGCCGGTAGACTGGTAGATCTCCTTTACCGCGCCCACGCCAATCCATCGGCGGTCTTGCCGACGTCGATCAGGGCGATAACTTTCCAGGTCGAAATATCGATGGCGGCGATCTTGGCGCTGGCGTCGCAGGAAACGTAGGCCACCTGGTTGTCGGGGCGGACAAGCACTTCCTGCGGCGCGGCCGGCACGTTGATCGAGTGCGCCACTTTCATGCTGGCAAGGTCGACCACGGCCACCTGCCTGGCGCGGGGCACGGCCACTACCAGCCACTTGCCGTCCAGCGTGGGCGCGGTGCCGTAGCCGGAGGCGGGCAGGTCGACCCATTTCGCTACCTGATCGGTGGCAGTGTCGATGACTGCCAGGCGCGGCTTGGTCTGATCGGCGGTGAAAGCCCAGCGGTCGTCAACCGAAAGCGAGATGCGCTGCGTCTCGCCCGAAACAGGAATGATCTTCAACGTCTTGCGCGCTTCCAGATCGAGCACCGAAACCGTGCCTGGCCCCACATTTGCCGTATAGCCGCGCTTGCCGTCGCGGGTGATGGCCAGCATGTGCGATTCCGCCTGCCCGGTGGGGACTGTCCCCACAATTTTGAGCGTGTGGGGGTCGATAATGCTCACCGTCCGGTCCAGTTCCGTCGTCACATAAAGCAACCCGTTCTTCGGTCCGAATACCGGGCAATGCGGCCGCACGCCGTGTCCGAAATCGAGCGTTCCCACTACTTTGCGGGCCGCCAAATCGATGGCCACCAGCTTCGTCCCATCGGTGCCCGGCTTGCCCACGCCGGAGTTGCCGTAAATGGGGACGAACCCCGTTTTCCCGTCCGGGGATGCGATCACCTCGTGACCGGTGACGCCGCCTTCCGGGATTTCCGCGATCTGCCGGTTACCCGCCGGGTCGATAATCCCCAGGCTCTGGTCCCCCTTGTTTGCGATCAACAACCACCCATGCGAAACACCCGCGGAGGAGGAATCGCTGAACGCAGCCAGAAAACTTGCCGCACAGATGGCCGCCAGGCCAACCACCGCCAGCGGAGCGAAACGATTAGAAACTCTGAGTGACATTTGACGATCATTCTATAAGATCCGAGGGCCAACTGCACGCGGGTCGCGATTCCGCGGTCGCGATTCCGCCACTTGCGGATGAAGGACCAGAGCAGCCGATGAAACGCCGCTGAACAAGTCAAGGCTGCAAGCACGCCACGGAACGCGCTTCCGGCAGGCGTCCAGCGGCGCAGGTGGTGCCCGGCGCGTCCCCCCTGCGTCTGGCGCGCCAACGTCTCTCGGGCGAGGCGCACCCGAAAGGTGCGAATTCGCGTCGCGGCTCGAGAGGAGCGGGATAACATGGGCAGCGCCGTCCGGCAGGCTCAAGGTACAAATCGGCGTCCGCGCTTCCTATCGTGGCGGACGCGCGCGCGCGCCCGCCGCCAGCGCGGAATTGTCTACCACTAGATGATCTCTTGAACTAGCTGGTACCAAATTACCTATGCCACGTATAGTATTCTAGTTGACAGGTAGATCATCGAGTGGAGTATACTGCCGAATATGCCAAGGCGCGAATCCCCCCTTCAAAGCGAGATGGTCCAAGGAACACTCGACATGTTGGTCCTCCAGACGCTGATTCTTGGCGCGGCCCACGGTCACACCATCGCGCATGCCATTGAGCGTGGTTCAGACGACGTTCTCCAGATTGAACACGGCTCCCTATACCCCGCCCTGCACCGGCTTGAGGATCGCGGTTGGATCGCGTCGTTCTGGGGGACTTCTGAGAGCAATCGCAAGGCCAAGTATTACCGGCTGACGCCGGCGGGCCGGGCACAATTGACTGCGCAGACCGCGCGATGGGAGCAACTGGTCCGAGCTATCGGCCGCATTCTGAGACCGGCCTCGGAGTGAGAGCAATGGGCTTAGGACGTTTCTTCAGACGGACGAATTGGGATCGTGAGCGGTTCGAAGAGATCGAGTCGTATGTCGAGATCGAGACGGATGAGAACATTGCCCGTGGAATGCCGGTCGGCGAGGCACGCGCGGCAGCTCGCCGGAAGTTGGGGAACAGCACACGGATTCGAGAGGAAATTTACAGAATGAACACCATCGCATACCTCGATACGCTCAGCCGCGATGTCCATTACAGCCTGCGCACACTGCGCCGCACTCCGGGGTTCGCGGCGGTCGCCTTGTTGACAATCGCAATTGGAATCGGCGCCAACACGGCGGTCTTCAGCGTCATTAACAGTGTGCTGCTGAGGCCGCTGCACTATCCCCAGGCGGAGGAACTCGTGGCAATCCGGCAGGTCGCTCCCGGTGCTGCCGGGCTGGCGAGCTTCTCCGACGGCCTCCGCCTCTCCCCCTCCATGTATTTCACCTACAGCGAGCAGAACCGGTCGTTTCAATCGTTGGGCGTCTGGACCACCGGCACGGCGAACGTCACGGGATTGGCGGAGCCGGAGCAAGTTCGCACGGTTAGCGTAAGCGATGGTGTGTTGCAGGCGCTCGGCGTTCCACCCTTCGCCGGGCGTTGGCTCTTGCGCGCCGACCAGACTCCCGTCGGGCAGGAAACCGTGCTGCTCAGCTACGGATACTGGCAACGCCGCTTCGGAGGAGACCGGTCGGCGATTGGGCGCCGCATCATTGTCGATTCGCGGCCTCGGGAAATCGCCGGCGTGATGCCTCAGGGGTTTCAGGTCGTCCAGGCGGAGGCAGACCTGATCATGCCGCTCGGTTTCGATCGCGCCAAGCTGATTGCCTGCGCCAATGTGACGAATTTGCTGCTGGTTAAAGCGGAATCGCGGCAGCAGGAACTGGCCGTTCGAACCTCGCTCGGCGCCGGCTGGGTGCGAATCGTCCGCGTACTGCTGCTCGAAAGCCTGCTGCTCGGACTTATGGGTGGCGTGCTCGGAATTGGGATCGCCCTCGCGGGCCTGCGCCTTCTGGTGGCTATCGGCCCAGCGAATCTACCTCGCCTGGGCGAAATCTCCATGGATGCGCGGACGCTCGGTTTCACGGTGCTTCTTTCGCTGCTCTCCGGTCTGTTCTTCGGCCTAATCCCAGCCCTGAAATACGCCGGCCCGGGGATCTCCGCGGTGCTCCGCAGCGGCGGGCGAACGCAAAGCGTAAGCCGGGAACGCCATCGCGCCCGCAATCTCCTGGTGGTCGCCCAGGTGGCACTGGCCCTGGTGCTGATGGTGAGCGCCGGGTTGATGATTCGCACGTTCCAAGCATTGCGAGCCGTTGAGCCGGGGTTCACGGACGCGGCGCATCTTCAAACCATGCGAATCTCCATTCCGAAGTCGCTGGTGGCGAGGCCGGAACAAGTGATTCGCATCCAGAACAACATCGTGGATAAGCTGGCGGCGACGCCGGGCGTGACCTCCGCTGCATTCGCCAGCGCAGTGCCCATGGAGGGGTTTGACTCCGGGTGGAACGAGATTTTTGCCGGGGACAAGGTCTATCCCGCCGGCCAAATCGCGCCACTCCGCCTCTTCAAGTATGTCTCACCCGGCTTTTTTCATACGGCTGGTACACGAATCGTCGCGGGCCGTGACCTGATATGGACCGAGGTCTACGGCCAAAGGCCGGTCGCGATGGTGTCCGAGAATCTGGCGCGCGAGTTGTGGGGTACTCCATCCGCCGCGGTGGGGAAACGAATCCGCGAGTTTCCACCAATGCCGTGGCGGGAAGTGATCGGCGTGATCGAGGACGTACGTGAGAACGGCGTCCACGAGAAGGCGCCCGGAATCGTGTACTGGCCGTCGATGATGGACAATATTTTTGGTCCGTCTCCGCTGGACGTTGTTCGCACGATGACGTTCGTCGTCCGGAGCGACCGCACCGGAACCGAGGGCTTCCTTAACCAGGTGCGGCAAGCCGTTTGGTCGGTGAATTCCAGTCTGCCGTTGGCGTCGGTACGGACGATGCAGGAGGTTTACGGGCAGTCTCTCGCGCGAACCTCCTTCACCCTGGTCATGCTGGGAATCGCGGGTGCGATGGCGCTGGTGCTCGGCGTCATCGGCATCTACGGCGTGATCTCGTACACCGTGTCGCAGCGGCGCCGCGAGATCGGCATTCGTCTGGCATTGGGTGCGCAGCAAGGCGAGTTAAGAACGATGTTTGTGCAACACGCGCTGGTGTTGGCGGGCATCGGCGTGGCAATCGGGCTGGGGGCGGCATTAGGCCTGACTCAGTTGATGAAGTCGCTGTTATTCGGGATCAGTCCCATGGATCCTCCGACCTATGCAGTAGTGCCGGTCCTTCTGATGGCATCGGCGGCGCTCGCAGCCTATCTGCCAGCGCGGCAAGCAGCGTCTGTGGATCCGACGGAGGCGCTGAGGGCCGAGTAAGGCCGTTGTTGTGGCCCCACACCGCGGCCGCCGATGATGTCTTTCGCGTCCTTGTCTGCCAGTTCAACGTCAACGGTGAGATCTGGTGCCTGATTCTGGGCATCTGCCATGCGGAGGGTATAGCGCGGCTGAAATTGCGCAGCGCCACGATGCGGCCGGGGGCGCGCTAGTATGCCGGATGGGCGGTGAAGCTGTCAAAAGGCGCGATTTGCCGGGGATAAAAATAGAAGCCGGCGTGATTCGGATTTTCCGGCTGCCCGATGGTGACCGCGATGGGAGTTTCTTTTCGGTTGCGCACCACCGTTACCGTGACCGCATGCGTGCCGTGCAGGCTACGCAGCGCGCTCGAAATATTCTGCGCAGTAGCCACCTCGGTATCGCCGATTTTGACTATCACGTCGCCGGCCTTGATTCCGGCCCTCTCCGCGGCCGAATCCTTCACCACCGCTTTCACGAGCACGCCTTGCTTCACGCCGAAGAACTCTGCGAGTTGCTCTTCCTGGCCTAGCGATTCGCCCACGATCCCCAGCATGCCGCTCTCGATGGCGGTACTGAAGCGCGGGATATCCATGGGCGGCAGCGGCGGCAAATCGGGCATGGAGAATGACTGCACCGGCCAGTCGCCGCCCGGGCCGATCAGCACGTTCTTCTCCGCCTCGATCACCGGGGTGATCGTGAGCGAGGCCCCGTTGCGCCAAACCATGATCTTTATCTGCCTGCCGGCCGGCGTCTCCTGTACGAGGCGCTGCAGTTGCGCGGTGCCTTGAACCGGGGTGCCGTCGTATTCCAAAATTACGTCGCCGACCTTCATGCCGGCTTTAGCCGCCGGGCCGCCGTCGGTGAGTTGGGTCACTTCGGCGCCCCGGTCGTTGTTGAGCTTGAGCGCCTTGGCCCGGTCGGCGTCGATTTCCATGACGCCGACGCCAAGGTAAGTGGACGGCTTTCCGATCAGGAACGCGCCGGCGGAGTGGGTGTGCGGGGCAGGTGTTTGTGCCGTCAGAACCGGATCGAGCGCTGCGCCAGCCAGCAGGCAAGCCGGAAAGATGAAAGTGCGGTACGTCATGGTAAGTCTCTTAGGAGCTTTCAGCGGCCGGCGCTCAACTTCAGCTACAACCGCTCCCTGACGGTCGCGGCTCTGAAAGGCATCGCCGGCCGGAATGGCGGTTTTGGCTGAAAGCTGAAAGCCGATCGCTCTCACTGCCTCTTGATAAATATCGTTCCTCCCGTATCGGAAATCTCCAGCAGCGGTCCGCCGCCGTTCAAGGCGCCCTCGGCCACCACCCGATTGCCCATGCGCCGGGGCGGGAGGGCCGGATAATCCGAAACAATGCGGCGCAGCGTGTCCGCCATGGCATTCACGGCGCGGATGTTCACACCCAGGTTAGACGGTATCACGACGGTGATGTCACCACTGGCGGTAGCCAGAAACGAATCCACCAGCCGCGCTCCGGCTAGATCCGCCAGGATGCTGCCCATCGAAGTGGAGACGCGCATGGGGCCGACAATCCGGGCCAGGCGGATACCGCCGGAGCCGGACTCGCAATGAATGCCCGCGGCGCCGCCCACCGCAACCGGGCCGGCCAGGTTGCGCGCGGTCACCGTACCCTTGGCCTGGTCCACCACAATCTGCCCGCCGCCCGAAGTGGCCGCCACGGCGCCGCCGGCTTTGCGCACGTGGATTCCACCGCCGGCCGTATCGGCGCGCAACGCGCCATCGACCTGGTCCACTTCGATGTCGCCGCCATAAGTATTGAGGATGGCATCCCGCCTCGCCAATTTCACCTCAATTCGCCCCGCCGCGGTCGTGCATTCGAGCGAGCCGTCTACGGTTCCGACGCGGATCTCGCCGCCGCCGCTTACCAGCGTGGAGGTACCGCGCATGCGGTCGGCGGTAATCGCCCCGGCCCGCGTATCGACCACGACCGCACCATCGACGCCGGTTACAGCTACGGCCCCGTCGGTAGTGGCGATATCGAGAGCCGCCAGACGCGGCGCCTTCACCTTAACCTGAGCGATCACCGGTCCGCCCGGCGCCACCAGCACCACCCAGTCGCCCTGAGTGGAAACCCGCACGGGCGCCACATCCAGAATGCGCCGAGCCTCGGCTTCGCCGCGGGCCGCCACGCTGACCCGCACCGTGTACTCCAGACTGCGCGAAGCGCTCGCATCCACCGTCACCGGCCCGTGGCCCACCACGCGAAGTTTGGGCGCGGCCGTCAGCGTAGCCGAATAGACCCGTGCCCAGCCGCCCGGTTCGCGCTCCAGCGGCGTCTGGCCAAAGCCGGCGGCCACCAGCACCGCCAGCAAACTAAAATGTGCCGACTGACGCATTCATTTCCTTGAGCGCCTTTGCTACTTTCAGACGCACGTAATTATTATCTTCATGCTGCACCAGGGTCTGCAAAACACCCACCATGGAATCGTCACGCTGCGCCACCAGCAGGTCCACGGCCTGCATCCGGATCACATCGTTGTCGTCCTTTATGAGAGCCTGCGCCAGCACCTGGCGCACCTGGGCATCGCCCGCCAGCGCCTTCAATCCCTCCAGAGCCTTCATGCGCACGGCCGGATTGGCATCATGCGCCAGCGCATTCAGCAGCGCGTCCCGGACTTCGCCGGAGGCGGCGCGGCCTTTCAACAAGTCCACCGATTCCACCCGCACCGCTGGATTATCTTCCCGCGAACCGGCCAGCACCAACTGCTGAATGGCTGGGTCGTCCAGACCGCCGGAAACCACCCGGCGGGAGATATCGTCCACGGCGATTTCGACCCTGCCGGCGCCGGTTGTGGAGATGGAGCGAACGGTGGTGTAGGCCGGCTGCGCCAGACTGCCGGCGTTGGCGGCGGCTCGGATCCCGGTCAACCGCGCGCCGAAGAAACCAAGCCCCACCAGAGCCGCCGCGGCCAGCGGCTGGCGCATGCGGCCCAAACCGGCGAAGCTGCCGCCGAGCGCCTCCAGAAACAGTGTCCAGAGTCCCTTCGAGGGCGGGCGCGCGCCGCCCGCGGCGCCGCCTTGAATCGCGGCCATCAGGTCGGCCCGGCAATCGTCCACCAGCAGCGCAGGCGGCTGCAACGCCCGCCGGTCGAGCGCGCTCGCCAGCGCCCGCTGCCGGTCCATGGCGTGCGAACAGGAGACGCACTCGTGCAGGTGAGCCTCCAGCGAGTCCTCCCCTTCGGGCGTCAATTCGCCGTAATGATAGAGCGGAATCAATGCCAATGCCGATTCGCAAGTCATACGAAATCTCCCAACACGCCGCGCATCTTTTGGGTGGCGCGAAACAGGCAGTTCTTGGCCGCCTCTTCGGTGGTGCCCAGAATGTCGCCAATGGCGCGCAAACGAAGCCCCTGGTAATGGCGCAGTTCAAAGACCATGCGCTCGCGCGGCGTCAGGCCGCCCAGCGCCGATTCGATCCGGTTGCCCAGTTGGCGGTTCCACGTGACCCGCTCCGGATCGGCGGACGCGTGCTCCTCCTCGAACAAATCCATCCGGTCCACCGGCCCCTCGGAGGTTTCCATCACGGCGGCTTCTTCTTTGCGCACCTTACGCTTCCGCAACTGGTCGAGGCAGATATTGGTCACAATCCGGTAGAGCCAGGTGTGAAAACTGCAATCGAAGCGGAACGTCTGCAGGTTGCGATAGACGCGCAGAAACGCTTCCTGATACACATCCCGAGCGTCCTCCGGCGAACGCAACAGGTTCATGGCGAGCCGAAGCACACTTTGGTCGTACACGCGGACCAGTTGCTCGAAAGCGTCCTGATCGCCGCGTTGAGCGGCCCGAATCAATGAATCCACCTGCGGATTTATGCGGGCCCCCACGGTTCCGGCTGCATCCTGGGGCATAACCGGCTGTAACGTCAGCGCTCGATCCAACTCCTAATTCCCACTGCCTGTATATGGAATTGGACGTGCCTGTGAAGATTATGTCACGGTGTGACGGAAGCGTGAACGACCGGCCCCAGCCTCGCCACCAGGAGGCAACAGCGGTTTGACGCTGGCGGGTAAGGTTTTTTCGGCTTTCTCTAACAGTGCAGTCTCCAAGAAATAGCTGGACAGCGCCGCTGGCCCTCAACTGCACCTTCCGCATCAATACCCCTGCGCCCTCGCACTGCCGATACAATACTGATGGCCTTGCGAACGCGTGGACCGAACCCAGCTGGGCGTACGGGATGTCCGATGCGCGCATCGCTCAGGTTACAAACACGTTACGAATTCCTCGAGCACATTCCTGCTTGACAATCCACTAACGGCGGTTCAGACTACACTCTTGGTTTCAGAGTCGTAGCGGGTTCCCGGTCCGAACCTCAGTTTCGTACACTTTCAGGAGTTTTTCATGCCCCTCGCGAGACTCAATCCATCGCTCTTCTTTTACTTCTTCTTGGCCCTCAAAGGTACTCTGCTCTTCGGACAGGCAACCGGAAGCATTTCCGGAACCGTCACCGATGCGTCCGGCGCCGCCGTCGTCAGCGCCAAGGTGACGGTGACAGCGCCCGCCACCGGTCTGACCCGCAGCGCCAACGCCAACGAAGCCGGCGAGTACATCGTTCCGCTCTTGGGCGTGGGGACTTATCAAGTTCAGGTGGAGCAGCCGGGATTTCAGAAAGCGGTCGCTTCCGACATCCGTCTGCAGGTGGACGAACACCGCGAGCTCGATTTCAAGCTCTCGCCGGCCGCCGTGCAGACTACCGTAGACATCGCCGCAAACGCTGTGGCGGTTCAAACGAGCGACGCCACACTCGGCCAGGTGATTACCAGCCAACAGGTGACCGACCTGCCGCTGAACGGCCGCGACTTCGTCCAGCTTGCCACGCTTACGCCGGGCACCACCACGGAAACTAATCCCAATAGTTTCTTTAACGGCGGACCGAGCAGCGAAGCTTCCGCGCGCGGCTCCTTTTCGCTTTCCGTGGGCGGATCGCGCGCCAATAGCACCGATTGGCTGCTCGACGGCAACGACAATAACGAACTCACCGCCGGCGCCATCGCGATTCTCTCATCGATCGATGCCATCCAGGAATTCAAAGTACTTACTTACAATTATTCGGCCGAGTGGGGCACGCGCGGCGGTCCAACCGTGCTGGTGACTACCAAATCGGGCACCGACAATTTCCACGGCGGCCTGTTCGAATTCGTGCGCAATACCGATCTGGACGCCCGCAGTTTCTTCGCTGCCTCCACCGAGCAGTTTAATCTGAACCAGTTCGGCGCTTCGTTCGGCGGCCCTTTGAAGAAGGACAAGACGTTCTTTTTTGCCGACTACGAACAGAAATATCAGCGCCATGCGATCCCCTTTACCGGGGTGATGCCCACCCAGGCCATGCGCAACGGAAACTTCAGCGAAGACCCGTATGGCCGGCCGAACACCGTTCAGTTGACCGACCCCGAATCTCCCACCGGCGCGCCGTTTGCCTGCGGCTCATCCGCCTGCAACATCATTCCGGCCAGCGAAATCAACCCGATCGGCCAGGCTCTGATCAACCTGTATCCGCTGCCGAATGCCGACAATCCCGCGCTCGGCTACAACTACGTCAGCCAACCGATTCGCAAGCTGGATGAAGGCAAGTTCGATATCCGCATGGACCAGAACCTCACTAGCAGGGACACCGCTTTCGCCCGCTTCAGCTACGATCAGGCGCAATCCTACGTGCCGGGCGGCGCTCCCGGCCTGGCCGAACAGGGCGCCTTCGCCAGCAACCAAAGCATCGGCAACCACGCCCGCAACGTTGCCCTCTCGGAAACGCATGTATTCTCTCCCACCACCACCAATCAGCTCACGGCAGGGTTCAACCGCATCTTCGATTACATCGTGTCCCAAGGCGACGGCACATGCGACTCTCGCGCCCTCGGCATCCCCGGCGCGAATCTGGGCGGCAATAGCTGTGGCCTCACGTCGGTGGAACTTTCGAGCCCATACTGGTCGCTCGGCGACCGTGGCTACACCCCGTTCGTCGGCGGCACCAATGTCTGGATGGCGTCCGACACGCTCGACTTGGTGCGTGGCCGCCACGATATCCGCGTGGGCGGATCGCTCCGCGCCAATCAGCTCAACACCGTGGCCGTCGGTTTCCCCAATGGCTTCTGGGTAGTCAGCGGCCAGTTCACCGGCGACGCCGCGGCGGACCTGCTCACCGGCTGGACCGCCATCGGCCTGCACGACCAGGAATTCGACGGTGGAAACGCCGGCCGCCGCTGGAAACTATACCGCCCCTTCATCCAGGACGATTGGCGCCTGAGCCGCAGCCTGACGTTGAATCTCGGCCTGGCCTGGGCCATCATGACGCCGCAGTCGGAAGTGGGAAATCGCATGGCGGATTTCGACCCCGCCACTGGCAATTTCCTCATCGCCGGCCAGAATGCCGGAAAATACGCCGGCATTAATATGGACTGGTCGGCACTGGAACCGCGCGTGGGCGTCGCCTGGAAACCGTTCGGACGCGCCAACACGGTGGTGCGCGGCGGCTACGCGATCTACCACGATTCGTCCTGGAATATGGGCGCGCAAGGCCTCTGGCAGAATCCGCCGTACTACGCCGAATCGTTCGAGTCCGGCGGCAACATGTCGGACGGCTTCGTCACCTATAGCGCGCCGCCCAACCCGTCCGACTTCGGAGGCACTATCCTCGCGCAGGATCGGAACTTCAAGCAGGGCCGCGTGCAGCAGTTCAACGTGAACCTGGAACACGAGATTCCCGGCCACGTAGTGCTCACCGCCGGTTACGCCGGCGCGCGCAGTTCGCACATCCTGGTTTTCGGCAACAACATCAATGTGAACTCGCCTTCCGCCTGCGGCGAAGTCCAGGGGTACGCCCTGGGCTGCGGACCGAACGGCGCGGCATTCGGTGTTCCCTATCCGGCCTTCCCCTATTCCGAAATCGACAGCATATACGACGCCGGCCTGGCGCACTACAACTCGCTGCAGATCAAGGCGGAGACCAAGCAGATCCACCACGGCATCTACGCGCTCGTCGGATACACCTACTCGCGCGCGTTCGACACCGGTTTCAGTGACGGTCTGGGCAGCCTCATCGGCGCCACATACTTCCCGCTGCCCAACTGGCAGAATGCGGATTGGGGCCTTTCGCAGATCAACCTGAATCACGATTTCACCGCCAGCGTGATTTATCAATTGCCGTTCGGCAAGGGTCAGAAGTGGGGCTCAAGCTGGAGAGGGGCGGCGAACGCCGTCGCGGGCGGATGGGAGCTGACCGTGATCGAAAAGGCCACTTCCGGATTCCCGGTCTTCGTGGTCGACAGCAACAATACCTCCGGCGCCGGTTTGCTGAACACCAACGCGCAAAGCCTCATCCGGCCCAACCAGGTCTGCAATCCCGTGCTCAGCAACCCCACCATCTCGGAATGGTTCAACCCGGCCTGCTTCACGGAGCCGGCCGATGGCGAACTCGGCAGCGCCGGACGGACGCCGCTCTCCGGGCCGCGCTTCGTCAATACGGACTTCTCCGTGATCAAGCACTTCGTGCCGAAAGAAGGCATGATGGTGGATTTCCGCGTGGAGTTTTTCAATCTGCTGAACCACCCGCAATTCGGCGCACCTGGCGGCAATAACTACGGTGCCGATTTCGCGTCGCCCTCCACATTCGCGGTCATCAATTATACGGTAAACAATCCGCGCCTGCTGCAGTTAGGGCTTAAATTGACGTTCTAGGTCTCTGACTGGCTTCCTCGCACGACGCCTTGGGCTTGCGTACCCGGTGACCTCAAGGCCGCTTACCGGCTTTAAGGCCCGCCAGCCAGCGCGAGGAGACTAGTGTCTCGGAGCGGCGCGACCCGTCCAACTCGTCATTCCGGCCAAATCCCGTCAGCCGGCGACCTCGGGAATTATGGTTCGGCGAGGGACACGTTGGTCCACGCGGGCAATTGAGTCTAGCCACCGTAGGAAATTGTTATGCTGGTCCGTGAATGAGGGAGACTCGCAAGCCGCGGCGATTGCGCCGCGCCTCGCCGCCGGTCGCGCGGGAGGGCTTCTCCGTCCAGGCTGCGCATCCCGCCTGGCGCGGGCACGCCTGGCGCATGCTGGCACTCTGGGCCCTGCTGCTGGCGGCATATTCCAATTCCTTCCAGGCGGGCCTGGTTTTCGACAATTCCCCAGTAATTTTGCAGGATGCCCGCATCCGCGCGGTGACGCCGCGAAACCTCCGGCTCATTCTCAGCGAAGACTATTGGCATAACAGCACCGTCTCCGGCCTGTATCGACCCCTTACCACCCTCTCCTACCTGCTGAATTACACCGTCTTCGGCAATGGAGCGAATTCGGCCGGCTATCATTGGGTGAACTTTGCACTGCATGGGATGAATGTCTCGTTTGTGTACCTGCTGGGCATCCTGGTGTTGGGTGCGCCGGGCCCGGCCCTGGCACTGGCCGCTCTTTGGGGAGTGCACCCGCTGCTCACCGAATCGGTCACCAATATTGTGGGCCGCGCCGACCTGCTGGCCGCCTTCGGCGTGCTGGCAGGCTTGCTGTGTTACGTGAAGAGCGCCTATGCCGCCGGGCGGCGCAAGTTGTTCTGGGTGGCGGCCATGCTGCTGGCCCAGGCCGTCGGGATCTTTTCCAAGGAGAATGCCGCCGCCCTGCCCGGCATCATGCTCCTATACGACCTGACGTGGCGCGGGCGCATGGCGTGGCGGGAGCGCGCGGCGGCTTACTCGGCCCTGGTGCTGCCATTGGCCGCGTTCTTTTATTGGCGCGGCACATTGCAGATGCATATTCCGGTTCGATTTCTCGAAAATCCCCTGTGGAGCGCAGGTTTCTGGACGGCCCGGCTCACGGCCTTCAAAGTAATCGGCAAGTATTTGTGGCTGTTTGTCTGGCCGGCTCACTTATCGCCGGATTATTCCTATAATGCAGTGCCTCTGTTTGGCTGGCATCCGGCACAGTGGGAGGACACGAAGGGGCTGATCGCGCTGGCACTTTGCCTGGGCGCCGCCGTGCTGGCTGTCCGCTGGTACGGCACCCGGAAGCCGCTGTTCTTCTTTCTGGCTTTCTTTTTCGTGGCTCTCGCTCCAACTTCCAATCTGGCGATTCTCATCGGGAGCATCATGGGCGAGCGGTTCGTCTATCTGCCTTCGATCGGCTTGGCCGGGTGCGTGGTTGCAGCCATCTACGCGCTTGGCCGGCAAATCCCGCGCCAGCGGCTATTAGTCGTGCGAACAGGGTGGACGGCGCTCGGGCTCCTGTGCTTCCTTTGTGCCGCTCGGACCTATGCCCGGAACTTCGACTGGCTCGATGAGCGCAGTCTCTGGGCCAGCGCCGTAGACGTTTGTCCGGAAAGCGCTAAGGCGCACAACAACCTGGGAAACTCCTTGGAGCAAATGCCCGGCCGGCTGCCGGACGCCATGGTCGAATATCAGGCAGCCTTGCGGATCGATCCCGATTACGCCGAGGCGCACAACAACCTGGGACTCGCGCTGGTGAATTCCGGCGGCCCCGTGCAGGAGGCAGTAGCCGAATTCGAAGCAGCGCTGCGGATCAATCCCGATTTTGCCGAGGCGCACAACAACCTGGGAACCGCCTTCTCACAAATGCCCGGCCGGCTGCCGGACGCGGCCGCGCAATATGAAGCGGCACTGCGCGCCTATCCCGATCACGCCCAGGCGCACTACAACCTGGGAACCGTCCTGTCGCAGCTACCCGGCCGGCTGCCGGATGCCATTGCCCAGTATGAAGCGGCATTGCGCATCTATCCGAATTACGCCCAGGCGCACGCCAACCTGGGACTCGCGCTGGCAAATTCCGGCGGGCCTTTACAGGAGGCGATTGCCGAGTATGAGGCAGCGTTGCGGATCGATCCCGACCTTGTGGAGGCGCACTATAACCTGGCAAACACCCTTTCGCAAATGTCCGGCCGACTACCGGAAGCGATCGCTCAGTATGAAGCAGCGCTGCGGATCAGGCCGGATCCGCAGTTACGGGAAATGGTAAACCGATTGCGGGAGGGCCGAAAATGAGTGCGGCCGAACTTGAAACGCATTCGCCTCAGACCTCAGCGGCAAGGGCTACTTCCGCCGCGGTCCACCAGGTTCGACGACGCGCCGGCAACCGCCCCGCGCCCGGCGCAAACTCCTGCGCAGGCGCGTGGCTGCGTTAGTCGAACGCAGCTTCTGCTCGTCTATCAGGCGGACGGCGGCGTGCTATGTTCTATGGTGCAAACGAAAACCCGCTACCATCTCCGCGTGCTCTGCCTGCTTGTCTTCCTCGCTCTGCCCGTGCTGGCCCAGCAATCGCAGAACCCGTCTCCCCTGGTGGAGCATACTCGCGCACACCCGCGCCTTCAGCAATCAACCCCTCGCGGCCGCCGCTTCAAAGTGGAACTCGGCACGCTCTTCATTCCTGCGCATCTGGCGCACCGCCGCGAGCTGCCCTTGCTGGTTCATTTCCACGGCGACCCGTGGGTCGCGGAGGTGGCTGCCGCACGCTATGGCCACGCCGCGGTCATCACGGTCCAATTGGGTTCGGGTTCATCCGCATACGCAAAGCCATTCCAGGATCCGGGACGGTTCAACCTTCTCTTGCGGGAAGCCGAAACCGCTGCCAAGGTCCGGTTCTCCACGATTACTCTGAGCGCATGGAGCGCCGGTTACGGCGCCGTGCGCGCCATCCTGCTTGTTCCGGAGAACTACGCCCGCATTCATCGCGTCATCTTGATCGACGGACTGCACACCGATTACCCAAGCGGCAAGCCAGGCCCCACCGAGAGCACCGTCGATCCCGAACCGCTGCAGATCTTCCTTCGTTTCGCCCGAGACGCCGTGGCCGGGCGCAAGCGCATGCTCGTGACCCACTCCGAGATCTTCCCCGGCACGTTCGCCAGCACCACCGAGACCGCCGACTATCTACTGGAACAGCTAGGGCTGCACCGCCGCGAGGTGGTCCGTCGGGGACCGATGGGCACGCAACAACTCAGCGACGTGCGGCGGGGCGGTTTCCACCTGCTTGGCTTCGCGGGCAATTCCGCGCCCGATCACGTCGACCAGTTGCATTCCCTGGCTGAGTATTTGCGCCGCTAGTGACCCAGACCGACGGTCTGGATACTCGCCGTGGTGGCCTTTCGCCGGTGGAGATTAGTCTGCGCGGCCGCTATTGCACATACACGCCGGGATTCATGGCAAGAGCCCAGACGAAGCCGGCGCTTAGGGAGCCGCCGGAAAACGATGACACCGTGCTGGCGCCGAGCGAGAGCAGACTGGGCGCGGCGGAGGTCAGCAGGATGTTGCCCTGATAGGCGTAGAGCGGAACCGTGAAACTGCCGGCGGCGGAATCGGCGGTGCAGAGGGCGAAAAAGCCGGCATCGTCATTGAACGTAACCGAGGTGATCACCGCCAGCGTGCCGCTGCCGCCGCCACTCCAGTTGAGAATGGGCGAGGCGACATTCTGGAAGTTGGCGGCGCTGTTGGTCCAGGTGAGCGCGGCGGGCATTTCGAACTGCGCTGTGAAGGGGCCGACATCGCTACCGCCGCTGCCGTTGGAAACCGTAAACTGGCCAGGATTGAGAAAGGGTGGTGCGCCGGACGCCGAGCCCAAGGCGCCATCGTATGAGCCGGCGGCATTGCGAGTCGCCTGACGCGAGCCCGCGGCTCCACTGATGGTGAGCGTAGCTCCGGCTTGGAGGGAGTCGTTGAGAGCCGGGTCCACCGGGGCGCTCTGGCTGAGCGGCATGGGAGAACTCACGCAGGTACCGGGGGCGGGAAGGCCGAAAATTCCTTGCGTCTGGAGGAACGCGGATGGGGTGTAGCTGCCAAAACCGCCCGCCATGCTATCGATAGTCGCGGGTGTCAAACGCTGCGGCGCGCGCTCGAATGACAGCGCGCCGAATGTCATGACGCCGGCCGCTTCGGACCGCGCCAGTTGCGCCGCGCTCAGCCCACTGGCGTCGGTGCACGCCCCGCCATTGGCCGAGATCGAGAGGGTGGTAAAATTGCTGACCGCGTGGTCGGCGGGAATTTGCGTGTTTTGCGGCGTACCGGCCAGCGCCGGCCCGGTCACGACCACGGGAACGTAGCAGCCGGTAACACTGTTGGTGGGGACGACGATATTGATCTGGTCGATGCCGGCGCAGCAACCCGAGCGGCCGACGTATTGAACCGCGGCCGGAATGCCGCCGACGTAGACGGTGTAGTGCAAACCGCTCATGTTGCCGGGAAGAGGGCCGGCGGCTTCATTGCCGGATACCGGTCCGGCGCCGGTGCCCCACAAGACAACGGTCTGGCCCGGCTGCGCGGAATTCATGGGGGTGTTCAAAGTGACGCTGCCATCGGCGGCGGCATTTTGAGCGGCTGCAGGTCCGGTGCCCGCCTGGTTGACGGAGAAGAGGCCGAAGTTACCGGCGACGACTGTGATGGGCTCCGGTTGACTGGCGGACCCGTTGTTATTCACCACCACGGTGGCGCTGCCGAGTGGCGTGGCGGAGGGCAGGATAGCGCCGATCTGTCCGGTGGCGACGTAGAGCGGCAGGGCGCTCAGTACGCCTCCACCCGTGTGAATATCTACCGAGACGCTGGCCAGCGTCGTGCCGAGAGGGAAACCGGCGGCCGTCGAAATCACCCCGGATGGTCCGAAACCCTTACCGAAAATTGCGAACAGACTGCCCTCCGCGATTCCACCACCCACCGTACCTTTGCCAAAATAACTCGCGTCATTCACCACGCCACCGCTGGTGATGGAGGGCTGGCACCACGCCGCGAAGAATGTGCCCAGCGCGAAGATGCCGCACAGGAATCGCATAAGTTTCAGCATATCCGGGTGCCCAGCGGCAGGTCTGTATGAACACTCACGGAGTGCGCCGGGAAAGAGACCCGTTAGTTTCGGGACGAGGTTGCCCTGAAACCTGTCGGGCGCGTGGTCTGTCTAACGGTGCAGGAGGACAGAAAGTCATGAAGAGAGGAATTCGGAACCGGATATTGGCGGCGGGAGCGCTGCTGGCAGGGTTGTCGTGGCTGGGGGGCGCCGCGTTGGCGGCCGACGATGCGCAAGTCGCTCGCGGCGTGACTCATCAGATACTCATGTACCCTTACTACACGCTATGGGACGACCTCGAGTTCACGGTTGCGAACGGCCAGGTGGAACTGAGCGGCGCGGTCTCTCAACCTTTCAAGAAACAAGATATCGAGCGTCTGGTAAGTAAGGTGCCAGGCGTGGTCAGCGTGGCCGATAACATCAAAGTCCTGCCGTTGTCGGATTTCGACGACCGTCTGCGCCGGACAATTGCCAACGCCATCTACCGGGACCCGGCGCTGTCGCGCTACGCCGGCATGGGACGGGCGCCGATCCATATTATCGTCGATAACGGCCACGTGACCCTGGCGGGAACGGTGAACAGCGACATGGAAAAGCAGATTGCCGGGTTGCGGGCATCGCAGTCGTTAAGCTTTGGAGCGGTGGACAATCGCTTGCAGGTGGAGCATGCATCGAACAAGAAAAGCTGATGGGTTGCAGAGTCACCTCTACCGATGGCGGCCGGCGTTTCCGGCCGCCTTTTTTGTGAGCAGACTACGTTTCGCCGGGCGGGGAGGGGCGCCGGGGGGCGTGCACGCGTGGCTACTGGCGCAACGGTTTTGCTAGCCTTAAATCTCGGCCATGAATCCTTCTCGCTGGCGATTTCCAATGTTTCTGATGTTTTCGATCTGGCTGGGTTTGCCGTCGGTGGTTGCGGGGCAAACTCCTCCGGTCAAACCAGGGGCCAAGCCCGACTCCAAGCCGAAGCCGGCGCCGGACGTGCTGGTGTTAAAGGACGGCGAGACGCTGATGGGACACTTCGTTCGCTCGAGTGCCGGCTCGGTAACGTTTCATAGCGACATATTGGGCGACGTCAACACGAATTGGGCCAACGTGAAGGAGTTGAAGACCTCGAGGCGTTATGCGGTAGTGCGCAAGGACGTTCCGATCAACCGCCATACGGACGAAAAGGGCATCCCGGAGGGCACCCTGGCGGAGGCCGATCAGAAACTCACCGTGACCCCGGCCGCCCCGGCGCAGCCGGAGACGGTGCCCGTGGCCGACGCCGCGCACGTGGTGGGCGCGGCGGAACTCGATAAAGCGATCTATGAGGCACCGGGATTCCTCGAGGCCTGGAAGGGCGCGGTGACAGCCGGCGCGGCGCTGGTGGAGGCTACCCAGGAAAGCCGCACGTTCACCGGATCGTTCAATCTGGTGCGGGCCATCCCGACCGAAAACTGGATCGATGCGCGCGACCGAACGGCGGTGGATTTCAATGCGGCCGACGGCCTGGTTTCACAGCCCGGCTCGGCCAATGTGAAAACTCAAATCGTGCACTTCGACGCGGAGCGCGACCAGTACTTTCCATCGTCGAAGGGCTATGTATTCGTGCAAGGGGCCTTCGATCACAACTTTTCCCAAGGCCTCCGCCTTCGGCAAACCTATGGCGGAGGTGTGGGCCGCACGGTGGTCAAGAAAGCCAACGAGACTTTGGATTTCAAGGTCAGCGCGAGCTATCTGCGCCAGGGTTTCCTGGCTTCGACGGTGGGCAGCAACCCCAGCCTGAATCAGAACCTGGTGGCATCGACGTTCGCCGAAAACTACACCAGGAAGTTCGGCAAGGGAATCGTTTTCCTCGAGCAGTTTACGGCCACTCCCACTTGGAATAGCCTGGACGCATCCATGAGTTCGGCGCGAGCCTCGCTGACGGTTCCGCTTTATAAGCGACTGGGCTTTACCACCGGGACGACCGACAGTTTCCTGAACAATCCACCGTCTGGTTTCCGCAAGAACTCGTTTCAGTTCACCACCGGATTGACTTACACGGTGCAGTAGGGGAGCCCCTCCGCGGTCAGCTCGCAGCCAGTGCTCTCTGGCTGACCGTTGAGAGTGCTGTCAGCGCGACGCGGTTTCTTTCGGCGTAGACAGGTAACCGACGATCTCGTTCTTGTTCACTTTGTTGATGACAATCTCGTACGGGATGTGGCCGCCTTTGACAGTGTAGAACTGGACCGGTTCGTTAATGCTCTTGTCCTTTTTCAGGGTCTGCTTGTCGTCGGCCATGACGTAAACGCTATATTTGTTGCGCTTCACGTCCGCGGCATCGAGTTTCAGGGTGATATCCCCAAAGCGCTGCGGCTGCTTGGTCTTGCCCAGCTTGATATCGATGTAGTTGCGCTGGCCCAGACGCTTCAGGGCCTCCAGTTCGTTGCCGTTAGTGGCGATCAGGCCGCTCTGCACGCCGAGGTCGCCGCGCACCGACTTCAGGTCGGCAATGGTCTTATCGAGCTCCGACTGGGTTTGGGTGACCTGCGTCTTGACGGTGCCCACATCGGTGGAAACATCGGCGATCTTGGCATTGGCAGCGGTGGCCTGTTGCTGCACGTCGCTGATCTGGCCGGCGACCTTGCGATTCATCTGCGCTTCCTCGGCCTGGATCTGCTTAGCCAGGGAATCGGCGTGCGCCTGCGCTTCCACTTTGGCCTGGCTCGACATGTTGCGAGCCTGCTCGCGCGCGGCAGACAATTCATCCTTCAAGGCTTCCAGGTGGCGCTGCTGGGCCGCAACGGTAACCGAAGAGGAGTCGCGCAGATTGGCGATGTCGGTCGAAATCTTGTCTTGCGTCTTGGCCAAATCCGCGCGCACATGATCGATCTGAACGTACAGATAGATATTTGCGGCCAGCAAAGCGATCAGGGCGCCGGCCACCAGGGCGGTTGTCAACCCCGACCGGTGCTCTGGCGGCGGGGCGTAGGGCGAAGATGAGGGACTCACGTTTTGGAAAACTCCTTACTTTTCAGTATAGATGGCGTCGGATGCCCGGGCGGTTACAAGTTTTGGAAAGCTTTCGGCGGAAAGCTCTTTTCATAAGGGAATGTTGCCATGTTTCTTGCGCGGCATGGTATCGGTCTTGGTTTCGAGCATGCGCAGGGCGCGGACGACGCGCGGGCGGGTTTCGCGCGGCTCGATGACGTCGTCCACATAGCCGCGCTCGGCGGCCAGGAAGGGGTTGGCGAATCGTTCGCGGAACTCTTGCAGTTTCTGCGCGCGGGCGGCATCCTGGTCGGCGGCCGCGGCCAGTTCCCGACGGTAGACGATGTTCACCGCGCCCTCCGCGCCCATTACCGCGATTTCGGCCGTAGGCCACGCCAGGTTGACGTCGGTGCGGATGTGTTTGGAACCCATGACGCAATACGCGCCCCCGTACGCCTTGCGGGTGATGACGGTGATTTTGGGGACGGTGGCCTCGGCAAAGGCAAAAAGCAGCTTGGCGCCGTGGCGGATGATGCCGCCGAATTCCTGGCCGGTGCCGGGCAGAAAGCCGGGCACATCTTCGAAAGTGAGGAGCGGAATGTTGAAGGCGTCGCAGAAGCGGACGAAGCGGGCGCCCTTCACCGAGGAGTCGATATCCAGACACCCGGCAAGAAACGCCGGCTGGTTGGCGACAATGCCGATCGGACGGCCCTCCATGCGGGCAAAGCCGACCACGATGTTGCGCGCCCAACGCTCATGCACTTCGAAAAACTCGCCGTCGTCCACCACCCGCGCGATCGCGTCCTTCATGTCGTAGGGCAGGCTGGAGTCGGCCGGAACGATTTGGTCGAGGGCGGAATCCATGCGGTCGATGGGGTCGGCGCTGGGCCGGCGCGGCGGATCCTCCCGGTTGTTTTGCGGCAAGAAGCCGATGAGGTGCCGCACCATGCGCAGGCATTCGGCGTCGTCGGCGGCGGTGAAGTGCCCCACCCCGCTCACCGAATTATGAGTGCCGGCCCCGCCCAGTTCCTCCTTGCTCACGTCCTCATGGGTCACCGTCTTGATCACCTCCGGACCGGTGACGAACATGTAGCTGGTGCGGTCGACCATGAAGACGAAATCGGTAATCGCGGGCGAATAGACGGCGCCACCCGCGCACGGGCCCATCACAGCCGAAATTTGCGGAATCACGCCGCTGGCCAGCGTATTCCTGAGGAAGATATCGGCGTAACCGGCCAGCGACACCACCCCTTCCTGGATGCGCGCGCCACCGGAATCGTTCAAACCGATCACGGGCGCGCCGGTCTTGAGCGCCAAGTCCATGATCTTGCAGATCTTCTGCGCGTTGGTTTCCGAAAGCGAGCCGCCGAACACGGTGAAATCCTGAGAGAAGACGAAAACCAGGCGGCCTTCGATGCGTCCGTAGCCGGTGACAAAGCCGTCGCCGGGGATCACCTGCCGTTCCATGCCGAAATCGCGGCAACGGTGGGTGACCAGCTTGTCGATTTCCTCGAAAGATCCTTCGTCCAGCAGAAGCTCGATGCGCTCCCGGGCCGAAAGCTTGCCCTCCTCGTGCTGACGCTGGCGGCGCTCGAGACCGCCGCCTTGCTCCGCCGCACGCTGGCGCGCGCGCAACTCTTCGATCGGGTCCACGGATCTAATTGTACGGCTTTACGAAAATCGCGGGGATCGGGGTCCGCCCCGAACCGGCATAGCCGGGAACCAAGTCGGAGGCGCTTGGGACGACGCCGGCAATCGCTCCCTCGCGGTCGCGGCTCGGTTATGTTCGCGAATATGCGAAACCGTTTCGGACTGAAACGGCTGCCAGGTGTGTCAGTCCGACTCGGTTGCGTTCTACCGTCCCACATCCGGCGGCGTCTGCACCATGGACAGTAAGAGGCAAATCACCACCAAAACGCCAAGCCCGGCTGCCACTAACATGATCGTGTACTCCCGCTGGGGCCTTTACGAGCAATTTCGGGGCCACGATTTTGGAGGGGGGTGAACCTGGCGTCCGCCGGTACCCACCTGGCGTTCGCCGAAAACCGGACGGTTTTTTCCGGCTCCTGGCCGTAAGCTTGGGGTCATGAAAGCACAGAATTCTTACGATCCGCAGCGGGACGCCCATCAACGCGTGGTGCCTGCCATCGTGCTGATCGCCGTGGGCGCGATCTTCTTCCTCAACAATCTGCACATTCTCGCCTGGCACGAAATTTGGGCGTACTGGCCGGTGGCGCTGATCGCAGCCGGGCTCTACAAAGTCGTCGACACGGACGAAGCTTCGCACCGCATTGTGGGCGGCGTGCTGATGGCGATCGGAGGCTTGCTGCTAGCCGACAACCTGGGGTACATCGAATTCAGCTGGAATCAGATGTGGCCCCTTCTTTTGATCGGGCTTGGGCTGATGTTGCTTTTCGAAAGGGCCGGCTGGCTTTGGGTGGGCCGTCGTTCCTGGAACGCCACGACCGCATCGAACGCCAACGTGCTATTCGAAAGTGCAGTTTTCAGCGGCGGCAAACGAAGGCTGGTAGTTCCCGATTTTCGCGGCGGCAAAGTGGACGCCGTGTTCGGCGGTTTCGAGATAGACCTGCGCAATTGTGAAATCGCGGGCGATTCCGCAGTCCTCGAACTCAACGCGGTTTTTGGCGGGGTGGAACTGCGTATTCCCGAAAACTGGTCCGTGGTGTGTAAGGGCGCGGGAGTCTTCGGAGGATATAGCGACGAAACCCACCACCCCAGCCCCGGCCAGTTCCCCAACTTTAAGCAACTGATCTGCAAGGGCGGAGCGGTATTTGGCGGGGTAGTTATCAAGAACTGACCCCATGCATCCGATTTTGGTTTCGCGGCGGCGGTTGCTTGGCTACCTGGGGGCGTGGGTTCCGCTGGCGGCGTTGCTGGTATTTCTGAACGGCTCGGCGGGCGGAGCGGGCTGGCGGCAGGGCGCGGCGGCGATCGGGCCGGCGTGCTTCCTCTATGCCTTCGCGTGTTTATCCTCCTGGTACCTTTGCCGGATTCGGCCGCTGGCCATGGCGGCATCTTTCGGGCTAGCGGTGAATTTTGCCGTCGCGGCGGCCGCCGGCGGTCTGCTGCTGGCCGGCGCTGGAGTATTCGCGGCCTGGTCGTTCAATGTGCCCCCGCCGCGGTTCGGCGTTATGTTCGGAGTGGGCTTATTGCTCTACCTGCTTTCGGCCGGACTGCACTACGCGGCGCTGGGGGTGGAAAGCTCGCGGCAGGCCGAGCGCCGCGCCGCCGAGGCCCGCACCTTGGCGCGGGAAGCCGAACTGCAAGCTCTGCGCGCCCAGTTGAATCCCCATTTTCTGTTCAACAGCCTGCATTCGATCGCGGCGCTGGCCACGCTCGACGGGGAGCGCGCGCGCGAAATGTGCGTGCGCCTGGCGGACTTTCTGCGCGCCAGCCTGGGCTTCGGCGGACGTCAGACGATCCCGCTCGAGGAAGAGCTGACGCTGGCACGGCGATACCTGGATGTGGAGCAGGTGCGTTTCGGCCGCCGCCTGCGTGTGGAGGAAGCTATCGAGCCCGCCTGCCGCGGCTGCGCGATCCCCGCCCTGCTGCTGCAGCCGTTGGTGGAAAATGCGGTCAAGCACGGCATTTCCGGCCTGACTGAAGGTGGTGTCATCCGCCTGGCCGCCGAGCGTACCGGCGGCGAGGTGACCATCACGATCGAAAACGCCTGCGACCCGGAATCCAGCGGCATCCGCCAGTCCGGCCTCGGCCTGAGGCACGTTCGGCGCCGTCTGGAGGTGAGCTACGGCGACGAGGCCAGCATCGAAGCCGGGCAGCGGGAGGGATGGTTCCATGTGCGGCTAAGGCTGCCGTGCGAAAAAGCTATCGGCGGCCAGCGATCAGCGGTCAGCTGACGATGGCGGGCGAAAGCGCCTGCACCGCCTCGGATCGGCGGGCACATGCGCCGGTCAGTCACAACTTAGTTCATCCGGCGGCACCGGCGGCGGATTTGTTGAGGCAGCAGTATTTGTATTTTCTTCCGCTGCCACAGGGGCACGTGTCGTTGGGGCCGTTTTTGCGGTCGGGACGACGGTACGTTTCGAGCAGTTGGGCACGGTTGTGCAATCTTGTGCATCGGCGGCCGTTCGGGAGACTGCGTGCGGTCGGCACCCTCCAGGGCAGCTAACAGGTCGAGGTAAGTATTTTCTCTGACAGTTTTAGTTGGTCTGCCTGTTTACTCCTAATGCCGCAGGCTTCTCGGATTTCCGAAGATGCTGCGATAATGGTGGGCGGACGTCCTCATCCGCGCGAGCCCCTGGACCCGCTTTTTGCCGCAAACGGTCATCCCTTTCCCGCCGGCCATCGGCGAACAGGAATCGTGCGCGGGCGAGGGCGTCCGCCCACCAAACCGACGCTGGGCCTGGCGACCAGCGCCACCCGGTTGAGGACGCGTAGCCGTAATCCGAAATCGGGTGCTAACTGAGCGGTCCTGGCCTCTGGTGGCATCCTGAAACCACACTCGGCGGTCTAAAATGGATATTCCCGAACCGCATCGGTATCAAACATGAACAGCCCTGTGAAGTTCGTCCTCGCCGCCGCGGGACTCTGCGCCGCCGCGGTTTTCGCGGACCAGGCGCCGGTGATCGCCCCGAACCCGGATTCGGTGTTTCGGGACCCGGTGGATGGCAAGCGTGTCCACTGGGAGGCCCTGCACACATTCAACCCTGCGGCCATCGTGCGAAACGGGCGGGTTTGCGTACTCTACCGGGCGGAGGACGACTCCGGCGAAATGCGCATTGGCATGCACACTTCCCGGCTGGGACTCGCCGAAAGCGGCGACGGCATTCACTTCACTCGGCGTCCGGAGCCGGTTCTTTACCCCGATAACGATAGCCAGAAGGATAGGGAATGGCCGGGCGGCTGCGAAGACCCGCGCATCGTCGAAAGCGAGGACGGCATCTACGTGCTGACCTACACCCAGTGGAACCGAAAGAAAACCGACGCGGCCATCGCCACGTCCACGGATCTGATTCACTGGACGAAGCACGGTCCCGCACTGGGCGTTTCCCCCAAATACGAGGCCCTCTCCTACAAATCGGCCGGGATTGTGACTCGTGTCGAAAGCGGTCGCCTGATCGCGGCCAAAATCGGCGGCAAATACTGGATGTATTGGGGGGAAGGCGTCATACACCTGGCAACCTCTGACGATCTCATTCATTGGCGGGCCGTCGAGGATGGCAGCGGCGAACCGGTCGCCGTGCTGGCGAAACGCGCCGGACGCTTCGACAGTTCGTTTCCGGAAACCGGCCCACCGCCAGTGCTGACTGCCGACGGCATCGTCGTGCTGTACAACGGCAAGAACGCCCCTGACGGTGGCGACACGGCGCTTGGCCCGGACGCCTACGCAACGGGCGAGGCGCTGTTTGCGGCCGTTTCCCCGGCGACGCTCGTCGCGCGCCTGGACGAGCCCGTTTTCAAGCCGGAGCTGCCGTTCGAAAAGACCGGCCAGTACGCCGCCGGGGACACATTCGCCGAGGGCCTGGTCTGGTTCGGGCATCGCTGGTTCCTGTACTACGGCTGCGCCGATTCGATGGTGGGAGTCGCTATCGCCCAACCAACCGGCCACCGCCCTTGACGCTGTAGCGTTCCATCGCCCTTATTGGAAAAGCCGCGGAGCGAAATCGTTCAGGCACCGGCGCCACGTCAGCCACTCGTGAGCCGTGCCGGGCGATTCGAAATAGACGTTATGGATGCCCGCCTTGGTGAGACTCTCGCTGAAAGTCCTGGTGCCGGGGCCTTCCACCGAGCCAATTCCCAAGAAAAGTACTTTGACCTTCATATTGAAGGCGGCTGCGTCCGCAAACACGCCGTTGCTGGATGTCTTCGGATCGAATCCGCCCCGGCCGCCACTACTGCCGCTGAATCCGCCGATGTAAGCGAACTTGTCCAGGTTGGCAAGCGCGGTCGTAAACGTCTGCATCCCGCCCATCGACAGTCCGGCCATGGCGCGGTTTTCCCGCCCGGGAGCCACCCTGTAGGTCCGCTCGATCATGGGAATCAGGTCGGTGAGCATCACCTCGGTGAACGTCGCGCCGAAATTCGCGGGAAACGCTCCCCGCCCGGCAGGCACAGCCATCCGGCTTCCCCGCCCGGCTTCGTCACTCGCCGGGGCAACCAAGCCCCGAGCCGCAAACAGCGACGCATCCTCACCCGGCTTCACTGCGTTGAGGTTGTCCATCACGATCAGCATCGGCTTGGCCTTCCTGGCCGCGATCAGGTTGTCCATGATGAAATCCACGTGCCCCTGAACGTGCCAGCCTTCTTCGTTCTCTCCCCAGCCGTGGAGAAGATACAGAACCGGATAGCGCGTTTTCGCGTTCCTGTCGTAGCCCGGCGGCGCGTAGACGTAGCACCGCCGCCACTTGCCGGTAACCTTTGAGAAATACCACCGCTGACGCACATCCCCGTGCGGCACGTCTCTGGCGGAGTAATAGTCCGCATCCTGCTCGGGAATCTCGATCCCGCTGTTCTCCCATCCCGATCCGAAAAACGTCCTGGTTGCCGGGTCGGCCACCGGCGCGCCGTCTACGATCAACGTGTAGTAATGAAAACCAACCACCTGCGGCGGAATGGTGACGCTCCAGATTCCGTCGGCTCCGCGCCTCATATCGTAGGGCTTACCCAATCGGATCTGCACCTTTTGGGCATCGGGCGCCGCCGCGCGGAACGTCACCCGATTATCGGAATAAACACAGGGGTATTTCGCCTCCGGCACGTTTAGCGCCGAAGGCTTGCAGTCGTCCGCGGCCTGTCCCCAGCACAATCCGCAACCAAGCATTACCAGTGTGAACGTTGGTCTCATCGGTCCATCTTCGAGGGTACTTCTCCTTGCGCCGCCCGTCGGAGGTGGCTGTCTCCGGCACGAGTATTCGGAGAAACTGGGCGTCCGGCTACAGGGCCGGAGGCTCGACAAAAAGCGCCTCGAACTCCTCCGCGCCGTTCCCGGCCGCGTTGGAGTTGGGCCGTCCGCCCACTCCTTATATACGAAATTGCGGTCCGCCTGGCAACCTTTCGCCCCCCGCGCCGCCGGTCACTGCGCGGCTGCACGGAACAGGCTGAATCGCGATGACGAAATCGGCCATTAAGCGGCGCCCAGCCAGAATGTCGGCTCACGGGCATCGATTCAGCAGCCCCACCACGGCGAAGCCATCCACCAGGTCGATGCGGTTGATTGCGCCGTGGTCCTGGGCCAGGTGAAAGATATCTTCCCCGGCCATGCCCAACGCCTTCGCCACAATGGCGCGAATGGCTCCGCCGTGGCTGACCACCACCGCGGTTTCGTCGGCATGCGCGGCCGAAATGGCGTCGAAGGCCCGCAGCACGCGCAGCCGCATGGTGGCGAAACTTTCGCCGCCGGGGAATTGAACCGCAGTGGATGCCTCCATCCACTGCCGGTACAGGTCGGGATAGCGGGCGGCGATGTCGTCGTATGCCATGCCTTCGAAATCGCCGAAATCGATCTCGCGAAAATCGGGCACCACGCAGATTTCAGAACCATTCTGGCGCAGACCGTCGCGCAGCATGCGGGCGCTCTCGACGGCGCGGAGCCTGGGGCTCGAATAGATCGCCGCCACCGGCTCCCCCACCAGTTCACGGGCCGCGCGCAGCATCTGCTGCCGGCCGGCATCCGACAGCCCCACGTCGAGCGACCCATAGCAAAGCCGCCGTACACTCTCATCGGGCTCGCCGTGGCGGAGCAGCCAGATTCGCGTCGTCATCGAGTGCCTTCCGCTCCAGGCTGGGGCACCGTCTTGGTCTGGGTCATAGGCCCTAAAATAACGCAGATCTGGCTGTTTAATAGAATGAACAAGATAGCACCTCCGGAATGCTTGACACGCAGGAGGTCAGAGATTCGGGTTCTCTCCGGCTCACCATTCAAAACAAAGTACTTAGCTGGATAGTCGGACAAGTAAGAGCTCCTTCCGCGTCAGCTTTTCGTTTGATTTCCCCGGACCTCGATCAACCGCTACCCTTTTCATCTTGGAGCCGACGCCCGTTTGTGGTCTGGGCACCCCAACCCTTCTCGCCCGCGTGATTGCCCAAACCGAATTTTCCCGCCCCTACTTATTAGGAGGGGGCTCATGCGATCGAGAAACGCCCGAAGCCGCTTCGTACAAAGGGGATTCGCTCATGCGACACAATTACGGAATTAGCCTAAGCTCGGCTGTCTGCATGCTTGCACCGGCGCTGCTCTTGACGTTCCCTGCATTCGCGCAGGAAGTAGTTACAACAACCGGGGACACTATGGAGTGCACCCCAAAATTGAGACACGGAAATTAGGGACACTTTTCATTAAATGGAAAGGAGTCGACGTTGTCTCGAAAGAACCGTGTCTTTAGCCAGGAGTCCAAGGAAAAC
>JBEKZL010000419.1:0-4527 GCA_049509915.1 Bryobacteraceae bacterium | reverse complement strand
GGCGCCGCGGCTTGCATGCGAAACGCCAGCTCGTAGGAGGCGATCCGCGAAGCGATCTCCACGTCGCCGGTTTGCGCCAGGTGTTCTTCGTTCAGGTCCTTCAGCGTGTCCAGGCTGGCGCGCTGCATGCCAGTGGTGACGCCGGCGGGGTTCGACAGGTACAGCACCGGGTCGCCGGAGCTGCGGAAGACCACCCCCTCGTAGGTCGAAGGCAGAAATCCGCTGGACCAGTTGGCCGTGCCCGCGCTGGTGCCCACCCCGGAGCCGAGCACCACGAACCCCGGCAGATTTTGCGATTCGCTTCCCAGCCCGTAGAGCACCCACGCACCCATGGTCGGACGCCCCACCTGAATGCTGCCGCCGAACAGCAGCAGTTGCCCCGGATGATGATTGAAGGCGTCGGTATACATCGAGCGCACCAGGCACAAATCGTCCGCGCAGGAGCCGATGTGCGGAATGTAATCGGAGAATTCCATGCCGCTTTGGCCGTACGGCTGAAAAGTGCGCGGGCTGGCCAGCACGGCGGCGTTCGGCTTGGTGAAGGCCAGGCGCAAATCCCTGGTCAACTCCGGCGGCAGCGGCTTGCCGTTCCATTTCTGCAGGCCCGGCTTGGGGTCGAACAGGTCGATCTGGCTCGGTCCGCCTTCCATGAACATGAAGATCACGTTCTTGGCCTTGGCCGGGAAGTGCGGCTTGCGCGGCGCCAGCGGATTCACTTCGGCGGCGCGGCCTTCTTTTTCCATGAGCTGGGCCAGCGCGGCGATGCCGATGCCGCCGGCGCACTGTTCGAAGAAGCTGCGGCGGGTCTGGATCTTGCGGAACTCTTCGCGGTCCATGGTTATTCCCTCGTAATGAACTCGTCCAGGTTGAGCATCACGCGGCTCAATTCCACCCACGCCGCCGCGTCGAGCTGCGCCACGCCTTCCACCTGGTTCGGAAACAAGTCCGCGACGGCCTGCGCATCCCCGGCCAAGCCGCTTCGCGTTTGGGAGAAATACCGCTCCATGCGCGCGCGCTCCCTGTCGTTCGGCTCGCGGCCCAGCGTCACCAGGTACGCGTAGTCGAGCCGGTCGCCGAAGCTTGGGCCGCCCTCCCGCATCACCCGCAGCGCCAGCCCTTGCGCCGCTTCGAAAAATACCGTGTCGTTCATCAGGTTCAGAGCCTGCAGCGGCGTATCGGTGCGCTCGCGGCGGGTGCAGGAAAGGTCGGCGCTGGGCGCATCGAAATTCATGAGCTGCGGGTAGGGAGAAGTGCGCTGAAAGTGAATGTACAGGCCGCGGCGATAGCGGTCCGCGCCTGTGCTCTCCACCCATTTCACCGAGCCGGCGTAGGAAAGTTCGGCCACGCCTTTTGGCTGCGGCGGCTTCACGCTGCGCCCGCCGATGCGAAGATCGAGCAGCCCGGCGGAGGCGAGCGCCTCGTCGCGGATCAGCTCCGCCGGCAACCGCAGCCGCGCCTGCCGCGCCAGCAGCGCGTTGTCCGGGTCGCGCGCCTCCAGTTCCGGCCGCGCGTTCGACGCTTGCCGATACGTGGCCGAGGTCACCATCAGCCGAACTAATTGTTTGACGCTCCAGCCCCGCTCCATGAATTCGGCGGCCAGCCAATCGAGCAACTCCGGATGGGTGGGCAGGTCCCCTTGAGCGCCGAAATCCTCCGACGTTCGCACGATTCCCCGGCCAAACAATTCCTGCCAGATGCGATTCACGGCTACCCGCGCCGTCAGCGGATTATCGGGCGAAACCAGCCATCGCGCCAGCCTCAACCGGGCCGGCTCGGGCGACACGCCGAGCGGCGGCAGCACAGCCAGAGTGTTGGGCTCCACTTCGGCTCCGTGCTCGCGCCAGTCGCCTTTGATGTGAACGTAGGTCTGGCGCGGCGTATCGCTCTCGATCAGCACCGGAGCGTAGCTGATCTCCGGCGCCGCCGCGCGCAAGTCGTTGAGCTTCGCTCGCAGCTCACCGAGTTTCAGGCCGGCGCAATAGTCCTTGGGAAACAGATTGCCGCAGGAGGACAGAAAGGCGTCGGTCACCGCCAGTTGCTGCACTTCGCTGCGTTTCGCCGGATCGAGAAACAACACCTTGGCGGCGTTGTCCACGGTATGCGTGAATTCACCGTAGGCGAAATCCCAATCTTCGTGCTCGCCTTTGTGCGCGACGGCGTATCGCAGCTTGTTCTCCCAATCCGCCTGAGCCTCCGGGATTTTATACTGCTCCAGCAGTTCCCGGCGTCTGCGCTGGTACTCCGGGCGCGCGGCCATCCACGGCCCTACCTCGCCCGCAAGCGGCGCCGGCACGTCCGCCTCGTCCTCGGTGTTGAAGAAGGCGGCAAGCTGGTAGAACTCCTTTTGAGCGATTGGGTCGTACTTGTGATCGTGGCACTGGGCGCATCCCACGGTGAGCCCCAGCCAGACGGTTCCCAGCGTCGCCGCGCGGTCCAGCACCTGCTCGTCGCGGAACTGCTCCGGATCGGTGCCGCCTTCGCGGTTCGTCAGGGTGTTGCGGTTGAAGCCGGTGGCCACCAGCATGTCCTGATTTCGGTGCGGCAGCAAATCTCCGGCAAGCTGCTCGATGGTGAACTCGTCGAACGGCAGGTCGCGGTTGAACGCTTCGATCACCCATTGCCGGTAGCGCCAGGCCCACGGCCGCGTACGGTCCTTTTCATAGCCGTCGCTATCGGCGTAGCGCGCCAGGTCGAGCCAGTACCGGGCCCACTTCTCACCATAGTGCGGGGAAGCGAGCAGCCGGTCCACCAGCCGATTATAGGCATCCGGCCGGCCGTCGGCCAGGAAATCGCGTACCTCCTCGGGCGTCGGCGGCAGACCGGTCAGGTCCAAGCTGAGGCGCCGGATGAGCTGCCGTTTGCCCGCTTCCGGCGACGGCGCGATGGCTTCGGATTCCAATTTCGCCAGCACGAAATCGTCGATCGCATTCCGCGCCCAGGCCGGGTTGCGGACCGCCGGCGGAGTGGGACGGGCGATTTTCTGAAACGACCAGTGCGAGGGACGCGCCGCGGCGCTTACGCCTTCCGGCCATTCCGCACCCTGGTCGATCCATGCCCGCAGGATGCCGACCTCGGCCGCGGTCAGACGAGCGCCGGCCGGCGGCATCACCTTCTTCTCCGTGTCCGTGCCGGCGACCAGCCGGACGAGCCGGCTCCCGGCGCTGTCGTGCGGAACGATCACGCGGCCGGAGCGGCCGCCCTTCAGCGCGGCATCCTTCGTATCCAGGCGCAAGCCGCTCATCTGCTGGCCCGGCCCGTGGCACGCGAAACAGCGCTTCTCGAACAGCGGGGCGACATCGCGGGCGAAATCGATTTTGTTTTTCGCCGGAGGTGGCAGGCCGTCGCCCGAGGCAGCCAGCAGTGGAACCAGCGCCAACATCCATAGCGGCATCCGCGGTAACCCCTCCGCACGCCCTCGCAACATGCCTTCGATTATATGCGTTCCGGGGAATGCCTGGCGCGCGGGCTGATCGAGGCTTTGTGCATTTTTGTGCAAACCAGCGCGACTCATTAGTCATGGGTGCCGCGCGTTTGCAATCACTTACCGAGCCGCGACCGCAACGGAGCGGTTGCCCGGGAGCGGCTTCCCAAGAACCGGCTGAGCGCCCCAAAGCTGACACCTTCCATCTCAATCGCGTTATACTACCAGTGCATTCAGAGACCTATGAGGAGCCCCCGATGAGCGCGCTGCTCACCGCCGGTCCGGTGCGGCAAGCCCCCGAGCGCGACCAAGAACTGCCCGCCCTGGCAGCCCGCTGCCACTATTACATGGCGTTGATGCGCGAGACGGAAGACCGCATCGAGCGCAAGCTCTACCGCCAGGGAAAGATCGTGGGCGGCGTATATGTCGGCCGCGGCCAGGAAGCCATTCCGGTGGGCTCGGCGCTGCATGCGCTCCCCGACGACGTGCTCTTTCCCTCGCACCGCGATATGGCGGTGCTGTTGATCCGCGGCGTGCCGCTCGGCCGCGTCTTTGCCCAGTATATGGGGCGGGTGGACGGGCTGACCCGCGGCCGCGACGGCAACATGCACATGGGAGACATCCACCTCCGCGTGGTGTCGATTATCAGCGCGCTGGCGGCGACTGTGCCGGTGGCGGCGGGAGCGGCCCTGGCGCTGAAATATCAGGGCAAGGACGGCGTCGCCTTCTCCTACTTCGGCGACGGCGCCACCAGCCGCGGCGATTGGCATGAAGGCGTCAACCTGGCCACCGTGCAGAAGCTTCCGGTGGTGTTTATTTGCAACAATAACCAGTACGCCTACTCCACGCCTCTCGAACTGCAGATGGCCTGCGCCAACGTGGCCGACCGCGGTCCGGCTTACAACATGCCCGCCGAGATCGTGGATGGCAACGACCCGCTCGCGGTCTACGATGCCACCGGCCGCGCCGTGGCGCACGCGCGCGCCGGCCTCGGACCGTACCTGGTGGAGTGCAAGACCTTTCGCATGACCGGCCATTCGGCGCACGATGCGGCCCACTACGTGCCTCCCGAGCTGTTCGAGCAATGGGAAAAGCGCGACCCCATC
>JBEKZL010000418.1:0-4539 GCA_049509915.1 Bryobacteraceae bacterium | reverse complement strand
TAAATATGATCGTCGGAAGTCAGCGAGAACGCCATGCCGACGGCCGCGGCCTCCTGTCCGATCGACAGGTGCGCCGGGCCGGCGTGATTGTAAGTGACGCCCTGAAACGCTCCCTTGATCTTAATTTCATTCAGAATGGTCTCGAACTGCCGAATCGCGCACATATCCTGCCAGATGGCCAGGAAGTCTTCGCGGGAATAGCTGGCGAGTTCTTCCTCCGCCGTGCGCTCATACGCATTCACCTGAATGTCGGATAGCTGGATCGTTCCTTTGGCAAATACTTGTTCCGGTTCTATGATGATCGACTTGGGCATTCCAATCTAACTCCTAACTGCTAACTTCCGTCCATTTACTACTGGCTGCAGCAAGGTGGGGAGGGATCGAGTAGAGACTCGACGCGGCACGCAGGAGTGCGTGCGCCACGGTGGCTGCCGCTAACTGTCAACCGACTACCGGCTGCTCACTCCCAAAACCGCTTCCCGCAACGCTTCCGACACCGTCGGGTGCGGAAAAACGATCTCGCCGGCATCGGCCACGCACATCTCCGTCTCCACCATGGCCGCCGCGGCGACGATGAACTCGCTCGATCCGTCGCCGATGGCGTGTACTCCGAGGATTTCGCCATAGCGCGCGCCGGCCAGCACCTTCACCATCCCCGTCCCGCCCTCGTTTTCCACCAGGAACCTTCCCGCCACGGCCATGGGCACGACGGACTTCTTGTACTCAATCCCCGCGGACTTGAGCTCTTCCTCCGTGCTCCCCACCGAGGCCACTTCCGGATGGGTGTAGATCACCGCCGGAATGGCATGGTAGCGGATACGGTCCTTCTTCCCAAACATGTTGTTTACAGCCACTATCCCTTCACGCGTGGCGGCATGGGCCAGCATGCGCCGTCCAGTGACGTCGCCGCACGCCCACACTCCGGCCACGTTCGTCTTGCCCTGGTCGGAGGTCTTGATTCCCTTGGGACTGAAATCGACACCGGCATCTTCCAGACCCAGATCGCGGACCGCCGGTGCACGCCCGGTGGCGTTCAGAATGTACTCGGCCGAGGCGCTGGCCGGCGAGCCGCCTTCGTCCTGGTATTGCATGGTCTCGCCGGCGATCCCCAGCACCTTCGCCGACAGGTGGAACTCGACGCCTTGCCGCTTCAGGATCTGCAGCATGCGGCTGGAAATTTCCTGGTCGGCCCCGGCGGCGATCTGCGGCAGCATCTCGTAGACGCTCACCTTGGTGCCGATTTCATTGAAGAAACAGGCGAACTCCAGCCCGATGAAACCACCGCCAACGATGGCGATCGTCTTGGGCACATGCGCGAGCTTAAAGACGGTATCCGAATCGAGCACCCGCTCGGAACCGATTCCGGGAATGGGCGGCACCGCCGGCCGAGAGCCGGTAGCGAGCAAAATGTTGACCGCTTCGTAGCGCTGGTCGCCTACCCGCACCACGCCGCGCGATTCCAGCCGCGCCTGGCCGGTAATCGTCTCCACGCCGGCCCGCTTCAACATGCCTTCCACGCCCTTGGTGAGCGTGCCCACGATCCGGTTCTTTCGCTCCACCACCGTGGGCATGTCGAATTCCACCGAGCCCACGCGCACCCCGAATGCGGCCGCCTGGCCGCATTCATGAAACAGTTTCGACGACCGCAGAAACGTCTTTGCCGGAATACATCCAACGTTCAGGCAGGTTCCGCCCAGACGCTCCTTTTCGATGAGCGCCACTTTCTTGCCCATCCTGGCGGCGTGAGCGGCGGCTTCATATCCACCCGGACCGGCGCCGATCACGATTAAATCGTACATAGCGACTCCACGTTTTCGATCTTCTCCTTGACTACTTTCAGGAATCTCGCACCCGGCGCGCCGTCGATCACCTGGTGATCGAGCGTGATCGACAGGCCGATGGAATCGATAAACTCGATGCGTCCGTCGCGCCGCACCGCTTTGAGTCCGATCGCGTCCACTCCCAGAATGGCCACCTGCGGCGGGTTGAGCAGCGGGGTGAACGATTCGATTCCGAGGCCGCCCAGATTGCTAACCGTGAATGTCCCACCCGACAGATCGTCCACGGCGATCGTGCCCGCGACCGCCCGCGCCGTCAGCTCTTTCATCCGGGTCGAAAGTTCGCCGGCCGTGAGGGTATGCGCGTCCCGCACCACCGGAACCATCAAGCCTCGAGGCGTATCGCAGGCAAAGCCAATATGAACCTGGGAGTGCTTCAAGATTCGCCCATCGAGGAACTCGGCGTTCAGCTCGGGAACCTCCAGCAGGGCCTTCACCGTGCAGAACGTCACCAGGTCGTTAATATTGATGTCCGGCACGCCCTTCGACGCCTTCACTTTGGCGCGCACCAGCAACAGGCCACCGGCATCGGCGGAGGCGTTCAAAGTGTACTGCGCCGTGGCCGCCAGCGATTCCCGCATGCGCCGCGCGATTTTCTCGCGGATACCGGAGATCCGCGCCGCGGGCGTGGGCGCGCCCACGTCGGAGGAGAGGATCATGCCCCCCAACCCCGATCCCGGCCCTTGCACTTCCGCGCCTTCGCGCAGCCGCGACTGCGCCGGCGCCGATACTCGTGGCGACGTATAATACTGCCGCCGCAAATCCTCTTCCAGCACTCGGCCCCCAGGACCCGAGCCCGCCGGCAAAGCCGTGCCGGCGCCGCCGTGCTCCGCGGCGAACCGGCGGGCGCGCGGGCTAAGCGCCCCAGAAGGCGCAACCGGGACCGGAGCTGCGGGCGAACGCTCAGCCGCTACGGCCGCAGGCGTCTCCGCGGCGACCTTAGCGGCTTCCGCCGGGGCCGCGGCGGCCGAGGGCGGGCGAAACGTTTCCCCGCTCTCGCCCGCCTCGCCGATCACAAAAAGATTGGTGAAGACCGGGACCAGCGTCCCTTCCGCGAAGAAGGTTTCGAGCAGCGTGCCTGCGGCGGGCGCGGTCACCTCAAATGTGGCCTTGTCGGTTTCGATCTCCGCCACCACTTCCCCCGCCGATACCGTCTCGCCCTTATGCTTTCGCCATTTCGCGATCAGGCACTCTTCCACGCTGTTGCCGAGTTTCGGCACTTCCACCGCTAAGGCCATTTACCGGTAGTTCTCCATCAGTTTCCAGCCGGCCTCCACGAACTGGCTGAGAGTTCGCTGCGTTGCGCCGAAGCCGACGAACTCGGAAGGCGACATGCCGTCGGGCTCATAAGCGCGCACGAATTCCGGCATCAAGCTCAGCCGCTTGATGACATCGGCCGGCACGGACTGGTCGATGCGCTCTTCCCGCGGCAGGTCCCGGGTCACGAATATGTCCTGAAACGCCGGCGCTATGGACATCAACAGATCCGCCCCGGCGATTTCGGTAAGGTGGTAGTCGCCGCGCAGCGCTGCGATCAGCAGCACCGCCTGGTAGCCCCGCTCCTTATAGATCCGATAGGCACGCTTGGTGGCGGCAATGCCGGACTGGCGGATATCGGATTCGGTCGCGGCAGCCTGTGTATCATGGGCAACCTCGCGCAGATAATCGTCCAGCCGGCCGATCATGATCACGGCGAAACACTTTCCCGGCTCGATCCCTTTGGCCTGGGCGCGCCGGATGCCGGCCATGTGCCGTTCGCCGATGGCGAGGGCCTGCGGCACGGTGAAGCTGACGGTGATGGTGACGGTGATGCCCTCGGCGATGCAATCCTCCATCACGTCCAGCCCGGCGCTGGTAGCCGGCAGCTTAACGGCGATGTTGGGCGCCCAGGCGTGATACCGCTTCGCCATGGGTAGCATGCAATCCCGGTCGCCGGCGCGCGACGGGTTTACCTGGCCGCAAACAAAGCCCGATTGGCCTTTGCTGGCTTCAAATTCCGGCATGAGTTTCTCGGCCGTCCGGGTGACCGCAATCTGCATCAGCGCTTCGGCTTTCTGCTCCGCCGGCAGGTTGCGCCCGAGCACCGCCTCGATGGCCGGGGCCCATAACTGACGGTCTTTCACCAGGGCCAGATTTGCCAAAAAAGGATTGGTGGTGACGCCGATGGCGCCCCGTTCCAGCCCCAGCGCCAACTCGGCTGCTTCGGCCGAGTCGTGCCACCACTGCGTGCGCGTATTTCGAATCACCCATTCCAGATAGGTTTGTTGCGGCATGATTTTCCTCGTATCGCGGACAATTGGACCTGCACCCCGGCGGTCCGGCGGGCAGGCGGTTTCAGGAGAAGGGCCTCTTGAACAGTTATTCTATAACGCTTCACCGAGGCTGGCGCGCTCCGCCGCCCGGAAAGCCCAAGAGTTGAGCCGTGGGAGTTTTCGGCGCGGTCGCTTTGGCCAGCCCAAAGGTGCGCCGGATTCCGCCCTCGCGGGCCTTCCCGATGCAGGCTTACCCACGCCGCCGAATTCCGTTAACCGCCATGATTTTCTGTGTCCTACGGGCGTCGCCTGTGAAGAATCGGCCCATAGCATTTTCTAATTGAACGATGAGCCTGGAGGAGACGAAACCGCCGATTCTGGGACTCCTCCCTTTCCAGGTTTCTCGATGTCGGGTCGGCGCGTTGCGGTTTGTGAGCCAGGATGGGGTG
>JBEKZL010000417.1:0-4552 GCA_049509915.1 Bryobacteraceae bacterium | reverse complement strand
GCATCGTAACCCGATTTCCGGCATCTGTTATCCTAGCCCTAGAGACCCGCCCATGCGTTACAGCCAGTACTCGTATCGCCGATCTTCGTTATTCGGGTACTTCCCTCCTGGAATTCGATGGCTGCTGATCAGTAACACCCTGATCTTCCTGGTGTATTTCCTGGGAGGGGGCTCGCTGAAGCTCCACCTGACCACGCTGTTCGCGCTGTGGGCGGCGGCTGCGGTGCGGTCGCTGTTTGTCTGGCAACTGTTCACTTACATGTTCCTCCATGGGGGCATCACCCACCTGCTCTTCAACATGCTCACCCTGTGGATGTTCGGGATTATGCTCGAAAGGGACTGGGGCACGCGGCGGTTCCTGAAATATTACTTCCTGTGCGGCATCGCGGCGGGTGTGTGCGTGCTGGTGGCGAATATTGCCGTGGGCGATTGGCAGACGCCGACCATCGGGGCTTCGGGCGCCATTTTCGGCGTGCTGGTAGCGTTTGGGGTTCTCTACCCCAATCAGACCGTGCTGATGGGTTTCCTGTTTCCGATCAAGGCCAAGTACATGGTCATGATCTATGCCGCTATCGAGCTGCTGTTGACTTTCGGGCCGAACACAGGCGTGAGCACGGTGGCGCACCTCGGCGGAATGGCCTTCGGGTACGTGTATCTGAAGCGTCGCATGCCGTCCGTGCCTCTGCCCGACGTGCGCGGCGCCTGGCGGCAGTGGCGGCTTAGCCGCGCCAAGAAGAAGTTCCAGGTGTACATGCGCAAGCACGGCAACCGGGACCCCTGGTCGAACTGAAAACTGCGCCGGCTCAGCCGCCCTTCCGGTACGGCTGGCTGTAATGCGTGTTCCAATCCACCAGGCCGATGTTCAGCAACTCGTGCCGGACGGCCTTCGTGTCGGCTTCCACGATCAGGTACGCGTTGGGGTCGTACCGCGTTGCCGCCATCACCAGGTGCTGCGGGCCGAAGGAGCGGCCGAATTCAAACCATTTGTGCCAGTGCCCGGAAATCACCCTTTGGATGGTATCCTTGTGGCGCTTCAGGATGGCATATACGCCGTAGTCCTTTACTTCCTTTTCCTGTACGATCGTCAGGGGATAGTGGATGAAGACGAACGACGGCTTCCGCTGCGACAGCTCGGCCTCGAGCCAGTTCAACTGCTCTTCGCCCAGCGAGCCAGTGGCGGGATGATAGTCGGCGTGGCCCTGGTCCCAGGTATTGCCCAGAAAATTATTGAGATGGATAAATTTCCAGCCGCGGTGCTCCAGGCTGTAATAGGGCGCCAGGCCCAGCTTGCGGCGGAACAGCTCGTGCGCTCGCTCGCGCGGCATGTCGGCATAATCGTGATTGCCGAAGCCCACGTGTACCGGCATTCCGAAGCCGTCGGTAAGCGCCTTGGCCCGGTCGATTCGCGTCTCGTGCTGGAAATAAAAGTCCACGTCGGGGGAGGGGTAATTGTGAAAGTAATCGCCCACCAGAAATACCTTCTCCATGCGCGGCGTGAGGGAGCCAATAAGACCGCGCGCCGCTTCGAGGCGCTCCGTGGTCTTGAGAATCGACTCGGTATCTTCGGCGTTGCTCTCCGGCCCTTTGTAATAGCCGTCGATGATGTGCGTGTCGGCAATGACGGCGAAATAGAACTTCGAACTGTCGGGAGCGGCGAACGCAAACGGACGAATGAACATGGACGTAGCGGCCGCTCCGCTCACGCGCAGAAATTCCTTTCGGTTAAAGCGCGGCATGGAATTCATCGGCAACTCCCCCCTCCCGAACCAGTATATGCGCACGCCGTAACAGGGTGGTGACGGCGCGCAGCGGAGAAGCCTGGGCCTGTCCCACTCGGCTCTAGCTCCCCACCCGGCTGGGCGCCAGGTTCTGCTGCTTGAGCCAGCGCAGGCGGCCCTGGTGCTCCTGGTGCAAAGTGGAAAAGGCCGCCCAGTAATAACCGAACACGAACAGCGCCAGGAACGGGATCGACAGGTAGTTGAATGTCTCGATGGCGAAGGCGATCGTCCCCAGGAAATACGTGCCCACCAACAGCTCGGCATACGGCAGCCAGCCGCTCCGGCGCCGGTATTGCTTCACCTCAAGGTTGACCACCCGGTCGCCCAGCGCGTACTTGGGCGTGCGCGCAAACGCGGTCTGGACTCCGAACAACGCCTCCAGCACGGCACGGGTGTTGACGATGGTCAGCGCCACGCCGGTCGCCATCAGCATCGGCAGCATCAGGATCGAGCGCTTCCAGTTCTTCGGATGCAGTTCCCTCTGCGCCACTACGTAAAACGCCGAAATCGACCAGAACGACGCCGCGATCAGCGGCATGTCGATCAGCAGCATGTGCCAGACGCCCATGTAAAAACGCACGATCATCACCGGCAGCATGAGCGCCGAAACCACGATCATGAGCGGGTAAGAGATGTTCGGCGTCAGGTGCATAAAGGCTTCCGCCTTTACCCGCTTGGGAATATCGGCCTTGAGCAGCGAGGGCAGCAGTTTTTTGGCCACCTGCGTCAGCCCCTTGGCCCAGCGCGCCTGCTGCACCTGGAAGCCGTGCATTTCCACCGGCAGTTCCGAAGGGCAATCCAGGCCCGGCAGGTACACGAAACGCCAGCCCTTCAATTGCGCCCGATAACTCAGGTCCGAATCCTCGGTCAGCGTGTCGTGTTGCCACCCGCCGGCATCGTCGATCATCGCCTTGCGCAGGATTCCCGCCGTGCCGTTGAAATTGAAAAACAGCCCCGCCCGCGAGCGCGCCCCGTGCTCCAGAATAAAATGCCCATCTAGCAGCATGGCTTCCACTTCGGTGAGGAAATTATAGTCGCGATTCAGATAGCTCCATCGCGTCTGCACCACGCCCACTTTGGGATCGGAGAAAAAATCGACCGTGCGGTCGAGAAAGTCCGGCGGCGGGCAAAAATCCGCGTCGAAAATCGCTACCAGCTCTCCCGTCGCCGTTTTCAGCCCTTCCTGCAGAGCCCCCGCCTTGTACCCGTTGCGGTTGGTCCGGTGATGATACTCGATCGGGAAGCCCATGTTCCGGTAGCGCTCCACCAGGGCTTCGGCAAATGGCGCCGTGTCGTCGGTGGAATCGTCCAGCACCTGGATCTGCAACAGGTCCCACGGATATTCCATCTTCACCACTTCGTCGATCAGCCGCTCCACCACGTAGCGTTCGTTGTAGAGCGGAAGCTGGATGGTTACCGGCGGGCGCGGTTCCGAACGCCGCGGCGGGCCGGTAGTGGCCTTTTTGCGGTGCTTGAAGTAGGTCCGCATGATCTCGTAGCGATGCAGACCGTATACCGATAGAATCGCCAGAATGGTAAAGTACGGAATCAGCATCGCCCAGTCGAACCACCCCAACTGGTGAATGCCCGCGAAAGGCGTTTCCGCGAACATCTGCGAAATGCGGTCGGAGGTGGTGCGAACCACCAACATCGCTAAAGGTGCAATGAGCATGGCAAAGTGAAACAAAACCAGCTTCCAGGCCCGACTTCTGAGCCATTACTATCTTAACAAAACGCTACCTGCAGATAACCCGCGCGGGCGCGCCGTTAACGTTAGCGGCGATCGTTGCGGTACACCACTCCGTCCTTCATCACAAATTCGATTTTCTCCACCTGCCGGATATTCTCCAGCGGATTGCCGGGGCACGCCACGATATCGGCCAGCTTTCCCGCTTCCAGCGTGCCGCGGTCGGTTATCCCCAGCTCTTCGGCGTCCACCGACGTGCCCGCCTTCAGGGCGTCCGCCGGCTTCATCCCCAGGTTCACGAGCAGCCCGAATTCGCCGGCGTTCTTCCCGTGCGGGTACACCGCCGCGTCGGTTCCCACTCCGATGCGGATCCCTCGGGCGATGGCCTTGCGCACGGTCGCGTCCAGCGCCGCCATCGCCGCCCGGGCTTTCAGCGCCACCGCCGGCGGCAGGTAGCCGTCCGTCAGGTTCTGCTTCACGCCTTCGATCGCCATCAGGGTGGGATTGTAGAAGGTCCCGCGGGTCTTCATCATATCCAGCGCCTCGTCGTCCATAAACGTGCCGTGCTCGATGGAATCGATCCCCGCGCGAATGGCCCGCTTGGCTCCGGTGGCGCCGTGGGCGTGCGCCGCCGTCTTGCGCCGCAGCGCGTGGGCCTCGTCCACCAGCGCATCCAATTCCGCTTGCGTCAGTTGCGGCGTGTCCACGTCGTCGGTGAGCGACAACACGCCCCCGGTGGCGCAGATCTTGATCACATCCGCGCCGTTCTTGATGTTGTAGCGCACTGCTTCCCGCGCCTGGTCAGGCGAATTGACCACCCCATCCGCGAATCCCGGCTCGCGCCCAAACAGGGTCGGCGCGAAACCCGCCGTCGGATCGCAGTGCCCTCCCGTCGATCCCAGCGCGTGTACCGCGACCAGCATGCGCGGACCCGCGATCCTGCCGTCGCGAATGGCATTGCGCAAACCCACGTCGATGAAATCGCTCGATCCCACGTCGCGCACTGTGGTGAATCCCGCCATCAGCGTCACCCGGGCGTTTTCGGCCGCGTCCAGCGCCCGCTCCGCCACCGGCTTCTGCACGTCCG
>JBEKZL010000416.1:0-4606 GCA_049509915.1 Bryobacteraceae bacterium | reverse complement strand
AGCCACAGATGAACACGGATGAACACAGATAAATCCATTCTTTCTTATCTGTGTTTATCTGCGTTCATCTGTGGCTCAAACTCTTCTAACGATGTTTCATAAAGACTCCCGCGGCTTCTACCAGGTCGACGATTGGGACGGTTTCGAGTGGCTGGATCACGGCTTCGGTACCAGACACGCCCTACCCCCCGGAGGGCCAGCTCGCCTCGCCACGCTAAAGCAGGTCCATTCGGCGATGTGCGTGGCCGCGCGCGGCCGCACCGGCGTATTGGGCCAGGGCGACGCCCTGTCGGAGAATACGCCCGGCGCGTTAGTGGCGGTCAAAACCGCCGATTGCCTCCCCATTCTTTTGGTGGACCCGGTAGCGCGCGCGGTCGCCGCCGTCCACGCCGGCTGGCGGGGCACGGTGGCGCGCGTCGCCGCCGGCGCGGTGGCCGCCATGGCCGCGGAATTCGGGACCGAGCCCGGCAACCTTCGCGCCGCCATCGGCCCCGGCATCGGCAAGTGCTGCTTCGAGGTTGGCCCCGAAGTAGCCGCCGAGTTCGAGGAACCGGTTTCGGGCGAGGGCCGGCGCGCCCACATCGACCTGGCCGCCGCCAACCGCCGTCAACTCGTCGAAGCCGGTGTAACGGCATCCGCCATCGCCGCGTCGAATTTGTGCACCATGTGCCGGGCGAACGAGTTCGAGTCGTTTCGCCGCGACCGGGAAAAGGCCGGCCGCATGTTTTCGTTCGCCGCCCTTGGAGCATTGTGATCGCCGGCCGCCCATGCGCATACCGCCGGTAGTAGAGTAGAAGCGAAAGGCTGAAATGTTCACCTGGATATGCCCGCAGTGCGGGCGCGAAGTTCCGCCCGCATATAACGAATGCCCCAACTGCCGCGATCTGGCCGCGCAGGGCCAGCAGCCGGCCGCGCCGCCATCGCCGGGAGCGCCGCCGCTACCGGCGGGCCCGCCGCCACAGGCATATCCGCCGCCGCAGGGTTACCCGCCGCCTCCGGCCTACCTGCCACCGCAGGGTTACCCGCCACCGCCGTCCTATCCGACACCGACGGGGTACCCGACTGCTCCAAGCTACACCCCGCCCCCGGCCTACGCTCCCCCGGCCTTTCAGCCGCCTCCGCCTCAGGCTGCGCCGCCCCCTCCGCTCCCTCCTCCGCAGCCGTCCTATCCGGTCGCGCCCGAACCACGCTCCGCGCCGACACCAACCGCGGCATACTACCCGCCGCCGAAACGCAGTCTGCCGGTATGGCTGCTCACGATCATGGCGGTGGTCGCTTTTGGTGCCGTGTTATGGCTCGTTTATAGTCTGGTGGGTTCTTCCCACGGCTCGTCGTCTCCGGCGGCGGCCGTGGAAAATCCGGCCGCTAAGCCCGGCGCGGCCGTCAGTCCGGCGCAGAAGTTCATCGAGGTCGCCGGGGTTCGGTTCGTCGCGGATCCGAAGAATAAAGAGAAAACCTTGGTTCGGTTCCTGCTGGTGAACCATTCCTCCGCCGATTGGATGGGCCTGAAGGGCAACGTCAGTCTTTGGGGCAGCACACAGCGTTCCGAGGAAGACTCCCAGGGCTCATTCGCCTTCACCACCGATTTGGGGCCGTTCACCTCGCTGGAATTGAGCGCGCCGCTCGATACGAAGAAGAAGATCTACGAGCTGGCGGACTGGCAAAACCTGACCACGGACTTGCAGATCACCGCGCCGGCAGCCCTTCAAGGTGCCCAATAGCGCTAGCTCCCGGCGCGAGCCATAGGGCATAATCGTCAGAGTGAAATCCTCAACCAGCCGACCGGCCGCGGCGCGTCCCAGCCGTCCGAAGACCGCAGCCCAGCGCGCCGCCCGCGTGGCCGAAATTCTCCGCCGCCTCGACGCCATGTACCCCGGCGCAACTTGCGCCCTCCACCACCGCAACCCGTGGCAGTTGCTGGTGGCCACCATCCTCTCGGCTCAGTGCACCGATAAGCGCGTCAACGAAGTCACGCCCGGCCTCTTCGCCAAATATCCGACTCTCGCCGACTTTGCCGCCGTGCGTCCCGAAGTCCTGGCGCAGGATATCCGCAGCACCGGCTTCTTCAACAACAAGGCCAAGTCCATCGTCGGCGCCGCCCAGAAGATTCAGGGCGAATTCGGCGGACAGGTGCCGCGCGCCATGGAAGAGATGCTGACCATACCCGGGGCGGCGCGCAAAACCGCCAACGTGGTCCTGGGAACGGCCTACGGACTCGCTTCCGGTGTTGTGGTGGATACCCACGTTGCGCGGATTGCCGCCCGCCTCGACTTAACCCGTCACACCGACCCCGTCAAGATCGAACAGGACCTAGTCAGGATCATTCCTCAGGAGAAGTGGATTCTGTTCTCGCACCAGGTGATCCTGCACGGCCGCGCGCTCTGCGTCGCGCGCAAACCACTGTGCGGCGAATGCAAGCTGGACGATATCTGCTATGCCAAGGATAAGGCAAGCCGAACGCTGACCGCTGAGCGCTGACCGCTTTCTTACGCCGCCATCTCGGCCCGCAGCACCGTCACCGCCTGGCCGCCCAGCAGGACGCGATCGCCTTCCACTCGCACCCGCACCACTCCGCCTCGCGCCGACGCCTGATACGCCGTGAACTCTCGTTTGCCCATTCGCGCAGCCCAATATGGCCCCAATGCACAGTGGGCAGAACCGGTGACTGGGTCTTCATCGATGCCCGAGCCCGGAGCGAAAAACCGCGAGACGAAATCGAAACCGGCGGTCGAGGCAGGCGCGGTCACGATCACCCCTCGCACTGGAATCCTCTTCAGCGCACCGTGATCGGGATTGGCCGCCCGCACTTCCGCTTCGCTCGCCACCTCCACCAGGTAATCGAACCGGTTTCGCGCCACGGCTCTGGCTTTTACTCCCAGGGCTGCGATCAGCTCCGCCGGCGGTTGGGATTCAGTGGCCTCCGTGGCAGGGAAATTCAGCTCGATCCATTCCCCCCTTCGCGCGGCTGACAGCAGCCCGCTGCGGGTGTAAAAGCGCGCCTGCTTGTCAGCCGCCAAGTGGCCCTCTTCCCACAGCACGTGGGCGCTCGCCACCGTGGCGTGCCCGCACAGATCCACTTCCACTGCCGGCGTGAACCAGCGCAGCCGGTAGCCATCGGCTTCGGGCGTCAGAAAGGCGGTCTCGGATAGATTCATCTCCCGCGCCACATGGCGCATCCAATCGTCCGGACGCGCTTCTGCGAGGATACAGACAGCCGCGGGATTCCCGGCGAAGGGCACAGCCGTAAACGCGTCGACAGTTACGATGCGAACAGACATATTCGCAGGTTAGCAGACGGGCACCGCACGACAGACCACAAAAGACTGGTCTTCCCCACCCCGGTCCACAGCCTATCGCGCCGCTTCCGCCGCCGCCGTCCGGACTTGCCACTCCAACTCGTCCAGTGCGCCCGCAAAGAAGTGATCGGCGGCTTCCACCCAGATCAGGCGCTTGGGCTCGGCGAAGCGCGCAAAGGCCGCTTCCAACTCCGGCTTGGGGCCGAACTCGTCGTGCGTGCTCTGAATGAAGATTTTGTATGGGCCGCAGCGCTCCAGGTAATCGACCGCGCCCATGCGGGTGGGAAATCCAGCGGCCATCAGGAAGCGTGCCCCCTCGGTCTCGCAACCCAAACGCGTGATCACCCGGCTGCCGAAGGAGAACCCCGCCAGCGCGTAGGGCAGGTCCGGGTAGCGGTTGCGCAGCCAGCCCAGCGCGGCGCGAGCGTCTTCCACTTCGCCCGTCAGGTTGCCGTGCTCGCCCTGGCTCCGGCCCACCCCGCGGAAATTAAATCGCAGGACCGTTCCGCCCGCCGCGCGCAACCCCCGCCCCAGCCGGTGCACCACTTTGTTGAGCATGGTGCCTCCGTAGAGCGGGTGGGGATGGCAAACCAAGGCGCCAAAGCCGGGCGGGGCGCCCTCCGGCTCCTCCAGCAACGCTTCCAACCAGCCGGCCGGGCCAGGGAGCAGCAACGATTCGATGCGGCGGGCCATGTGAAGTTACTCGGGATTTCGCAGCTTCAGGCGCAGCAACCGCTCCCTGAAAGTCGCGGCTCGGTTAAGAGCTAGTTCGTCCGGTAATTGATGAACTGCATGTCGATGCCGAAATCGGTGTCGCGCAGCAGCTTAATCGCCATCTGCAGGGTGTCGCGATCCTTGCCGGCAATGCGCACGAAATCGCCCTGAATCGAAGCTTGCACTTTGAGCTTGCTGTCCTTCACCGTCTTGACGATCGCGCGCGCCTTTTCGATCGGAATCCCCTGCTGCAAGGTGATTTCCTGCTTCACACTCGACCCCGCCGCGGCGATGATCTCGCCGAATTGCAATCCCTTCAGCGGCACTTTGCGCTTCACCAGCTTGGATTCGAGAATCTCGATCACCGCCTTGAGCTTATACTCGTCCTTACTGGCCAGGGCGATCTTGTTCTCTTTCTCGTTCAGCACGACCGACGAGTGTGTGTCTTTGAGGTCGAAGCGCTGCTGGACCTCCTTCTGAGTCTGCTGCACGGCATTCATGACTTCAGGTATTTCGATCTTGGAAACCACGTCGAAGCTGTTATCGGGCATAGGTCACTCGGGATCGGGGCGGTTGATATCGAGACTGACAAAGGA
>JBEKZL010000415.1:0-6041 GCA_049509915.1 Bryobacteraceae bacterium | reverse complement strand
CTGTTTTGAGGGGATGGCGGGAAGAGTGGGCTTAAAGTGGATTCGATGTTCTGGGGGAGTCGCGCTCCCTGGGGCAGATCCGAAGACCGCTGCGACGGGGCTGGCTCCGAAGCAGACGGCACTATACCCCCAGTCAAACCGGGCCATAAGATGCCCGCTCTGGGGGTTTTGGTTTTTCAGGGCATATCTGCTTCGGTGAAGTCCTCGAGCAGCGGTCTTCGGATAGATAAAGCGCGAAGATCGCCGGGCCGCTTTTGCCCGGCGCTCCAATTGCCTTTTGCCACGCGGCGGGTGCTCAACCGCGCGCATTGGATACCTCGATGGCTTGGCTGAGCGATGGGCCGGACCGCACCGAGAAGTTCTTCATCCAATCGTTTTTGCGTGCGGCCTTGCGGGTTGGGCGCGGGGCTTCGGCCGCCATCTTCCCGATGGCCTCCAACTCCGGCATCGGCGGCGCGCAGCGCCGCACGCGCGCATAACGCCCCTGGAACTGCACGGCCACGCTCCCGTCCAATCGCTGTTCCACTCGTACCCACGCCCTCCGCATTCCAACCTGTATGTCCCGGCGGTCGATTTGATAAACCTTTCCGTCGTACCGCACGGTGTAGTCATTGGTCACCTGACGCTGTTCCACGTGGCTCAGAATCGCCGCCAGATCGTGCTCTTTACCTAGTGGCCGATGGGCGTCGGCCAACTCGGCCGGCGCCACCGTCAGGGTCCGGTTCCACCAAGGCAGATATTCTTTCTCCAGGTAGGCATTGGCCTCCTCGATGGTGCGCGCCGCGGCCACTCGCAGGCCTTTTACCAGACGATCCTGCGCCGTCAAAAATTGGCGTTCGACGCGCCCCTTAGCCTGCGGCGAATGCGCCGCGATCCACACCACGTTCAACTCGCCAAGCGCCCGCTCAATCTGCGTCGGCGCCATCTGCGGCCGGTCCCGACCCTCCCGCTGCTCTTGCCGTTTGCTCTTGACCGCGACCTGAAACATGCCTGCCTTATCCGTATAAAACGCCAGCGGCCGGCCAAATCGCTCCAGGTACGATCCCAACAGTCGCCGGTTCTCCTCGCTGGAGTCGTGCCGCACGAACCTGGCGAATAGCCGGCTGGTGGCATCGTCGATCATGGAAATCACATAGATGCGCTCCCCGCGTCCTTCCAGCCACTCGTGGGTGCTGGTGTCCCATTGCACCAACTCGCCCCAGCGGCTCCGCCGCGGCCGCCACGGATGCACCTCCCCTACCTGCCGATGGCCGGCTTTCCATAATCCCGCCTCCCCCATCCACCGCCGCAGTGTCTCCTTGCTCACCGTGATCTGGTGCAACTTGTCGAGGTACTCGGCCGCCAGCGTCGGCCCGAAGCCCCGATACTGCGGGTCGGAAAGAACCCGGATCGCTCGCTGTTCCGTCTCTGCCGGCAGCTTCACCGCCCCGTCTCCTTTCCACCGCAGCTTGCGCAGGAGTCGCCGCACCTGTCGCTCCGTCACGCCGATCTCCTCGGCCGCCTGTTTCTGGGTGATCAGTTTCTTCTTGGCCTTCTTCAAGGCCACCAACCGGTCTCGGTCGGTCTGGGTCATCAGCAGATGTCCTTCGCCCACCCTTCAGGCTGAACCCCGTCAACAGGACATTTCTACTTTGCCGAAATAGGAAATTATCATTTTGCTGCGACATATCAGCAATGGCTACAGGTAACGGATCCGAAAATCCTTTACACTATGTAGTGATCCCCGTCAGATTGCAAGGGGAGTCGACTACCTGAAGGGAAAAGGCTATGAGTCTCAGCCAACTGGCAAGATCGATTTCCGAATCGCCGACGCTGAAGCTGAACGAAACGGCGGCGCTGCTGCGTGAAAAGGGCGAACCGGTGATACACCTGGGCGGCGGAGAACCCAGAAGCAAGGCGCCGGTGGACGCGATTGTGAGCTGCTCGGCGCTGCTCGCAACCGGCGAGGTGCGCTACACCCCGGCGGACGGAATTCCGGCGCTCAAGAAGGCCATCATCCGTTACACCGAGGAACACTACGGGCGGCTGGCGGCCGCCGGGAACGTGATCGCTTCAAGCGGGGCCAAGCAGGCCATCATGGTGCTGCTTCACGCCATCCTCGATCCGAAAGAGGAGGTCGTCTTTCCGGTTCCCTACTGGGTGAGCTATCCGGAAATGGTCAAGCTGGCGGGCGGCGTGCCGGTCCCGGTGGCGGCGTCCGGCGGCGGCTTCGAGCCGACGGTGGAGGAGCTTGCCGAGGCGGTGGGCCAGTCCACAAAGGCGATCATCCTCAACAGTCCGAATAATCCCTCCGGGGTGGTGTACTCTGACGAGTTCGTGGCCGGCGTGGTGGAGTTGTGCGAGAAGCGGAACCTTTACCTGATCATGGACGATACCTACAATCGCCTCGTCTTCGACGGCCGCGCGGCGGCGAACTGCTACCACTTCAGCAAGGTGAACAACCTGGACAGCTCCAAGCTGGTGGTGGTGAATTGCGTGTCGAAGATGTACGCGATGACGGGGTTCCGCATCGGCTGGGCCGTCGGCAACCGGGAAGTAATCCGCGCCATGGCGAACATACAGTCGCAGGAGACTTCCGGGCCGGCGGCGCCGTCGCAGTGGGCGGCGGTCGGCGCCCTGAACGGGGTGCAGTCGTCCATCGAAAGTTTGCGGCTGACGCTCGAAAACAACCGCGATGTAATGGTGAACCGGCTGTCGGCCATCGACGGGGTGAAAGTGACTAAGCCGGGAGGCACCTTTTACTGCTTCCCGGATTTCAGCGCCTACGAGAAGGATTCGCAGAAACTATCGCGGTTGCTGCTCGATAAGGTGCGGGTGGTGACGGTGCCGGGGCGCGAGTTCGGAATGGAGGGGCACCTGCGGCTGAGTTTCTGCGGCGGCACGCGGGAGGTGACCGAAGGCATCGAGCGCATTCGTTGGGCGGTAGACCCGACGGCGCCCAATGAAATGTTCCTGGGCGACCGCAAGCTGGTGAGGGACTGGCGATGAATCCTTATCTCGATCTGCCGTCTCCGGCGCAGCCGGAAGCCGGCAAACTGGCGAGCATTTACGGGTTGCAGAACCATGGGCTGACGAACCTGCACCGCGTCTACTGGAACCTGCCGACGGCGTCGTTGTACGAAGAGGCGGTGTTCCGCGGCGAAGCGCGCGTCTCCCACCTGGGGCCGGTGGTGGTGACCACAGGCAAGCACACCGCGCGGGCGGCGGCGGATAAGTTCATCGTCCGCGAGCATTCCACCGAGAACCGCATCTGGTGGGGCGAATACAACCGTCCGTTCAGCGCCGAAAAATTCAGTGGGTTGCTCACGCGCATCCAGGGTTTCCTGCAGGGCCGCGACGTGTTCGTGCAGGATTGCTACGCGGGCGCAGACCCGCGCTACCGCATGCCGATTCGCATCGTCACCGAGAAGGCGTGGCACAGCCTGTTCGCGCGCAATATGTTCATGAAGATCCGCCGCAGCGAAGAGCTGAAACACCACGTGCCGGAGTTCACGGTGATCGCGGTGCCGTCTTTTCAGGCCTCGCCGATCATGGACGGCACCCGCACCGAGACGTTCATCATCATCCACTTTGCCCAACGGCTGGCCATTATCGGCGGCTCGGAGTACGGCGGCGAGATCAAGAAGACGGTGTTCACGGTGCTGAATTTCCTGCTGCCGCTCGAGGGCGTGCTGCCCATGCATTGCTCGGCCAACGTGGGGCCGGATGGCGATGCGGCGCTGTTCTTCGGACTTTCGGGTACCGGCAAGACCACCCTTTCGGCGGACCCCGCGCGGCAACTGGTGGGCGACGACGAACACGGCTGGAGCGAAGACGGCGTATTCAATTTCGAAGACGGCTGCTACGCCAAGGTGATCCGGCTGTCGCCCGAGGCAGAGCCGCAGATTCACGCCTGCACGCGGCGCTTCGGGACGATCCTGGAAAACGTGGTGCTCGATCCGCTCTCGCGGCGGCTCGATCTCAACGACGATGCTTTGACGGAGAATACCCGCGGGGCGTACCCCCTCGATTACATCGAGAATTATCTGCCGCCCAAAATGGCGGGGCATCCGCGGAACGTGGTGTTCCTGACGTGCGATGCCAGCGGGGTGATGCCGCCCATCGCGCGCCTTTCGCCGGAACAGGCCATTTACCATTTCATTTCGGGCTACACCAGCAAAATCGCGGGCACCGAAATCGGGCTGGGCGCCGAACCGGAGATCACCTTCAGCACCTGCTTCGGCGGCCCGTTCATGGTGCACCATCCCTATCGCTATGCGGAAATGCTGAAAGCGAGGCTGCTGCGGCACGGCTCGATCTGCTGGCTGGTGAATACGGGCTGGACCGGCGGTCCGTTCGGCGTGGGCAAGCGGATCAGCATCCGCTACACCCGCGCGCTGTTGAATGCGGCCCTGGCGGGAAAGTTGAACCGCGTCGAATTCCGCGAGGACCCGGTATTCCGCTTTGCGGTACCGGTGGAGTGCGAGGGCGTACCGGCCCAGATTCTGGACCCCGCGGCGGCGTGGCCTAACCGTGAGGCCTACGCACGCAAGTACGCCACGCTCGCCGCGCGCTTCGTGCAGAACTTCAAACTCTTCGGCGCGGAGTGCCCCAAGGAAGTGCCGGAAGGCGGCCCGAGGACTGCGATCGCCGAGGGGTGAGGCTCGGGTTGCACCGAACGCTCCAAAGTGGTTCCGAAATGGAGTATAGGGCCGCTGCCGGCTCCTTTTCAACGCGCCGGTCGCCAGACGGCGTGAATGGTGATGGCCACCTTGTCGTCTACCCGCAAGAACAGGGTGCTCGGGTTCTTCATGCCCCACTTCTGATAGGGAATATCAAACCGGGCGGCCACCTTCAAGTTGCCATTGAACGGCTCGACTTGCATGGACATGGCGATTTCGTGGCCCGCGCCGTGGATTTCAAACGTGCCATGCACGGCAATCTGGGAGACGCCTTGCGCGGACACCATGCCTTGGATGCGGTCGGGACGGAAAACAATTTCGGGATATTTGTCGCTGTCCAGGATTTCGCGGTTCATTTTGCGGTCGCGGGTGGAGTTGCCGCTATTGCCGCTTTTGGCGTCCACTACCATATCGCCGCTGGCTTTGCCGCTTTCCGGATCGAAGCGCAGATCGCCGCGCTTGATGGCGAAGGTGCCGTGTACGGTGTGGAGCACGTCGCCCAAGGTGTACTCGATCTTGGTTTGAGCCGCGTCCAGCTGCCAGGCCGTCTGCTGGGCCGCCAGAGGACAGGCAAAGAGCATTGCGAAAATTGGCAGTTGCCATCGGGCGGAGCGAAAAGTCGTCATCGTCAAACCAGCATCTCCCAGCCGAGCGAAAGTCCGCTCGCGACACAGCCGAACGGGGAAAGCTCGCCCACGTGCATGGCCAGCAGGCGGGCAAACAGGCGCGGGTCGCGCGCCATGGCCTGGATCGTGCGCCGGCGCAGCGCCGGAAAGCGGTCCAGCATCAGCATCAGGTCTCCCATCCATTCGGGCCGCCGTCCCAGCCGCCGATGGGCGGCCTGGTAGGCGGAAAGATCTTCGCGGGCCAGCGCGGCGGCCAGCGCGGCGGCCTGCTGGAAGAGCAGGCACAGACCTTCGCCGGTAACGGCGTCGACCGAACCGGAGGCGTCGCCGACCAGCGCCACATTCCCCCTCCACACGTGCTTGAGGCGGCGGGTACAGGAAACCCCGCCGCGTTCGGAAGATGCCGCCGCAGCCGCTTCCAGCCGGCTGCGGAGCTGCGGAAAGAGTGCCAGAGCGGCATCCAGGCGCAGGCGCGGATCGCACGAAATCGCCACCACGCACACTTCGCCATCGCTCACCGGCGTGACGTAAATCTGGCACCCGTCCGCCCAATGGATCTCCATGAATTCGCTCCAGGGCGCAATCCGGTAATGGCGGCGAAACCCATAGCGCCGGTTGTGGCGCCGGCTGCGATCGAGGCCGGCCCAGCGCCGCACGGCCGAGTTGCCTCCGTCGGCGCCGGCGATCCAGCGCGCCCGCACCAGCCGGTCGTCTACCCACACGCCCGCGTTTACCAGAGAGGTTACGCGCGCGC
>JBEKZL010000414.1:0-4646 GCA_049509915.1 Bryobacteraceae bacterium | reverse complement strand
GAGGTCTATTCTACCCGCCAGGACCTGATCAATTCCCGCGGACTGTTCGACGAACAGGAGGCCATTCTGCGCCGCGTCCTCACCCGCGACGAGGATGAACAGCTTCGCGGCACTCACATCCTGCCCACCGACACCCTGGACATTCCCGCCCAGGACGACGTGCGCCCGATTCAGGACCTGATCGCCGACGCCATGACGGCCCGGCCCGATATCAACCATTCCCGCCTCCAGGTGGAGAACTCGCTCATCACCCTCGAAGGCTCGCGCAATGCCACCCGCCCGGAAGTCGACCTGGTGGGGACGCTGCAGAATAATGGCCTTGCCGGCCCGGCCACCGGCTATGCGCTGCAGCAGATATTCTCGGGCGGTTACGGCAGCGCGCTGGCCCAGGTGCTGGCGCACGACTATCCCACCTATGCCATCGGCGTGCAGGTCACCGTTCCCCTGCGCAACCGCGTGGCCGAGGCCGACCGGGCGCGCGATGAAGTCCTGGTCAAACAGACCGAAGTGCGCTACAAGCAACTCCAGAACCTGGTAGCCCTGCAGATCGAAGATGCCCTGATCGCCATGCGCCGCGCGCGCTCCTCCTATGAAGCCGCCGCCCAGGCGCGCAAGTACCAGCAGGAATCGCTCGAAGCCGAGCAGGCCCGCTTCGAGGTCGGCGCGTCCACGGCCTTCTTCGTGATTCAATACGAAAGTTTGCTGGCCCAGGCCGAATCCACCGAAGTCGCCGCCAAGAGTTCCTGGTTGAAAGCCCGCGCCGCGCTGGAATTCGCCACCGGCCGCCTGCTGCGCGATAACGGCGTCTCCCTGGACGCGGCCCAAAAAGGCACCATCAAATAGATCGCAGCCCGAGCCGGCGCCAGACTTCCTCAAAGGGGAGATCCTCGCCCGGTCTCGCGCGGGACGCATCCAACCTGGCCGCGGTTTCGGTATCGACGATCACCTGCTCACCCATGTCCACCAGCGGTTGAAGCCGGTCGTGATCGGAGGACATGGCTCGATTGTAGCTTCACGGGCGAAGCCCGAACCTAGAACGCCGCACACTGGCCCTGCTTCTGTGCGGCCGTATTTCCGCCGCCGGTGATCGCGGTATTGCCGCTGCATTGCAGAATCCCCTTGACAGCGTTGTTGAACACCGTTGTTGGGTCTGGGTTGTTCTCCACTTGCAGATTGCCGGCCACGGTGTTGCCGAGTATCGATGTCGCCGCCATGTTATTCTCGACCTGCAGGGTGCCGGCGACGGTGTTACCGGATATCGATGTCGCCGCGGTGTTGTTTTGAATCTGGATGTCCCCGCCCACGGTATCACCCGCGCACGTCGACGCCGCGCCAATCTCGATTGGAGCTCCATTATTCTGGTACTGGAGGTCTCCCTTCACGTTCACCCCGCAAACCAGGTTCTGAGCCGAGCCGGCGGGAACGCCCTGGACCTGCAGGTTGCCTTTGATGACCGCGGAGGCGCTGAACGAGAACATACCCCCGCCCTGAACCTGCACATTTCCGCCAACGGTGGCGCCGATAAGGATAAGATCGCCGCCGGTCTGAATAATATTTCCGGTCACGCCACCGCCAAAAAAGATGCACGTTTGCCCTGCGGAGACGGTCAAATTGCCTTTGAAGGTTCCGTCATACGCGCCGTTGCATAAAGTACCAGAGGCTGGCGCCAGCCCAGTGAAAACGACGTTGATGTACACCGTGGCGCTGGCGGTCGTGTAACCCAGGATGGCCGTTGGTGTGAACGCCACAGACAGCGTCTGGCTACTCCCCGGAGAAAGTACCGTTCCGGCCGGAGGGTTGTAGACGAACGTGCCCTGGGCTGAGGCCGTAGCGTTCAACTGGGCAGTGCTTAGGGCCGTTCCATAGACGATGGCTGCCGGATTCGACCAGTTGACTGCCGGCACCACTTTGATCGCCACAGTCAATTGCGTAGCCGAAGCGGCGGAATAGTTTGAATCGGCCGCCCAGTTGGCGGTCAGTTGACAGTTTCCGGTGCCGCTCGTCATCGTCACGGTGCTGCCCGCGACCGAGCATGCGCCGCTGGCCGTGATTGCCGCGGTGGTGCTCGCGTTGGTCGCCGCCGCCACTGCGAAGTTGGATCCATATGCCGCACTGGCCGGTGCGCCGGTGAAGGTCACGGTCGGCATAGCCGTTTGCGCCGTTACGGTATTCACCACGTTGGCCGCCGGGCTATAACTTGCATTGCCGGCCTGGGAAGCGGTCAGCGCGCAAGTGCCTGTGCCGCTGGTCATAGTTACCGTGTTACCCGCCAGCATGCATACTCCGGAGGCAGTGATTGTCACCGGCAATCCGGAACTGGCTGTAGCGGAAACTGCAAAGCTCTGGTTATAGACAGCAGTAGCCGGCGTGCCAGTGAAAGTGATCGTTTGACCCTGGGCTATCTGGGTATTATTGATCAGGACCGAGACCGCGCCCTCGATTTGGTCGGGCACGACGAGATCCGGCAGACCATCGCCATTGAGGTCCGGAGCCGCGCCGCCGTTATCATTGAGGCTGATCGGTATATCGACGCGGTTTCCGAGATGGCCGCTTCCGTCGCCGGTCAGCACCGTGACGCTGCCGCTGAAGTTAACCGTGGCGACGTCCAGGTTTCCGTCGTGGTTGAAATCCGCGATTAGGAGCCTTCCGTCGGGCTCGTTCCCCACCTGGAAGCTGCCTGCGCTGGCGAATGAGAGTCCTCCTTGATTTAACAGAACAGTCACGGAAGCACTGCTATCAATAATACAAGCGATATCGGGCTTGCCGTCGCCATTGAAATCGCCGATAGCTACCCACGACGGGTTAGCGCCAACAGGCAGTGAGACGGGCGGGCCGAAGTTTCCTGTACCGTCGCCAGGGAACACCAATACGGCGCTACCGCCGGGAACGGCCACAGCTATGTCCAGGTTCCCGTCGTTGTTGAGATCAGCAACCGCTAAGTACCCCGATGCATTCAGGGCCCCTGCGCCAACAAAAGTACCGTCGCCGACACCCAGATAAATGAACGTCTCTCCGGCATCCCCCGACTCTACCGCCAGATCGGGCTTCCCGTCGTTGTTAAAGTCGCCAATTGCGACGATAGCGTCGCTGCCTCCTGTCGTGAATTGCGTGCGGAGCGTGAATCCGCCCTTCCCATCCCCGAGAAAAACCGAGACCTGGGTTCCGAAACCGTAGGGCGTGCTTGTTCCCTGCGCGAACACGAGGTCGAGATTGCCGTCACCGTTGAAATCAGCCGCGGCAACGGTGTCGGCACCCGCACCCGGGATGCTGAATGTTACGGGCGGCTGGAGCGTGCCGTCACCGTTTCCCGCGAAGAAAGCAAAGGCGTTTTGGGTGTTTTGGCTAGGGCGGTGGTAATTACAACCAGGTCAACCTTGCCATCGTGATTGAAATCTGCCGCGACCATCTGAGTCGGCACCGGGACCGGATAGTCGACGGCCGGCTTAAAGGATATCTGTTGTGCAATTGCCGGGAGGGCCAATAGCGCGAAGACGACTACGCGACCGAGCCAGCCGTCCATGAGCCTTGGTGACGGGTACATAATCCATCTCCTATCTGGCACTTTGGCACGGGCACCGCAAGAATCTCCATAAGTGGCCGGCCCACAAATCCGGCCGCTAGAAGGGTCTCGAAGCTCAGCGCACTCACAAACGCAGTGGGCTCAGCGACCCGCAAATGGCGGTCGGTTCGATCCTAACCCAAGGCAGTCAGAATATCAAGAGTTTCATAACAAGTTATTTCAGACCTTAAACTATCACTGCCCGCCCCAGGACGTGGAGCATCGCGGCGCGGGCCAGCGCGCCTGGCGGGCGCCGAATTGCCGTCCCGCCCCGCTCTACCTCCATTTTTCGCCGAGATTTTCCGGCTCCCGGCGCCACTGTATCCATAGTCATGAACTGGCTATTTTTGGCGCCGTCTCCGCCATCCTCTGTTTCCGGCCCTGGCCATCACCCTTGCCGGCCCTCGCGTCTCGCGTTGCGCGGTTCTCGCCGGCAGGCTCGATGAGTTGACCCGCGCGGCGGTTCGCGGTACGCGCGTCTCCCGCTCGGTCTGTGTGCTATGCAGCCCCGACGAACCGCCCTTGTGCGCCGCCGACCGGGCCGCGCTCTGGGCTTCGTTCCAGGTTCCCATCTACCGCCTCTTGCTCGATCCCGCCGGCCGCCTGGCCGGCTACGAGTGCGAAGCGCTGGGCTGAAAGCAAGGCCGCGCTCGAATTCGCCACCGGCCGCCCGCTGCGCGATAACGGCGTCTCCGTGGACGCGGCCCAAAAAGGCACCATCAAGTAGATCGCGGCCCGAGCCGCCATTTCCACATCCGACGAAGGCGGTTGTTTCCAAAAGGACTCCAGGCGCTCAAGAAGGGAATTCGTTCAAGAAGGAAATTCGTTATAGTGAGGCATGATCACCCCCACCGCCTTGTCACACGGGCATTCTCCGGCGATGCCGCTGATCTTTGCTCTTGCCTCCATCCTGGCCGCACCCGCCTTTCTCCACGCCGCCGGGGACAACCCGTTCGACGGTATCTCCAAAATTGAGACACGGAAATTAGGGACACTTTTCATTAAATGGAAAGGAGTCGACGTTGTCTCGAAAGAACCGTGTCTTTAGCCAGGAGTCCAAGGAAAACGCGGCCAGGCGCATTCTCAA
>JBEKZL010000413.1:0-5763 GCA_049509915.1 Bryobacteraceae bacterium | reverse complement strand
CACCCGGAAATCGCCGCGCGGCTGGGAGAGATGGGCCATGAGCACGTGCGCGAGCAGTTCCTGATCACCGGGAACGTGAAGAGATACCTCACCCTGTTTCTGCTGCAACGGAAAGCGTGATGCGCAAGTAGAGTATTCGGTCGAGTGCCGCGTGTTCTCAGTCACTTACCGAGCCGCGACCGCGAGAAGCTGTGAAAAAAACTCTCCGAAACGCGCATCGAGGCGGAACCGCCTGCTCCACCATTGAAAACAATGCACCTGCTTTGGTGGCGCAGGCGGTTCCGCCTGCGATTGGTGATTTTTTCACAGCTTCCGAGGGTGCGGTTTGCCGTAGAACGCCTGTCTGGCGCCGGTTCTTGCCAAGAAAATGCCCAGTCGAGTACACTGAAATTCCGAGAATTCTCGCGTCCGACCGCGATGAAGTCTTCGGTATTCATGTCTCATAGCAGCGCGGCTCGCCATCCAGCGGACCGGCTGAGTTTTGCAAGAGCGTCTCGAATCAGGGGGAAACGACCATGAAGAGCGCGACCGTGGCGTTGTTGCCGCTGTTGGTAATCGGGGTGGCCGCCGGGCAGGCCCCGGAAAGCGGGTTTGCACCCGATCCATCCAACAAGCCGGTCCAGGCCATAAGTTACCGCGTCGGCGGAGGCACGACAAAGGTCACCCTGATCACCACCGGCGCCGTCCGCGAGGCCTACGGCGAAGCCAAAGTGGAAGCCAGAAAGGGGGTGACGGATGTCGAGGCGGAGGTCAAGAGCCTGGCGCAACCGACGAAGTTCGGCGCGTCGTTTCTTACCTATGTGCTGTGGGCCGTGTCCCCGGAGGGAAGCACCTATAACCTCGGTGAAATCCGCATCAACAGCGCCGGGGAAGGCAAGCTCAAGACGACCACTCAGTTGCAGGCCTTCTCCCTGTTCGTCACCGCCGAGCCGTACTTCGCGGTTCACCAGCCCAGCGAGATTCTGGTGCTGCAAAACGAGATTCGCAAGGATACGAAAGGGGAGGTGCTGCCGATCCACGAGTACAAATTGATGGCGCGAGCCCAGTATCAGCGGCTGGGGAATCCGCTGGCGCTGTCGGTCGATCTCAAGCACGTTCCCCTGGATCGGTACGCACCGGATATTTTCGCCACGATGAATGCGAGTCTGAAGAAAGCCGAGGACGCGCTGGCGCGGAAGGCCGGCAGCGCGGCGATCGTCTCGGCCGCGCGGCAGTCGGTGCAGTTCGCCGAAGATGCCCGGTCTCTCGCCGTTCAACGCCAGCAGGAGGAACATATCGCGCAGGAGCGGCAGGCGGCGGCCGCCAAAGCCAAGGCCGAGGCAGAGGCCAAAGCGGCGGCCGAGGCGGCGGAAGCGAGGCGAAGGGCCGATGCGGAAGCCCAGCGCCAGGCTGAACTGGCTGCCGCCCGCGAAGCGGCGATGAAAGCGGAAGCTGAACTCGCCGCCGCCAAAGCCAAGCTGGAAGCCGACGCGCAGGCGGCCAAGGCCAAAGCCCAAGCTGATGCGTTGGCCAAGGAGAAGGCCGATGCGGAGGCTTTGGCGGCACGAACCAAGGCCGAGGCCGAGGCACAGCAGGCCAAAGCGAATGCCGAGGCCGAGGCGCTGAAGGCCAAGGAAGCGGCGGCCCAGGCCGAAGCCGAACAAGCCCGCCAGGCCGCCGAGGCTCTCCGCGCCCAGTTGCTCGATCAGTTCAACCGGATCCTCGATACCCGGGACACGCCGCGTGGACTCGTCGTCAATATGGCCGATGTACTGTTCGATACCGCCAAATTCGACCTTCGACCAGTCGCCCGTGAAAAATTGGCCAGGTTCTCCGGCATTGTGGTGGCTCATCCGGGACTGAATCTTGCCATTGAAGGGCACACCGACAGCACCGGGAGCGATGAGTTCAACCAGAAACTCTCGGAGCAGCGAGCTGACTCGGTTCGTAAGTATCTGATCCAACAGGGATTGCCCGATTCCAGCTTGACCGCGGCCGGATTCGGCAAATCCATGCCCATCGCCGACAACGGCACGGCGGAGGGCCGGCAGCAGAACCGGCGGGTGGAAATCGTCATCTCGGGAGAGGTCATCGGCACCAAGATCGGTAAATAGCGGTTTCAGCCGCGCCCTGCGGCCCTGCGCAAGTTCCTGAATGGCGCGACAAGGAGGGTCGGGCGCACCCGCCTCTCCCATTTCACGTTACTATTTGCGGTGACCGCTATGAAGAACATATTCTTCGTGCTGCTTGCCCTTCCCTTCGCATCGCCGGGGGCGACCCACGCCTTCGATGTTGTGGTCTATGGTGGCACCGCCGGAGGCGTCATTGCGGCAGTCTCCGCCGCCCGTGAAGGGCTGAACGCGGCCTTGCTCGAACCTGGCCAACATGTCGGCGGCATGGTGTCGGGTGGCCTTGGCTGGACGGACTACGGCAAGAAGGAAGTCATCGGTGGGTACGCGTTGGAGTTTTATCTGCGCGTCGGCCGGCATTATCAACTGTCGCGTTACGGACAGGAGATCGGCTGGATCCACGAGCCGCACGTGGCCGAGGACATCTTTCGCGGAATGCTGCAAGAGGCGGGAGTCCAGCTCTTTCAGCAAAGCTGCCTGAAAGAGAAGGGCGGCGTGCGCAAAACCGGCGCGGAGGTGGCCGAGATATTCGTGGAGAACGGCGACTCGTTCACCGCCAAAGTGTTCATCGATTCCAGTTATGAAGGCGATCTGATGGCGCAGGCCGGCGTGAGGTACACGTATGGCCGCGAAGGCAGTTCCCAGTACCAGGAGACCCTGGCGGGCGTGCGCGACCGCACTCCGTTCCATCAGTTTCTGGTCGATATCCCGCCCTACGACGCGGAAGGCCGCCTTCTGCCCGGGATCTCCGCTCGGCATACTCCCGCGCCGGGAACGGCCGACAAGGCGGTACAGGCCTACAACTACCGCATGTGCCTATCCGAGGTTCCCCAGAACCAGGTTCCCTTCGCCGCTCCGGCAGGCTACGATCCCCGGCGCTACGCCCTGTTTGCCCGTTTGCTACAGGCGCGCCAAAAGGCCGAGGGACGAGCCGCCACGCTCGATTCGGTGATCAAACTAGACCGCCTTCCCAACGGCAAGGCTGACGTCAACAACCAGGGGCCTTTCTCTACCGATTACATCGGTGGCAGTTGGGACTATCCCGATGCAAGCTACGCCCGCCGGGCCGAGATCTGGAAGGAGCACAAGGATTACGTGCAGGGCTTCTTCTATTTCCTGGCAACCGATCCACAGGTGCCCGAAAGCCTCCGGAGGGAGATCAATCGCTGGGGCCTGTGCAAAGACGAGTTCACCGATAGCGGCAACTGGCCGAACCAGTTATACATCCGCGAGGCGCGCCGCATGGTGGGCGAATACGTTATGGTGCAGAAGGATCTTCAGACCGAGCTGACCAAGCCCGACCCGGTCGGCATGGGCTCCTATAACAGCGATTCGCACAACGTGGAGCGCATCCTGGGGCCGGATGGATTTGTTCGCAACGAGGGCGACATGCAAGTGGCTGTGAACCCGTATCAGATCCCTTATCGGATCATGCTGCCCAACGCGGCGGATGCCACCAATCTCCTGGTGCCGGTAGCCTTCTCGGCCAGCCATGTGGCGTATTCGTCGGTGCGCATGGAGCCGCAGTACATGATCCTCGGCCAGGCTGCCGGCGTGGCCGCCAGGCTGGCCATTTCGGGTGGCACGCCGGTGCAGGGTATCCCTGTGGGGGCATTGGTGGACACGTTGAAAAAGCGGGGGGTAGTGCTGGAATATGTTCCCTCGGCCCAGACGCCGGCCATCCAGCTTTTCCAGCGGCGCGTGAGCCGAAAGTAAGCCACTGAATTTTGGTGCGGATGAAAGGACTTGAACCTTCACTCCCTTGCGAGAACTAGAACCTGAATCTAGCGCGTCTGCCAATTCCGCCACATCCGCATACCTAGGCAGCAAAACTCTATTTTAGATCACGCCAACCTAAATTACATCCACGCCCATGCTGCGGGCGGTGCCTGCCACCGAGCGCATGGCGGCTTCCAAATCGAAGCAATTCAAGTCGGGCATTTTGATCTTGGCGATCTCTTCCACCTGTTTCTGGGTAATCTTGCCGACCTTGGTCTTGTGCGGCTCGGGCGAACCCTTGGCCAGGTTGACGGCACGCTTGATCAGCACCGGCACCGGCGGAGTCTTGGTGATGAAGGTGAAGGAACGGTCCGAAAAGATCGTGATGACGACCGGGATGATGAGGCCTTCCTGGTCTTTCGCCGACGTCTTGGCGTTGAACGCCTTGCAAAAATCCATGATGTTCACGCCTTGGGGACCAAGCGCCGTGCCCACCGGGGGCGCCGGCGTCGCCTTGCCCGCCGGGATCTGCAATTTCACACTACCGGTAACTTTCTTTGCCATGCTTCCAATCCGAATCCTTTAGACTTTTTCCACCTGGAGGAATTCCAACTCCACCGGCGTGGCGCGTCCGAAAATCGTGACCATGACGCGGAGCGTGCCGCGCTCGGGGTTAACTTCGTCCACCTTGCCGGAGAAATTAGCGAACGGCCCGTCGATGATGCGAACCGAATCGTTCTTCTCGAACGTCATCTTGGGACGCGGCCGCTCCGCCGAAGACGCCTGCCGGTACAGAATCTGGTTGACTTCATCGGCGCTCAGCGGCACGGGCGAATTACCGCCGCCGACGAAGCCCGTTACGCGGGGCGTATCCTTCACCGCGTGCCACAACTCGTCGCTCATTTCCATTTCCACCAGCACATAGCCGGGATAAACCAGGCGTTTGCTGGTGACTTTCTTGCCATTGCGCAACTCGACCACTTCCTCGGTCGGGATGAGGAGCTGGCCGATTTTGTCGCCAAATCCGAATGCATCGGCGCGTGTCCGCAACGACTCGGCCACTTTATTCTCGAACCCCGAGTAGGTGTGGATGATGTACCACTTCTTGGCAGACGAGTCGTCGTAGGCCGGCGCGGCGGCTCCAGGAGCGGGCGCGGGCACCGACTCGGACGCACCGGGCTCTGGCGATTCCGCATCGCCCAACTGCAAGTTTTCGTCTGCTTCTTCCATATATCGCCTACTTCGAGAAATACGCGAGGATGCCCTTAACGATCTTGCCTACCAGCGAATCGACGACGAAAAAATAGGCCGCAAAGGCGAACACTGAAAAAATCACCACACCGGTGGTGCTTTCCACCTGCTTGCGATTGGGCCAGGAAACGCGCCGCATCTCCAGCCTCAGATCGTTCACGTAATCCTTAGCGGATTCGATCCAGTTCTTCTTTTCGTCGGCCATATTACTTCCGTCAACTTCCCCTATTCGATTCCCTTCGTGGGTTAGTGGCAGGGGCGGAGGGATTCGAACCCCCACTCGCGGTTTTGGAGACCGCTGGTCTGCCGTTAAACCTACGCCCCTATACTCCGCACGCCCGAGGCCGGGGGCAACCTCTATTCTACAGAATTCCGAACGTCAGCGGTTACTTGGTCTCCCGATGCGGCTGGTGCTTGCGGCAGTGCGGGCAGAACTTCTTCAGTTCCAAGCGTTCAGTGGTGGTCTTCTTATTCTTGGTCGACGAATAATTCCGGTTCTTGCATTCCGTGCATTGGAACGTAATGATATCTCGCGGCATCGATTGACTCCTGCCGGGCGCGCGCCCGCTTACTTAATGATCTCGCTCACCGTGCCGGCGCCCACCGTGCGGCCGCCTTCGCGGATCGCAAAGCGCAGCCCCTTGTCCATGGCGATGGGCGTGATCAGCTCCACCGTCAACTGCAC
>JBEKZL010000412.1:0-4848 GCA_049509915.1 Bryobacteraceae bacterium | reverse complement strand
GAGCCCATGACGGCCATCATTTGCATGGAGAAGTGCCTCTCCACAACCAGGTAGGTGGGCAGCCAGGTGATCAGAAAGTACCACGCGTAATCGATGGCAAACAGCCCAAAAAATGTGCCCCACGCGGACCGCTCCCGCAGAATCCGGCGGAAGCCCGGCCCTTCGTGGCGTAGGGGTCTGTCCTCGGTCTTGGTGCGCGGCGCCCAAACAACCCATAAGGGGACCCACAGCATCGCACCAAAGCCCAGAATCAAGAACAGGGCTCGCCACCCGTACCGCGCCACGACCAGCCCGCCGATCAGAGTCCCCAGAGCGGGCCCGGTTTTCGAGCCGGCGTCGATGAGGGCGTTCGTCAGGCCTCGCCGGTGCTCCGGGAAACGTGTAGCGATGATCTTCGAATAGGAAGGGTATGCCACCGATTCGGCCGCGCCCAGCACCAGCCGCAGCGCAAACAGCGCCCCAAACCCGCCTACGAAACCGGTCACCGCCGTCGCCCCCGACCAGACCAGGAAACCGAGGCCAAAAACCCAGTTGACGTCGTAACGGTCCACCAACCACCCGGACACAATCTGGAACGACGCGTAAGTCCAGAAAAACGCCGAGAGCAAGAGTCCCAGGTGGGCCGGCGACAGGTGGAGCTCTGTCCGCAATCCCGGCGCCGCCACGGAAAGATTGGTGCGGTCGATATAGTTAATGGCGACCGAAACCACCAGCAAGGCAAAGGCCAACCACGCCGTTTTCGTCGTCTTGGTCGCAAGCGAATCCGCCACCTTCATGCCGCCGTCCCAGCCTCGGTTGGAATTGGACTTCGAAGTCTACATAAGATTACCATCCGCGCAGGGAAGGCCGGGCGCCGAAGACGCCGGTCCGCTGCTAGCAGGCAGCACGGGCGGGTCGGCATATCAGGCGTTTCCTGTGCACGAGGTCCTATCGAAAGTGGGCCGCAACCCCACAACCCGCCTCTCGTGGAAGGCGGGAGCTTACTCGTCGATGGTCTTCTTTCGGCTGAATGTTCCGCACTCGACTGTCTGAAAGGAACCGGAGATAGCGCTATCGACGGCGGCTACGATCCGCGGCAAGTGGTTTTTGATGATTCGCCACTCAACGGAGGAAACTGCCACGATTGCCAGCCGTCGCCCCATCAAGCTCTGCTCATAGCAAAGCGTCTGATCTCCGGTAATGAGTACGTCAAAGCCGTCATCTTCGGCCGCCCGTAAAAGGTCGCCGTTCTTGAGTCCATCCCAACCCTTATAGCTGGCGGTGAAGACCTCACGGGGGCCGAGGCTCTTGCGCAGCCGGTGGTCGAGGTTTTCGTCGAGCAACACCTTCACAGGTTGTGCTGCTGCCGTTGGGCGCGGGCAAATTCGATCAGCCGCTTGATCTGGGCAGCCGAAAGGGTGGGGAAGCCCTCATGAATTTCGTCGACGCTGTCGCCGAGATCGTAGCTGTTCACAATGGGGTCCGGCATGATGCGCGTTCCGCGCACGACCGGCCGGCCCGACACCTTGCCGGGAATCTGTTCGATCAGCTCGCAAGCCATCCAGTCGATGTCCGAGATCGTATCGAGCTTCGCCATGTTCTTGCCCTTCCTTTCATCGTAAGCTTTTTGCCGCGGGGCGGGGAGTGCCTGCGCCACGCTTGCAGCCGCCGCTGCCTGGGCCAGAGTGAACAGAAGCAGTACGCCGCCGTTGGAAATGCCTTCACACCTGTAGCGGCGGCGGCTCGCATTGGCGCTCGGGTTGGGAACATTTGTAACGGGTTAATAAGCTGGAATGCGGCGTGCCTTGGCAACCGCGTGGTACGACGAAAAGGCTGGCTTCCGCTGGGGGTCGCGGCATGGTTGCTATGCGCCTTGCCGGCGGTCGCGCAAGAGAGCGCGGGGGCGTTTCCGGGCGTGTGGGAAGCCCGCTTTCACGGCGCGGTTTTCGCGGTTCTCAAAGTGGAAGACAAGGGGAGGATTTTCGGAGCCATATCCACGGGACACATCGAAGTGGACAAGGCCGGCAATCTGATCGGAGCATCGGCGGACAACCGGGAAAAAAGCATCAGGAGAGCGCGCATCGTGGGTTCCCGGCTGTTGTTCGAGCTGCCGGACTCAGGCGCGCCGGGTGAACCGCCGGTCGAGGTATCGCTCGAACTCACAGGCGAGGGAAAAGCGCTGCTACGGTTTCTGAACCCTCCGCCGAACACCCGCACCAAGCCCTGGCGATTTACCAGGCGCGGGGACTCGGATGCAATCGCGGAACGGCGCTGACGGCTGTCAGGAAATAATCGTCCCAATCGCCCGCAACCGTTTCACGGTCGCGGCTCGGACTCGGGGCATGAGCCGAAGGCATGGCGCAGTCTTTGCCACGTGATCTCCAGATCTTCGGGCATGACGCGCGTCTCACCGGTGGTGGTCATGAAATTCGTGTCGCCCATCCACCTCGGCAGCACGTGCAGGTGCAAATGGGAAGCGATACCGGCGCCGGCGGCCTGGCCCAGATTCATGCCCAGGTTGAGGCCGTCGGGCCGGTACAGCGATTTCAAATGGCGCACGGCGCGCTGGCCCAGCCGCATCATCTCCGCCGCCGCATCGGGCGGCAATTCCTCCAGGTTCGCCAGGTGGGCGTAGGGAACCACCATCAGGTGTCCATTGGTGTAAGGAAAGCGGTTCAAGATGACGAAATGATGGGTGGCGCGGTGCACTACCAGTGATTCGCGATCGTCTCCGCTTCCCGCTGCGGCGCAGAATACACAGCCGGCGGGCTTCGCCGCCCCGGCGACATACTGAAATCGCCAGGGTGTCCAGAGATAATCCATGACAGTTGGACCGGCCCGGCGCTATGGGTTGGCCATGGGTCCGGCGGCCGGCGGCGCGCTGGCCGTGGCGGAGTTATTTACTACGTCTTTCAATTCCTTACTCGGTTTGAAGTAGGGGATCTTCTTGGCGGGCACTTCCACTCGCGCGCCGGTTTTCGGATTACGGCCGATGCGCGGCTGGCGCTGGCGCGTCCGGAAACTTCCGAAACCGCGGATTTCGATCTTGTCGCCCGTACGCAGCGAGCGCACGATACTGTCGAAAATGGCCTCCACGATCACCTCGGACTCCTTCCGGGTCATCTCAACCACGCGGGAGACTTCTTCAATCAGATCGGCTTTCGTCATTATCTTCTCCAGGGCGTCATGCCCTCACGAAACCGCAGTATCTCTTGGTTACAGACATTTTGCAAGCTACTCGGTACCCCTGTTTTTCAGACTCATGGCTTCCTCGATGGTGGAAGTGGCGGCGGCGGCCTGGCGTTGGTAATCGGCCAGGCGGGTGTGTTCTTCGTCTTCGGCGGCGGCTTTCAGGCTCAAACCGATTTTCTTTTCGGCTTCGCTCATTTTAACGATCTTGAAGTCGAACTCCTGGCCCACCGTCAAGGGGGGCGTTTCGCTCCCGCGCCGGCCTGTGTACCCGGGGACCTCGGAAAAGTGGCACAGACCCTCCACCCCCTCGGCCAGTTCCACGAAGGCGCCGAAACTCGCCAAGCGGCAGACCCGCCCGTGGACCGAGTCGCCCACCTGGTGCGCCTGGAAATAGCTCTCCCAGGCATCCGGCTGCAACTGCTTAATGCCCAGCGACAGCCGATGCGAGGCCGAATCGATGTTCAGAATTACGGCTTGCACGATCTGACCCTTCTTCAGCGCTTCGGAAGGATGCTTCACGCGTTTTGTCCACGAGAGGTCCGACACGTGGACCAGCCCGTCGATGCCTTCCTCGATTTCGATGAAGGCCCCGAACTCGGTCATATTCCGGACCCTGCCTTCCACCACCGAACCCACGCTGTAGCGGCTGTCGATGGTGGTCCAGGGGTTGGCCTCGAGTTGCTTCAGCCCGAGAGAAATACGACGCTCCTTGGGATGGACTTCGAGGACCACGGTCTCCACCTGATCGCCGGGCTTGACCACTTTGGAGGGATGTTTCATGCGTCGCGACCATGTCATCTCGCTGATGTGGATCAGGCCTTCCACGCCGGGTTCCAATTCCACGAAAGCGCCATAATCGGTGACGTTGACCACCCTGCCGATCACCCGCGAATTTACCATGTATCGTTCCGCCACGCTGTCCCACGGGTTGGCTTCGAGCTGCTTCATTCCCAGCGACACGCGTTCCTTGGCGCGGTCGAACTTCAGTACCTTCACCGTCACCGTATCGCCCACGTGCAAGGCTTCGGAGGGATGGTTGATGCGGCCGTAGGAAATATCGGTGACGTGCAGCAAGCCGTCAATTCCGCCGAGTTCGATGAAGGCCCCGTAGTCGGTGAGGTTCTTCACCGTGCCGGTGACGACCGCGCCCTCTTCCAGATGTTCCAGGGTGGCCGCCTTGCGGTCGTGAATCTCCTCTTCCACTACGGCTTTGCGCGAAACCACCACGTTGCCGCGCCGCCGGTTCAGCTTAACCACGCGTACCGGAATATCCTGTCCGATCAAGGCATCCAGGTTGTGCAGGGGGCGCGGGTCCGCCTGCGAACCGGGCATGAAAGCCTTGATGCCCACATCCACTGCCAGACCGCCTTTGACGCGGCCCAGCACGCGCCCGGATAGAACCAGTTGTTCTTGGAAAGCCTTCTCGAGCGTGTCCCAGACTTTGAGACGCATGGCGCGCGTGTGCGAGAGCAGCACGTAGCCTTCGGGTTGCTCGCCGTGCTCGATCATGACTTCCACGGCGTCGCCGGGATGCACCGAGATTTCACCGGTCGGAGTCTGAAATTGTTCGATGGGGACGAGGCCTTCCGATTTGTATCCGAAATCGACGATCACGTCCTTGGCGGTGATGCTGAGGACACGGCCTTCAAGCACTTCATCGGAAGCCGGAGGCGCGAA
>JBEKZL010000411.1:0-4865 GCA_049509915.1 Bryobacteraceae bacterium | reverse complement strand
ATTCGCATCGAGGTTTCGAGCAGCAATTTCCCCCGCTTCGATCGCAACCTGAATACCGGCGGCAACAACTACGACGAGTCGAAAGGAGTGGTGGCGCACAACTCGGTGCATCACTCGCGGCATTATGCCTCCGAGGTGACGCTCACTGTGGTGAAACGATGACGAGTTTACCCGCTTGGGTGGCGCAGGCGGTCCCGCCTGCGATTCGGTTCTTTTTCACAAGGTCTCATGCCGGCCTCATCCTGCTGTTGGCCGCCGCCGCATTCGCCTTCCAACCGCCCGCATCCAGCCATCTGGCCGACCCTTTCGCCCTGGGATGGTTCCTGGAAGACACCAACGCTGACGGCATCGCCGACATCCTGAATGGCAGAATCGTGGTCCCGGCGAACCCTTCTTCCGCGCAGAATACCGCCGCAGCGAACCTGGCCGCGCGCGCTGCCTACGGCTCCACGGGACTGACGCCGCCGGTGGTGGCGTCCGCGGACGAAGACCGCGCCGGCGGCCCGCGCATCTGGATAGGGAAGGAAGCCGTGCCCACATCCGCGGTCGCCGGCCTGGCAGCCTTCCCCCTTGCCGCCGATGAGGGCGGCGTTTTCGCCATTGCCGGCGACCTGGCGGTGGTCGGCGCGGACGACGCGGGCCTGCTCGCCGCAGCCGGCGCGTATTCCGCCCGCGCCCCGTACATCTGGCGTCCCTCCGGCGAAAAGCTGACGGCCATCGTCGAAGTTCTGCGTGAATCCGCTCCCGGCGCCAGCGTGGAATTGGCGGGCGTCTCGTATCTGCATGGCAAGACGGGCGTGCATCGCGCCTATCTGCGCGCTACGGGCATCACCGCCGACGCACTCAAGCGCGCGCTGGCATCGCCACGGCTCGCAGCCGTTCACAGCCTGGCGGTGGTGGGCGGCGAATCCGCCGAGAGCACACAGCCGGAACCGAACGCGCCCGCGCCTAACGCCGCAGCGGAACAAAACTCCCCAACCGAATCCGCGCCCGGCGGTGAAGCTGGCGCCGCTGCCGGCCCCACCCGCCTCGACTTGGCCACGCTCTACACCAGCCGCGGTTTGTTCGGACCTGCCGGACGCATCCCCATCCCCGGCTCCAGCAACGCCCGCCTGTACGTACCGGCCGGACGCGAGGGAATCGCCCTGGCCAACCTGGCCGCCCGACTGGGCCTCGAAACCACCGGCATCTCTTTGCCCATCGCCGCTGCCGCCGAGTCAGCCGCACCTCGCGAAGTCCGCGCCCACGCCCTCCTCGCCGGCGACTCCCCGCTGGCCCGCGAAGCCGAACGAAAAATGCGCGCCCAGGATACTGCCGCGGGTGAGTCGGAAACGCCGCTCGCCGCCGGCGAGGGCGAGGTGCGCATCGTCGACGACGCCTTTGGCCGGCGTTCGGCCGTGCTGGCGATGGGCGACGACCGCGGCCAGACAGCCGCCATCGGCGCCCTCGCCGACCGCTTCCCCAATCTCTGGGAACAGGGCAAGCAGTTCCTCTCCATCGAAGAAATCCGCTACGACCTGCACCGGTTCTTCTCTCTTCACTCCAGTTCCGGCCAGGCTGCCGCCGCGCTCTATCACCTGGATCGCTGGATGAAAGCCGCCGCTCCGGCCGGAATCCGCGACGTGAAGGCCGAGGTTTATACCGACCTGGCCGATCCCCGTCTGGCCGAATTCATCCGCCGCCAGATCGAACGCCAATGGCACGTCGCCGCCGGCGTCAAGACCGCCAGCCTGCGCGCCGGTACCGCCTGCTGCGCCACCGGTCCCAGCCTGCATTTCGAATCGCCTGGTTACCCATTCCACCAGGCCGCACCCACCTTCACCGAAGACATCCCGATTCCGTGGGAAGGCCGTCGCCTGCTCGATACCGTTCGCGCCGCGTCGTCCAAAATCGTCGCTGGCCAGGAGGTTACCCTCACCGCGCGGTTGAGCGAAGGCCCCGGCCAGCGGCACAAGCTCGAAGCCCAGCTCCGCGACATGCTGTCCAAAGCCGGCGCCAATCCGCGCAAGCTCTCGGTGGAAGTGCTGTGTGCTTACAAGCAGGGCTATAGCTGGCTGATGGACGAAATCGCGCCGGCCCTTGCCGGCAAACCGGTCGCCGCCGTCAAAATCGACTTCGCCAAAAACATCGACCCCACCAACATGCGCGCCATGCACACCGACGCCCGCTGGGTGCAGGAACTCTATCCCGTGGATGAAATGCTGGCGCGCAAGCTGGATATCCCGCTCGACCGCATTTCTCTCAGCCGGATGGACCCGCCGGCCGATGGCGCCACCTATCGCGTGCACGCCTTCGACGCCGCCGGCACCCGGATCCTGGCGCGCTCCTTCCGCGTGGCCACCGTCGCCGAGCCCTATAACGGCGTGCTGCCGCGTTATGAAGAGGTCGAGGTGGAAACTGGCTGGGTGCGGCTGGACGTCGCGGGGAAATCGGTGCTGAACGAGCGCGTCAAGACCGATATCGAAACGTTTTGGGAGCATTACCAGAACCTGACCCTCCCGCGCATTTACCGCCTCGTCATGGCGCAGTCCCACGGCGAAATCCGCCCCGAATACCTGCCGCCGTTCGACACTCTCACGCTCGACATTCACATGAGCGAGCCCGATTACAACCTCGATCTGGACAAAGAACGCATCTCCGCGCTCGAGGCGCTGCAGGAAGACACGTTCTATTCCACCGCCAATTTTCTGAGCATGGTGGGCGATCTCGAAGCAGGCCGGCCGATCGCCTACACCGGCCGCATCATTCCCATCGTGCACCCGTCCGAAGACGGCAAGGACGGCCGCGTCCACGTCGAGTTCTACGCCAAGCCCGCTGCCAACCCGCTGGTGCGCCTCGCCTGGACCGATTCGAAAGGCGAGCGCCATACCGAGGAGCGCAACCTGCCGCCCATGACCGGCGATTTTCAGCCGCGCCTCATCCAGGCCCGCGTCCAATCCGGCGCCGAAGCCATCGACCGTCTCACCTTCCTCCTCCCCGCCGATTTTCGCAAGGATCGCTACGAGGACTGGCTCAAGCTCGAAGGCAAGGACCAGGTCGACCGCACCATCTTCCCCGCCGAACGCGCCAGCGGCATGCTCAATTGGCTCGCCCGCATGCACGAAGCCGGCATCTATCCCGATGAGTTGGCTTACCCGCGTCTGGGCAAGATCGCCGTCGAATTCGAGCTGCCGCGGGAAACCCGCGCCGCCGTCGATAGTCCGGCGCCCCGCGTTTTCTCGAGCTTTCCCGTCACCGTGCCCGCCAGGCCGCGGCCCATGATCCGCGATTTTCAGCCGGTCGCCTCCAACCCCATCGTGCAGTGGAACGAGCCTATTTCACCAGGCGAGAATACCGCCATCCTCGCCCGCCTGGCGCAGTATCCCGGCGTCAATGTGTACTGGATGGGCCGCAGCTACCTCGGCCGCAACCTCTGGGCCGCGGACATCACCCTTCCCTCCCCTGCCCTGCTGCGCTCCTGGCCCAAAGAAACCACCTTGAAAGCCTCGATTGTCTACTCCGGGCGCCAGCACGCCAACGAAGTCTCCAGCACCAGCCATATCGATAGGCTGGCCGAGCAGCTTGTAACCGAACCTGCCCGCCGCGAACTGCTCAAGAAAGTCAACGTGGTGCTTCACCCCATCGACAACCCCGACGGGGCGCAGCTTTCGGTCGACTTAGCCGCCATTACACCCGACAACCTGCTGCACGCCGGCTATCACGGAGCGCTCTCGGCCGACGTTTCGGCCGAGGCGACCGCCGCCGACCCCATGTACCCGGAGTCGCGCACCCGCAAACAGTTGAGCGACGCCTGGCTGCCCGATGCTTTTCTGAATCCGCACGGCTACCCTTCGCACGAATGGGTGCAGCCGTTTTCCGGGTACACCGGTTGGGTGCAAAGCCGCCAGGGCGCCAACCCCGGCCGCGCCTGGTGGATTCCGCGCGGCTGGTTCACCAGCATGGGCTACTTACGCGACGAGCAGCACCCCTACAGCAAAACCGTGGCGTTTGCCATTCAGGACCGTATTGTGGAAGCCGAGCGCGCCGTTCCCGGCCTGTTGGCGCTGGAAGACCGCATGAACGCGCGCTACCAGCGGTTCGGCCAGCGCTGGCAGCCGAAAGATATGTTCCAGCCGATCGTCGACGGCATCCGGATTTATATGTCGCTCAAGGGCGCCGCCGTACCCGCGCGTGGCGCCGCCCCCGGCGGCGGAGCAGACGCCCCCGCCGCTACACCCGGCAGCGGCGGCGTCACCGGATTATCCCCCGACGTGACCTGGGACGCCGCTTATACCGAAGCCCCCGACGAAACCGCCCACGGCGACTATATGAAGCTGATGGCCGCCGCCGGCCTGGCCTTCGACTACGTTCATCTGAATTACCTCGCCGAAGGCGATCTGCGCGTGACCCGCACCGAACGCGAAACCGGCGGCGCCGTCCAGTGGCGCGTCGAGCGCCCCCGCCCCATCCTCCCCGCCGGCGTGAGGCCCATCCCCCCGGCCGGCGAACCGCAGTAGGCGCCCTCGCCGCTATTTCATGGGGCAGACCCGTGAAGCTGAAGAGAGAAGACTGGACGAAGCCGTCGCCGTAAGCAGCGACAAGTTCAACCCACGCCCACTGCCCGATTCGTCCACCCTCGCACGATCGGAGGACGCTTCGCCCTGAAATACCCGCCCTTTCGAAGGATTTCGTCCTAGAACCACCCAGGCCGCTGGTTTTGTTTGCAATCGGCTTACAGTGTTTGATACTATCGTTCTGGCAGAACGGATTCCCCCCTTGAAGTCCGCCATTCCAACCAACGGAGTCAAAATACCAACTGAATGAGCTTTACCGTATTTCTTGGCAACCTTCCTACGTGGGTCACCGCCGATGACATCAAACAATGG
>JBEKZL010000410.1:0-4885 GCA_049509915.1 Bryobacteraceae bacterium | reverse complement strand
CCTGCTGATCACCGCCGACGCCGGCGGCGGCAATGGTTCGCGCTTGCGGATCTGGAAAGTCGAACTGCAAAAGCTGGCCAACGAAACCGGGCTACGTATCGCGGTATGTCATTTCCCGCCGGTTGGAACCTCCATGGAAAAGCGATTCGGGAGGCCTTGCAGACGATTGAATAAGCACGACTACGGAAGGACGGACAGGCTTGGCAGCGCCGTCCTATGCCTGGCAATGTTGGTTGCGGGCGCCGACGGTTTGAATGCGCAGATGCAGTCTGGCGACTTTGTGGCCGGCCGCCTCCTAGTGCAATTCAAGGCAGGCGTGCCGGATTCGGTGGCCACCGGCGTGTTATCAGGCCTTCAATCCTGGTCGGCCGGACAGATCCCGCAAATCGGCATTCATATCGTTCAGCTCCCGCCTGGCGCGAGGGAGAATGAACTGGCCCATGAACTTCGCCGGCGCCCGGAAGTCGGATTCGCCGAACTCGACCGAGTCGTCCCACCAGCCGCCATTACGCCGAATGACCCCTATTATGCCAATTGGGAGTGGCATCTGCCGAAGATTTCGGCGCCGGCCGCGTGGTCCACGACCGCCGGAAGCAGCAACGTCGTGATCGCCATCATCGATACCGGCGTCGAAAGCACCCATCAGGATCTATCCGCCAAGTTGGTTCCTGGATGGAATATCTACAATAATGACTCCGACACCGCCGACGTCTACGGGCACGGCACGCTGGTGGCGGGTGCGGCCGCCGCCATCACCGATAACGGACTGGGAGTGGCGTCGGTTTGCTGGCAATGCATGATCATGCCGGTTCGCGTCTCCGATACCTCCGGCAAGGCGACCTTCTCCAACCTCGCGGCCGGCGTCACCAGGGCGGCCGACTACGGGGCGAGAGTCGCCAACATGAGCTATCAGGTCTCGACCAGTTCGACGATCACAAGCGCGGCTCAGTACTTCATGTCCAAAGGCGGCGTGGTGACCTCCGCTGCCGGTAACGCAGGTTTGTTCGTGACCGTCTCGCCGAACGCCTATATGCTGACCATCGGCGGCTCGGATCCGAATGACCGCTGTATAGCTGGTCGAACTACGGCGACAATCTCGACCTGGTGACGCCGGGCTGCGTCTACACGACGGCCACCGGCAGCGCCTATGGCAGCGCTGTGGAACCCCGCTTTCCGCGCCCCTGGTGGTGGGCGTGGCCGGGCTGATGTTCGCGGCCAACCCGTCGCTCACCGCGGCGAACGCTTTTAGCTACCTGAAGAAGTCCGCCGACGACCTCGGCGCGCCGAGCTGGGAAACGCGTACGGATGGGGGCGCCTCAACGCCTGCCGCGCGGCAGCCATGGCCGTGAATTCCTCCGGGGAGACAACTCCGCCTGTTGTCACCTTGACCGCGCCCGTGAATGGCAGCACTGTCTCGGGCACGGTTTCGATGCAGGCTTCGGCAAGCGACGGCGCGGGCGTCGCGTCCGTAAGCTTCGCCGCAGACGGCGTGACGCTATGCAGCGTCGCCAGCGCCCCCTACACCTGTGCCTGGAACATCGCGAGTTACGCCAATGGGAGCCACTCGGCGACCGCCACGGCGCTCGACACGGCCGGCAATTCGGCTTCGTCCGGCGTAACCGTAAATGTGCAACACGCCACCCTCGATCGCGATCACCTCGCCCGCCAACGGCGCCACGGTCGGCAAGACGGTCAGCATCACCAGTGCCAGCGATAAGGTGGGCCTGAGTTCAGTTGGAGCACCCAGAAGATCGCCGCCGGCACGCACACGTTGGAGGCGGTGGCCCACGACGCGGCCGGCAACACCGGCTCCGCGCCGCTGGTCACGGTGACCAAATAGAACCGCCTGCACGCGGAGCGAGCCTCCACATAATAATGGCCGGGGAGGTCTGCCCTCCCCGGCCGGGTTTGGCGCTACCAAAATTGTCGAGTGCGCTCCCGCTTATGGGTAGATAGGCGCCGCGTCGTTGTTAATGGCATTGAAGATGGTCTGGGCCAGATCCTGCGTGGCTTTGATTTGGTCGTACCAGACCGAGCCTCCCGCGTTGGAAACCGTGGTGACTGCGCCATCGGGCGTCCAAGGTGAATTCGCGAAGAGCAGCATATTCATCACCGTCAGGTTCGTTGCCTCTCCGAACGCCGCACTCACGTTTTCTGGCGACGCACTGGTCAGGCTGATCGTCACCCCTCCCAGTACAATGGTGATCCCACCGTTGTAGCCGGAGACTTTATCCCCGCCGAGGGTAGGATCGCTGAAGTGCACATTCAGCGCGGTGGCGAGCATCTGGGCCTTCAGCATCGGATTCTCGGTGGACCCGGAGGAGGTCGCCGCGCCGACGATGTTGGCTGCGTACGTGGCCACCGCGCTGCAGGTCGCTGTTGCGCTGAGGTCCTTGAACGGACTGAACTGGCGTAGCCAGGTGGCCGAGTTGCAGACACCGTTCGTCGACGAAGTTCGTCGGAAACGTGCTCACGCTGCGCCACACTGCCAGACACTCCGGGTTGTTCCAGACGTGCTTGCCGCGCCAATAACTGGTGCCGCCGCTGTTGCTCGTCAGAAGCACAATACAGATACAACTGCGAGACCTCCAGGTGGCGGATCCTGTCTTGCCGGACCAGATGCAGCAGTGGCTCCTTGACTGGGACGTGAAGTAGCGCTTCCCTGCGGCGTGGAGTTGGCGCAGACCCGCCACGAACTTACCGCGGAACACGCGGCTGAGGACTTTCACGGGTAAGAAGAAGTTGGGCGGGCCTGGAATCCAGCGGCTGTGGTCCGGAGCCAGGCCGCCGGCTGGAACCACGCAGTGGATATCGAAGTAGGCCTGATACTCGCGGACACGCTCAGGGCCCAATGTGTCGGGCGGCTGATGGAAGTAGCGGGCGAAATCCTCGATCGTCATGAGGTACGTCCGCACGGTATTCTGTGAGTAGTTTCGACGCTCGAGTTCTTCGAGCATCAACTTGCGTAAATGGGTCACAAAGATAACCCCCTTGTGACCCGACGTTACACGCAAACCACGAATGCCGCCAGGGAGCGCCCACGCGAGGCGTCTGCCGCGAGGCTTCGTTCAAGTGGCCATATAGGTAGCGATTTCAGCCCACTGGAAGCCATGAATTGGTCCGGAGCGAAAACTACCCTCCATTCGGTCTTCGTACGAGTGGCCGACTTATGCGGCCAATCTCTGCCCGTTATGCGCGGGTTGAGTTTGCGCGTTTGAGAGAGGATTTTAGTGAGCCGAGTCGAAAGGCGGCCGAGGCAACGCCGCGGAGGGCCATCTGGCAGGGAAGCTACCGCGCTTGTCGCCCTCATGCTGTTTCTGAATGCGCGGCGCGAGGCCCGTCTGGACCCGCCGGGCGACCGGGTAATTCTCGAGGAACCGGATCGCGGCCGTTGGGATCGAGGGCAGACTGCCGAGGTATTGCCGCTGGTCGGGGAAGCTTTTCGTGGCGGACCCGGTCCGTTCGCGCTCGAAGCAGCGATTTCCGCCGAACATTGCCGCGCGGCGCGTTTCGAAGATGCGGACCGGCCCCGCATTCTGCACTTCTATAACCTTCTCGACCGCGTGCAACCCTCTCCGATCGTGTCGCTGAACCGGGCCGTCGCGGTCGCCATGGTTGAGGTCCGCAACCCGCGCTTGTGCTGGTCGATGCGCTCATCGCTGCCGGGGGAACTCGACGGTTATCATTTGCTGTATGCCGCCCGCGCCGATTTGCTGTGCCGCTGAGGAGCCACGGCGGAAGCAGCGAAGAGCTGTGCGCGAGCGCTGGCGCTGGTCACCAACGACAGCGTGCGGCGGTTTCTCGAGCGGCGCCTGGGCGAAGTGCAGCCGCCGCCAGCGTAAAGAACCTGCCTGTGAATGCCGATAACCTATTTGATGTCTTCATTTGTAGTGCCCGATTCGCTCCGGGCACGTCTGGGAGTAACCTTTGGGCGGCGCCGTGCATCTCATCTGACGATGCGTCACACTGAGCCTGCCCGTAGTGTCGGCCTGGCCGGCGGATTCCCCCGCGCAAGGCTGCTGTCGCTCGCGCTCCTCGCGGCTGGCATCGCCGCCGCGCAGGTTTACCCCCCTTATGGCTACCCCGGCGGGTATCCGGGCGGTTACCCGGGCGGATATCCCGGTGGCACCGGAATTCCAATGCCCCGCGGCAAGAAACAGCCGGATTCCACTAAGGGCCAGCCCATGCCCAACTTCCGCGGCAAGCTGAAGCAGCAGATGGACGCCAAGTCGATTGTTCTGGCGCTCGACGACGACCGGGTGGTCGTTTTCCGGCGTACGGATAAGACCAAGTTTTTCAAGGCCGGCGACGAAATCAAAAATCCCCAGTTCCAGGTTGGCGACCAGCTTTCCGTGGAAGGCCCCGAGGAGATGGACGGTAGCATGACGGCGGCCAGTGTCTATTGGGAGAAGGGCGCGGCGGGATCCACGACAACCTCCACCGGTACCGCGAAGAAAAAAGATGATAGCGGCGCCGTCGACACATGGAAAGACGCTCCCAAGCAGGATTCCGCTACTACTGTTGCTCCGCCGCCCGCCAAGCCGGATGCCGACGATCCGGGTCCGCCGACTTTGCAGCGCGGCAAGGTGGCCGATGCGAACCGGGAGCACGCCTCCGACGTTCAGCCCGCTTCGAATGTCAAACCCCAAGCCGCCGCGACGCCGGTGGAGACCGGGGCAAACACCATTCCTCCCGCGCAGCCGCAGTCGACCGGTTCGCTTGCTTCCACCGACGACGATCTTTCCGTCTCCCGTCCCAACGGCGACGATCTGATCCGCAAGGCCACCGATGCGGCGTTCGATTTTACCCAAAACCTGCCCAATTACGTTTGCCTGGAATTGATCAACCGCTACCAAAGCGACAGCAAGCCGGCCAACTGGCAGGC
>JBEKZL010000041.1:0-34601 GCA_049509915.1 Bryobacteraceae bacterium | reverse complement strand
CTCAAAAAAGCTCTTGCCGCGGTGGTCACCGACGCGGTACAACAAGCTCAGTCCTGGACGCGGTCCGTTGGCCGGTTTTGAAGTGACCCTCTATGGCCGCATTTGAGGTGACCACCGAGGTGGGTGGGGTTCGGAGATTGTGTGAATGGTTCTCTCGAATCGATTCACTTATAGAGCTTGCTCGACTCTACGCCAACGGTTTACCGTCGGCGTAGACGAAGAGATCGGCGAGGAACCGACGTCAAGCTGAGTTCGGGTCTTTGACACAGCGCACAGCGTGCCAAGTTATTGATTAACTGCTTTGGCTGGGATGATTGGCGGCACCAGTCTTGCACCCTGCGACTATCTGCCCACCCCCAACTACTGTCTTATCACTTCGATTTCAGGTTGAAGTATGCGGGGTACACCTGACCGCTTTGCAGGGTCAGGAATAGGGTGTAACAACCCGCGTTGTTCGGCGTCGCCCACGTGTACTCGTATACGTTGAGGACCGGGACGAAGAGCAATGGGCCGTCGCTGGTGGCCGGCAGCGCGCCGGGCCGGTCGTGAATGCGGTACAGGAGGTGCTCTTGTACATTACCGACGTGACGGCTGACAGAGTGCTGACGATGTCGTTGTTTGAGGCGCTGTGCAACTGCCACACCAGCGCGAAGGGCAAGCCTGCAATACCCGTATTGCCCTGGGGCGGCATCGGGGACCAGGAAGCCACTGAATTTGTAGCTGGCAGCAGTGGCGACGCAGGCACTGGCTGAGGTGGATCCCGTCGCGAGTGTCGTGTCCCCGGCCGGGCAGGCAGTCTCCGTGGTCTGTCCGGTGCTGGCGACGTAATAGCCGATACCCGCCGGAAGGCACGAGGATTGGCCTGCTGTTGGCTGGTAGCTGCCTGCCGCGCACGGCGTTGATGCCGTCGCCCCGGTGGCGCCCACGGTTGGCTTCCGACATTTTCCAGGCGGATGCCACCCAGCCTTGCCGCTCCAGCCGGTGCAGCGCCGGATAGAGCGAGCCATGTTCGATCTGCAGCGCGTCCTCGGTCCGCACGCGGATGGACTGCCCAATTCCGTGGCCATGTTGCGCGCCCCACTGGAGCACCTGGAGAATGAGCAGGTCGAGCGTACCCCGCATGAGTTCGATGCGGTCGGACATGTCGGTCGCTACTCACTATAGCAGATTGCCTACCAGAGTTAATCTACCAGAGTAGAAGGCCCGGCGCCTGGCTTCGGGTATCGCAGCGTGCCAGATTTCGAAACGACCACAGTCGGTACCGAAGGCGCGCGGCTGAAATTCCCAGGGACCCCGGATGGAGGACAAACCCATGGGAACTGAAGAAATCTAATTGGGCCGCGTTCCACGCCGGTGGGGGCGCGCCGTCCGCCAGGGAGCATGGCCGCTCTCGCCCGTCAACTCGCGCGCCGGGCCCTTGCTACAATTCCAGTGTGGCAAAGGTGCTGATGGTGTCTTCCGAGGCTGCGCCGCTGGCCAAAACAGGCGGTCTGGCGGATGTAGTGGGCGCGCTGCCGGCGGCGTTGCGGGAATTGGGCGACGACGTGGCGGTGGTGATCCCGCGGTACGGGTCAATCGATTTGAAGAAAGCGCGCCGCGTGTACGATTCGCCAGGGGTCTACCTCGGGTTGGCGCGCCACAATGTCTCGATCTACCTCGTCGAGCGCAGCGATCCGCCCCAGCCGCCCATTTACCTGGTGGATTGCCCGCCGCTATACGCCCGCAAAGGCTTCTACGGCGAAGCGGGAGTGGACTATCCCGATAACCACGTCCGCTTTGCGGTGCTGGCGCGAGCCGCCGTGGCCGTGGCGCGCTACTTGTTCCAGACCGAAGTGTTCCATTGCCACGACTGGCAGGCCGGCCTGGTGGCCCCTTACCTGCGCACCACCTACGCCAACGACCCTACTTTCCTGGGCGCCAAGACCCTGTTCACCATTCACAATCTGGGCTACCAGGGGCTCTTTCCCAAAACCGCCCTGGTCGAAGCCGGTCTCGATCCCGCCCTTTTTGTTCCCGAGGGGATGGAATTCTTCGGGCAAGTAAGCTATATCAAGGGTGGTATCGCCTATGCCGATGCGCTATCCACCGTCAGCCCGACCTATGCGCGGGAGATTCAAACCCCGGAATTCGGATTCGGCCTGGATGGCGCCTTGCGCGCGCGCACTGGCGTTCTCAGCGGTATTTTGAACGGCGTCGATTACAGCCAATGGAACCCGGAGACCGATCCGCATCTGCCGGCCCACTATTCCGCCGCGGACTTGAGCGGTAAAAGCATTTGCAAAGAGCGGCTGATCGCCGAATTCGGATTGCCGGCCGAGGCCATGAACCGGCCGCTCATCGGCATGGTGTCCCGTTTCACCCGCCAGAAGGGCGCCGACATCCTGGTGGAGGCGGCGCCCGATATCTTTGCCCAGGACGTTTACCTGGTCGCGCTGGGCACCGGCGACCCCGAATACGAGGAGTTCTTCCGGAGCCTGGTATCCGACTTCCCCGGCCGCGCCGCCGTACGGATCGGTTTCGACGAAGCTCTGGCGCATCGCATCGAGGCCGGCTCCGATATGTTCCTGATGCCCAGCCACTATGAACCGTGCGGGTTGAACCAGATTTACAGCCTTAGGTACGGCACGGTTCCGGTGGTTCGCGCCACCGGTGGGCTGGATGATACTATCGAAGACGGTACCGGATTTAAATTCCGGGAGTATTCGGCGGCCGCGCTGAGGGATGCCGTGCGGGCTGCCGTGGCGGCTTATGACGGGGATTCGTGGCGGGAGACGATGCGGCGGGCGATGTCGCGCGATTTCTCTTGGACGGTTTCCGCGCGGGCGTATTCGGCGTTATATGCGAAGCTGCTGGGCCGGGCGTGAATCCTTCGGTACCCGAAGACATTCTAATAGCTGGTAGGAGAAAAGATGGCAGGTCAGAATACGCTAACCGAAAAGACGGCGGCTCATAATACGCTAACCTTTACCGATGCTTCCTTCGATCAGGACGTGCTGCGGTCGGACGTACCGGTATTGGTGGATTTTTGGGCGGAATGGTGCGGCCCGTGCCGCCAAATGGCGCCAACCATTGACGTAGTGGCAAACGAATATGCCGGCAAACTGAAGGTCGGCAAACTCGATGTCGATGCCAATGGCAATACCGCCATGCGCTACAACATCCGTGGCATCCCCACCCTGCTGCTGTTCAAGGGCGGGAACGTGGTGGAGCAGCGGGTGGGCGCCATGGGCAAGTCCGACGTCCAAAAGATGGTCGATAGCCACGTCTGATCGGCGAACGTAGCGCTCCTGTAGCGGTGGCCGGAGCCTCGCGAGGGGCTCCGCTCTACCTCGGCGCGGCTCTCCCGGGTAATGGATAATCGGGCGGCAAATTCCAGGCAAGGTCGCGAAGCATTTGCTGCTCTTCGGGCGAGTACTTGCTTTTGAATTCCTCGCCGTCGAAGCGACTCTCGCGGGCGGCCGCGGACATTCGTAACAGGAGTCGGAGTTCGTCCCGCATGGCTTCACGCCGTTGATCGGGCAGCTTGTTGAAGGCATTCATCTGGCGCGTCACCAGCGCTTGCTGGGCGGGGGGCAAGGCCGACACCTCCCGGTACACCTGGAGGATCCGCGCTCGCGCCGCTGGCGGCATGAGGTTGAAGCGGTCGATCGCCTGCCGCAACCGCGCCTGCTCGGCCGGTGGAGCTTTCTCGATCACCCTTTCCTGCTCCTCTGGAGTCATCATCAGGAAACGCTGCACCGGGTTCAGCGGCACGTAGAGTCGGGGCGCCTGCTTAGGATTTTCGCCCGCAGGGGTCTTGGGGTTAGACTCGGCCGGCCTGGCCGGTGCGGGTTTCGGCGGCGCTTCCGTTTCCTTTTCCTTCTGAGCGCACCAGCCGGCTAGCGCGCAAATCGCTGCCAGACTTGCGACTTTGAAAAGGCGGGTTCGGAGCAAGGCTCGCATCCCCTACATCTTTGGATCGGGACTGTCGGAACGCATCGCACGGTCAAACTGGCGAATGGTTTCCATGTCGTCGAGAGCGTGCTCCACCTGCTCCGGCTGTAACATCTCGACCTGCGCCTGCTCAGGCCCTGCCGCCGGCACGCGGCTGCGATCCATCAGTACGCCGGCTGCCAGCAGCACCACGGCAGTAGCGGCAATCGGCATGGCGTGGCGGGCCGGCATCGGGCCCAAAGGGCCGGTTAGGCGATGCCACCAGCTAACCTGCCGTTCGGTCTTTTCGATGCGCGCGTATAGACGGCGATTGAAGTCCGGCGAAATGGGCTCCGGCTGCCATGAATCCAAAGCCTCCCATACGGCCTGTTGCCGCTCGATGAATCGCCTGCAAGCGGCGCACTCGGCGATATGACGGTCCAGCCAGACCGCCGTGTCGGGAGCCCGTTCCCGCGCCGCATGCGATACCAGCAGGGCCGCATTCTCCCTTGTCTCCAAAGGACAGTTCATACCTTCCTCTTCTTCCCTAGGCCATATAGGCCAACCGGGCGCGGAGTGTTTCGTAGGCCCGGAAAAGTAACGACTTCACCGCTGATTCCGAACAGTTTAGCACTCTTGCGATCTGTGAATATTCGAGCTCCTCATACTTGTGCATGAGCACGGCGGCACGCTGTTTTTCCGGCAGCGACGCTACCGCCCGGCGAACCTCAACCAGCCGGACCTCCTGTACCATGGACTGTTCCACCGACGGCCGCCGGTCGGCCAACTGACGGGCTGGCTGATCCTCGGACTGCTCGTCCAAACGATCTTCATGCCGCCGGTTCTTGCCGTCCCGCAATGAGTTCAGCGCCAGATGCGTCGCGATCCGGAAGAGCCATGTGGTGAATTTCGCCGTGGGCTCGTAGGTAGACCGCGACCTATATACCCGCAGGAAAACCTCCTGCGCCAATTCTTCCGCGACTGCCTGATTCTGGACCATCCGATATACGAAGTGAATGACCGACGAGCGATGCTTTTCGAGCAGAACCGCGAAGCTCGCACCATCCCCTTCCTTGACGCGAAGCATCAGCTCCGCGTCATAATCCAGAGCCACTGCGGCTCCCCCCATATCTTTATGAACCCCTTGCGTCATTCTGGGTTGCGTGAAAATGCTGTGGGAAATCCTGCCTAAACCTTCTGCCTGGCTATCAATGTTCTAGAAGTACTATGCCTACTCACCTCTAAGTGCGCGAATCATCAGGCGCCTCACCGCTTCGCCCGGCGAAATCCCTAAATTCAGAATCTGGTGCATTTGATCCGTGATGGGCATCTCCACGCCGTGGCGCTCGGCTAATTCCTTGGCTGCGTTGGTCGTCTTGATGCCCTCTGCCACCATCTGCATCGATCCGACAATATCCTCCAGCTTTCGTCCCTTGGCTAACTCTATTCCTACGTAACGGTTGCGGCTTAAGTCCCCAGTGCAGGTCAAGACTAGATCGCCTAACCCCGCCAGTCCGGCGAGCGTCGAGCTCTGGCCGCCTATGGCCACCGCCAGCCGTGTCATCTCCGCCAGGCCACGCGTGATCAGCGCCGCCGTGGCGTTGTGGCCGAGGCCCATACCTTCTAACACGCCCGCGCCGATGGCCACTACATTCTTAATCGCGCCACCAATTTCTACTCCAATAGTATCTAGACTTGTGTACAGCCGAAAAGAGGGACCCGAAAAGGCAGACTGAACAGCCGTGCCGATGGCCGGGTCGTCCGATGCTACTACAAGAGCCGTAGGATCGAGCCGCGCGACCTCTTTAGCGAAGGTCGGCCCGGAGATCACAGCGACCCGCGGTTCGAAACTTCCGCTCACTACCTGTCTGATTACTGCTGACATTTGTAGTAGCGTGCTATTTTCGAGCCCCTTCGTGGCGCTGACGAAGAGCATGGACTCTCGCAGGAAGGGTAGCATCCGCTCGTAGACCGCGCGTACCAGGTGCGAAGGCATCACACTCAGCACCACATCGGCATCCGCAACAGCGATCTCCAGATCGCTCGTAACCGCCACATTCGAAGCAATTTCGCAAGAAGGTAGATAGGTGTCGTTGATTCTGGTGGCGCGCACCCGCTGGGCCAAATCCGGTTCGAAGATCCACAGGCTGGTCCGGGCAAAGCGCGGCGCCAGCACGATAGCGAGAGCCGTCCCCCAGCTTCCGCCGCCAATGATTGTCAGGTTTTTCAAGACTTGCGGGCTCCGAAACGGAACACGTGTTCGCGTCCCTGGCGAAGCCGCTCGATATTGCTACTATGTTTGTAAATGATAAACGTGGACCCGATGATGCTAGCGATCCAAACCGGCGCCGGCGGCTGGAGCAGCAGCCACACCGCCAGGGGGAAAGTCGCCGCGCCAATAATCGAGCCAAGCGAGATGTAGCGGGTCCACGCGACCACGATAATAAAGACAATGGTTTCCATCCCCAGCGCAAATGGGGTCAGGCACAAGAATGCGCCCACAAAGCTGGCGACGGCTTTCCCCCCCTTGAAACCCAAAAACACGGAGTAGGCGTGGCCAGCCATCGCGGCCAGAGCGGCCAACGACATCCATAGTGCATTCCCGCCGGTCCATCGCCCGGCGATCCACACCGCCAGATACCCCTTGCCGATATCGAGCAGCAAAGTAGCTACCCCGGCCAACCTGCCCGTTGTCCGTAGGACATTGGTGGCACCGATATTACCGCTGCCAGCGGCGCGCACATCGCTGCCGGTCTTCCATCGCACCAGCAAATAGCCGAAAGGAATCGAGCCTAGTAAATAGGCCACCAGTAAAACTGCCAGCGGGATCATCAAGTTAGGGCAAACTCCGCAAGTTTAGTGTACACGGAACCACCACGCCGCAACCGGCTTTCGTAAAGAAAGAAACTACTCGCCTTAAACTGCCCGAACTCGAGGCTGGGCAACGCGCCGGCGGCCGTGTGCAGTTTGTCCAGCGTAACCTGTTCCCGGATACGCGCCAGGGTGAGATGGGGCGAGAACGGCCGCGTTTCTCGCGGGATGCCGAGCCCGGCGCTGGCGTTATCGGTGTCAGTCGCCAATTCCGCCAGCCCCGGCGCTTCGATGCCGCACCAGAACACCCGCGGGGAACGGGGATTGGGGAAAAAACCGACCTTGCGGAGCGAGACCGCGATTGGCGAGCGGCGCGGCAATCCCTCCAGCGCAGTCCGCAACTCGGGCAGTCGCTCCGGCGGCCACTCGCCGATGAACTTGGTGGTGATGTGCAAATTGCCGGTGGGACTCCATCCGATCGCCGCCGTGGGCCTGAGCCTCTCGATCAACCGCTTGACGTTTTCGAGCGTCCCGGGTTCGAGTTCCAGGGCCGTGAACAGTCGCATGAACGCTCATTGTATCTGCGCGAAGATGGTGATTGTGCGGTTCGGTCCCATTTTGACGCGCGCTTTCTACGAGCGCCCCACCCTCGAAGTCGCCCGCGACCTGGTGGGCAAAGTGCTCGTTCACGGCGCGGCGGCCGGAATCATTGTGGAAACAGAAGCTTACCCCGGGCGCGACGATCTGGCTTCCCACTCGGCCCGCGGCATCACCGACCGTACCAAGGTGATCTTCGGGCCGCCGGGGCATGCTTATGTCTATCTGATTTACGGCATGTACGAATGCCTCAACCTGGTGGCCGAACCGGATGGCCAACCTGGCTGCGTCCTCCTGCGCGCCATCGAACCGGTAAGCGGCATTGGCCTGATGCGGCGCCGCCGGCCAGCCGCGCGCAAGATCGAGGAAGTGGCTTCCGGCCCCGGCAAACTGACCCGCGCGCTGGGCGTGACCATGGCGCATTACGGCGCCGACGTCACCCGCGGCCCGCTGGTGGTTCGCCAACCCGCCGAACCGCGCACGCTCGATATCGTCGCGACGCCCCGCATCAACATCAACCACTGCACCGACCTGCCCTACCGCTTCATCGCTCGCGGCAATCGCTTCGTCAGCGGCCCGAAGTGACGGTTGTTCGCTGCGTCGCATTTGCCTAAGATCGTCCCAATCGTGGCGGCGCTATACTGGGTCCAGGCATGCCAGGCTCAATGGACGAACTCCTTCGGAACTATGCGCGTCAGGGCCATCCGACCACGGATGAGCTCGTAGCCGCGCAGGGCTTGACGTTTCCCCGCGATCCGCGGGACGCCGTCGGCAACTTTTGGCCTGAAGAGGAATCCATAGACGATTTCCTGAGAGTCTTGCGTGAGTGGCGCGGGCGCAAGGAAACCGATCCCGCGGCATGAGCCCCATCGTGCTCGACACCGATGTGGTGTCCTTTCTCTTCAAGGGTGATACTCGGGCGCAGATTTATTTGCCCCATCTCCAGGATCGTCAATGGTTGATATCGTTTATGACCGAGGCGGAACTGGAACAGTGGGCCCTGGTTGCAAACTGGAGCGCTAAACGGGTCGAATGGCTCCGCATCTTTCTCGGCCGCTTCGTGACCGTGCCGTCGTCGCACGACCTCGTGATGAAGTGGGCATCGGCGATGGTGGCGGCGCGGTGGGCCGGGCGACGCATCGAAACGGCGGACGCATGGGTCGCCGCGACGGCCCTGCTATATGACGCTCCGCTTCTAACCCACAACAAGGCAGACTATCTCGGGATTCCAGGGCTGCAATTCCTTGGCGGTTGACGGCGGTTCGGCGCGTCGCCCCTAGGGAGGCGGCCCTGCTCGCTGACACCTTAGCGAACTTTAATGCGCGGTCCAGTACGGATTCTGTAACCACCAGTACCGCTCTTCGTCTACCGTATCGATTGGGTGAGCATATGGCACGGAGCGGGATGCGGCCGGCGGCCCGCATCAGCGGGCAGACCATCATTGACGAGCTGACGCGCAACATGGAATTAGGCCGACTGGAGATGGCCTATAGCATCCTGTTGCCGTGCATTTTCAGCATTTATCTCCACCCCGACGACTACTCGAGGCTGGCGGGGGTGGGCGAGCTGGTCAAGGAAGATGCGCGTAAGGCGCTGGCGGCGCGCATGGCGGAGTGGAACCGCAAAGGAGCTCTGTTCCGCCGAGGCTCGGCGCGTAAATTGTATCGAATCGCACAAAATGACTTCTGGATTGAATGGTTCGCCGATAGCGAAGGCTCGGTTCCAGCCGGCGACGTGGAGATCCACTCCGAGCTGAACGACTCGGTGCAGCCGGGCTATCGCGGCGCCAAGACTACACTCATCGACCGTGAGCCGTCGGTCACTTCGGCTCGCGTGGAGCGCGACCGCGCCAGCACACGCCGCCAGCCAGACCGCGTCTACGCCGAGATTCAATACCGCGACGATTCCGGGCCGCAGACCTATTACATCACCCAAAACGAGGTGAGCGTCGGGCGCGGCGGCGAGGACTTGTGGGTGGACGTGCCGCTCTATTCCAGTGAAGAAGTTTCGCGCGAGCACCTCAGGCTGCGGCGGGACCCCGCCAGCGGGGTCTTCGCCATCGTCGACCAGAGCCGTAACGGCACGTGGGTGAACGGCCGACGCCTCGCCCGCGGCGAGGAAGAGAAGTTGCCGGACCGCGCCGAGATCGGCGTGGCCGAAGTGATCAAGCTGACGTTTCAAGCGCGGAGGTAAGTCTTTATGGAGCATTTGTATCGCCTGCATACGGGCTTCGTTGTGTTGTTCCTGATTTTTGCGTTGCTTTTCGTCGTGGCGCATCTGTGGAAACGCGAATCCTAAGCGCGGGCGTTTGGCGTCCGGCCGCTGCCACCGATACCGGTCTGGTGCGCGCGCGCAACGAAGACCGCTATTGGGCCGATGCCGAACGCGGTGTGTTCCTGGTGGTGGATGGGGTGGGCGGGCAGGCTGCCGGCGAGATTGCGGCCGAAACCGCCGTGACCGCCATCCGCGAGTCGGTGTTCCAGGCAGGCTCGCCCGACGAGCGCGTGCGCCGCGCCATCGCCCACGCCAACAACCGCATCTACTCAAGGTCCCAAACCGAAGCGCCGCTCCACGGCATGGCCTGCGTGCTCACCCTGGCGCTGGTGGATGGCGACGAGATCACCATCGGGCACGTGGGCGACTCCCGCCTCTACCTGATCTGGAACGGCTCCATCCGCAAGCTCACCAGCGACCATTCGCCGGTGGGTGAGGACGAAGATGCCGGCGAGCTGAGCGAGCTCGAAGCCATGCGCCACCCGCGGCGCAACGAAGTTTTTCGCGACGTGGGCTCGCGGCCGCGCACCGCCGGCGAACCTGGATTCGTCGAGATCCGCCGTTGCCGGTTCCGTCCGGAAGCCGCCATTCTACTTTGCAGCGACGGCCTCACCGATCAACTCACCGCCGCCGAAGTGCGCGAGATCGTGGACCGTTTCGAGGGCGACCCGGACCGCGTGGCGTGTGAACTGGTGGAAGCGGCCAATGCCCGAGGCGGCGCCGACAACATCACTGTGCTGTTCGTGCCGGGCCCGAAGTTTCGCGGCTCGGCCGGCGCCACGCGTCCCCGTCTGGCCATCACCCGCGCCCGGCGCACGGTGCGCCGCTTTACCAGCCGCTGGGCGTTTCTGGCTTACGGGCTGCTGATCGGCATGCTGATTTGGATCGTGTTGCGAGCCAGGGGATGACCGTGCCAACCCCGCAAAAAATCGGGCGCTACGAGATCGTGCGGCGGATCGGCCACAGCATGACCGACGTCTACCTGGCCATCGATACGGTGGAGAACCGGCGGACCGCCCTCAAGCTCATCCGCCCCGGCGACGACGCCCTCACCCAGATGATGGTCGAAGCCGAGAGCCGCGGTGCGGCCATTCAGCGCGAGATGCAGGCGCTCGATCCGCGCGTGGTCGAAATCTACGACTACGGCGTGAAGGACGGGTTCTTCTTCGTCGCCATGCAGTACGTGGAGGGACGCAACCTGGCCGAAGTGCTCGAGCGCGAGCACGTGATGGACCCGGACCGCGCCACCGTGATTGCTCTGGAAATCTGCGAGCAGTTGGCCAAGTTTCACACCTGGCAATCGGCGGTGGTCCACGGCGATATCAAACCATCGAATATCCATCTGGGACCCAACGACACCGTGCGCCTGCTCGATTTCGGCATCGCCAAGACGCTGCGCGCTTCCGGCGAGGCTACCGCGCTACAGTTCGGCAGCCCCGGCTATTGCGCCCCGGAGCGGCTCTCGCGATCCCAGGTGGATCAACAATCGGACCTGTGGGCGGTGGGTGCGACGCTGTACGAAATGCTGGCCGGCGCGCCGCCGTATCGCGCCGAGGACACCCGCAAGCTGGAAAACCTGATTCGCTCGCGCCGGCCGCCGCGGGCCCTTCCGCCTAATTGCCCGCGGGCGTTGCGAGCCATTGTCACCAAGGCGCTGGCTTCGGATCCGGAAGCGCGCTACCGTTCCGCCCACGAATTCCTGGCTGACCTGCAGGCAGCGCTGGAGCGCCGGCCAACAGCCGCCGAAAAGGAGCAACGCGCTACGCGCGGCCACACCGCAACCATGGAAGCGGCTCGCGATTATCTGCGCAGAGCTACGCGCACCATTGCCCGCGTGCGCCAGGTGGTCAAGCTGGGCAGCGCCGCGGCATGGTTCGCGTTGGGCATGGCGCTGTGGATCGGCGGCACGCTGGGCTGGCAGTTGTGGCGCGACCGCCAGGCGCGGCTCGTCCTACCCAAGCCCTCCCTTCCGCCAGCGCCGCGCGTGGCATTGGACCAGCACCCGGCCGCCTCCGTTGCGGAAGCGCCGGGCGCACCCTTCACCGCCGCTGCCGAGCGAATCTTGAACGACTATCGCACCAGCGACGATCCTGTGCTGGACGATTTCGACTGGTACCAGGCCGAGATCCTTCTCCAGCGCGCCGTCAAAGCGGGATCGAACGGCGACCGCGTTCTGGGCGAATTGGCTCTCAGCAAAGGCTACGCCACGCTGGAGCGGCTCGATGGCGATCGCTATTCGGCAACCGCGGCGGCCCGTCTCGGCAACTCGGCCCGCAACGATTTCAACGAGGCCGCCCGGCGCATTCCGGCCGACCCCGCCCCGCATCTCGGCCTGGCGCGTCTCGACGTTTATTTCCTCCCGAACGTGGATCAAGCCATGCACGAATTCGCGGAGGCCGCCCGGTTGGGCGCCGAACCGGGCCGGCGCGAGATCGAACAGGAGGGCGATGCCTACCGTCTGCGCGCCTCGCGCCTGGCCGCCGCCGAGCCGCAGCTCGCGCGGCGCGACGCCAACACCGCACGCGGGTTCTACCAGCGCATTCACGGTTTCGACCGCGTGGATCAACACCTGCGCGAGTTGGCGCAACTGCGTTTCGGCCGCAGGCTCCCGCGCAACGCTACCGAGCGGAGGGACCGATGGCGGTAACGCGCAGTTGGGCCGAAAGCGGAGAGCACCACCTGGAGCAGAGCCGGGTGGCGGCCCGCGTTCAAGCCGCCTGGAAACAGAAACCGGCGCGAGGCGAATTCGTCTGGCTCGTGTGCGCTTCGCTCGTGGTCGCCGCCGGGTTGGCCATGGTCTTCGCTTCCAAATCGTATTCTTTCGCGGGCGCCGAGCGGCTGGTCAATTTGAATACCGTCACCAATGCGGACGAGTTGCTGCCGCTGCTCGAACCGTTTCCCAACCGCGACGAGCGCAGGCTGGCGGCGGAGAAGACCTTCGAGTTTCTAGAGCGTACGCGTCCGCTGCCCAACGCCGGTGCTCTGGCCGCGTTGCGCGTGACTCGCCAGGAAATCGACGCCGACCCGCGCTGGGAAAGCCTGCGCCAACGCTTCCAGCAGCTCGCCGCGCGCCCTCATCCGCCCCAGCGCATCGCGCTACTGCCTATCGCCAGGCTGAAACCTTTCATGATCGTCCGTACGCCGGCCCAATTCCGCGCGCAGTTTCTGTGGTGGGTGGCCCTCTATTTCGCCGGGTTCTATCTGGTTGCGTTGGCGTGGCGCCTCGGCCGTTTCGGCGGCGACCGCGCTCTGTTGCCGGCCCTGCAGCTTCTCACCGGCATCGGCTTGATGCTCATGACCAGCATGCGCGACCCGCTGCGCGATACCCTCGAGTTTCACAAGTTCGCCCTCGGCGTCTTTCTGGGCTGCCTGCTGCTGGCCGCGGCCGCCCTGCCGTGGGGCGATTATCGCCGCCTCTCGGATTGGTGCTACACGCCGCTATTCGCGGCCATCGCTCTGTTCGGCTTGCTGCTGCGCTTCGGCCGCGGTCCGGCCGGCAACGACGCCAAGGTGAATCTCAGCATTTTCCAGCCAGTGGAGTTGATCAAGATCCTGCTGGTTCTCTTTCTGGCTGGTTATTGCACTCGCAACTGGGAACGCCTGCGCGACCTGCGCGAACGGCGCCTGTTCCCGAAGCTGTTCCGCCGTTTCGGCGTACCTCGGCTGGAGCACGTGGCGCCGGTGGCGGTCGGCGTAGGCGTCGCCGTCGCCATGTTTTTCGTGCTCAAGGATCTGGGGCCGGCGCTGGTCACCATCTTCCTGTTCCTTTCCATGTTCAGCGTAGCCCGCGGCCGTTTGCCCCTGGCGCTCGCGGGGCTGGTCCTGATGGTCGGCGCGGTCTTCGTGGGTTACCGGATGGGCCAGCCGAAGACCGTGGTGGAGCGCATCGATATGTGGCTGGCGCCGTGGGATAACGACGTTCATGGCGGCAACCAACTGGCCCACGCCATTTGGGCGTTCTCCACCGGCGGGCCTACCGGTTCCGGCCCTGGATGGGGCGATCCGGAAATGATTCCGGCGGGCAATACAGATCTGGTGCTGCCGGCTGTTGGGGAAGAATGGGGATTCGCCGGCGTGGTTTCTGTGATTCTGCTCGTCGGCTTCCTGGTGTCTCGCGCCCTGCGCGCGGCGTCTCGCGCGGGAACCCATTTCGGCTTCTTTCTGGCGTTGGGCCTGGCCTGCCTCATCGCCTATGAAATGCTGCTGATCAGCTCCGGCGTGTTGGGCCTGTTACCGCTCTCTGGGGTGGTGTCGCCGTTTCTCAGCTCCGGCAATACCGCCATGTTGGCCAATTTCCTGATCCTCGCCGTCGTCGCCTCGATCTCGGCCGATCGCCGCCAGGAACCACTCGACGACCTGTTGCGCCTGCCGGTGCGCTCGCTCAAACTGGCGCTGGCGGGGATGGCAGTGGTGCTGGTGGCCGCGGCGGCTCGCTACCAGGTCTTCGAAGACCACCAGTTCCTGGCGCGTGACGCCAATTCTTTCGAAGACGACGGCGTCAAGCGGCCGCAGCACAACCCGCGGCTCAATTCGATTGCGCGAGAGATCCCTCGCGGCACGATTTACGACCGCAACGGCATTCCACTTGCCACCAGCAGTTGGGACGAACTGGTACGCCATCGCGGCGAATATGAAGGTATGGGGATATCCATCGAGACCGTCTGCGCCCGCCTCGACAGCCGCCACTATCCCTTCGGACCCGCGGTCGAGCACGTCACCGGCGACCTGCGCACCGCCGAAAACTTTCACGCCACCAATGCTTCGCTAGTGGAGCACGACTCGAATCGCGCCCTGCAAGGTTACGATTTTGCCGAGTTGGCCGACCTGGTGCGCTACCGGCACGAGCCCGGCAATCCGGCCATGGCGCGCGTGCTCGCCCGCGACCGTAACGTGCATCTGACCCTGGACGTGCGGCTGCAACTGAAGGCGCGCGAAATCCTGCTCAAGCACATGACCGCGACCGGAGAGACAAGAGGCGCCGTGGTGGTGATGTCGGCCGCCACCGGTGACGTGCTGGCGCTAGTGAGCGAACCCGAGCCCGCGCCGCCAGGCGCGCGTACCGCCGCGCCCACGCCGGACGAACTGCTGGACCGCGCCCGCTACGGCGAATACCCACCCGGCTCGACCTTCAAACTGGTTACAGCCATCGCCGCCCTGCGCGCCAATCCCGGCCTGACCCATCGCACCTATTTGTGCCACACCCTGCCCGACGGCCGCGCCGGCAATACCATTCCCGGCTGGAACCGTCCAATCAAAGATGATATCGGCGACCGCGCCCACGGCACTCTCGACATGGGGCAGGCCATCGCGGTTTCCTGCAACGCGTACTTTGCCCAGTTGGGCGTGCACGACGTGGGCAGCGATGCGCTGTCCGCAACCGCCGCGCGCCTGGGCATCGAGACCGGCGACATCCGCGAACTGCGTAAGGCTCTGCCCTTCGCCGCCTACGGGCAGGGCCCCGTGGTGATTTCGCCCTTCAAGATGGCGCGCGTGGCCGCCACCATCGCCGCCGGAGGCCGCATGCCGGAGGGCCGCTGGATCACGGGCGACGCCAATCTGCGCAACGACGCGCCGCTCGATGTGCTGCCCTCCGCGCAGGCCGATTTTCTGGCCGGCGCCATGCGCCGCGTCGTCACGGAAGGCACCGCGCGCAACGCCATGGCGGGCGCCACCATCGCTTTCGCAGGCAAGACCGGAACGGCGCAGCTCGATGAAGGCATGCCGCACTCCTGGTTCGCCGGCTTCGCCCCCTACGATGGCGACGCCTCGCGGCGCGTCGCTTTCGCCGTGGTGGTGGAACGCGGTGGCTACGGAGCCCGCGTGGCCGCGCCGGTGGCCCGCGAAGTCATGGAAGCCGCCGCCCAGTTGGGGATTTTGCCATGAAGATCGTGGAGCGGACTCTTAGGCTCTCTGAAAGAATCTCAAGTCGCAGGCGGAACCGCCCGCGCCACCAAAGCACGTGCCGCGCTCTCAATGTTTCACAGCTTCTCAGTCTGCCACGCCGGGACTTCTCCCGGCGCTCATCTCGCTCGACCTGTCTTGCTCTCTTGGAACGCGCAGCCGCAACGAATCTTCGTAGCGCGGACTCTCAGTCCAATGCCGCAAACTTTTCTAGTCACCAGGTGCCAGCGCCGGTTTGGTGGGGCGGACGCCCTCGTCCGCGCGCGACCCCCTGGTCGCGCATCGCTGGCGGCGAGGGGTTGATTACTTGGGGCGAAGAGCGGGGCCAGGGGGACCCGCGCGGACGAGGGCGTCTGCCCCACCATTCTTGCGGCCATGCCGCGGTTCGGAGGTCATAATCATGAAGCTGGGCGATTTTCTCGAGCGTTTCGGTCAGACGGTTTTCGAAGCGCCATTGGCGCAGAAGCAGGACGAACCGCCGGAGGTGGCCGAAATCCGCCTGGCGGTGATCGACCATATCCATTCCAAGAGCTATCGTTCCGGCGGCAAGAAAGTATTTCCCTTCGACCTGCTGCGGGTGGAGCTGCGCGGCGTGGATGAGGAAGGGCAAGACGTTTTTGCCGGCCGCTTCTTTCGCCGTTACCTGGAGCAGGAAGCGCGCAACGCCCTGCGCGACGCCGGCTGCCGCTATCCGGACAACCTGCGGGTGGAAGTGAACGCCGTCGCCGGTCTGCCGCAGCGCGGCGAAGAGTGGCTGCAAGTGGAAGCGAGTTCGCAGGAGCGCGCCGCCGCCGATCGCGCTCCGGCCCGCCTGGTGGTTCGGGAAGGCAAAGCCAACCTGGCCGAACTGCGCCTGGACAAGGCCCGCGTCAACGTCGGCCGCACCGTGGACGTCTATCGCAACGAGGGCCTGTTCCGCCGCAACGACCTGGCGTTTGAAGACGACAACGAAATCAACCGCTCCGTCTCGCGCGAGCACGCCCACATCCGCTACGACAAATTGACCGGCGAATACCGACTCTACAACGACCGCTGGTATCCGCGCGGCGGCGCCAGGGCCCCCGAGTGCGGCACCTGGATCGTGCGCGACGGCATGAGCCACGAAGTCCATCGCAACTCCCGCGGCGCCAAGCTGGAACCCGGCGACGAGATTCACTTCGGCCGCGCCGTGGTTACGTTCGAAGAATAATCCTGGAGGCTCGCTCCCCTGTCAGCCCCGCCGCCGGCGGAACATGATACCCATGCCCAACAGCCCCACGGTGATCAGGGAACTCGAGGCCGGCTCCGGCGTCACCAGAGGCAGGACGGCATCGGCGATGATCGCGTGGCCCGCCGCCGTCGGGTGAAGCTCGTCCCAAAACAGATACTGGTTTGGCGTGGCGCAGACCGTGCCCCCGGAATAGTCGATCGCACCTGTCAAACACGGGGCCGTTACGTTGGTAAAGCCGTAGCTTGTTGGATTCGCGACAATTGTATCGAGTAGCGCGTATGTGTTCAAAATGGACAGATTCAAGCCGTCCGTGCTCGCCAGCGACTCCGCGCCGCTGACGAGGGCGCTGTTGAACCCCGCCGCCAGTTCCGACGCCGCTGCCTGAGTTGGCAGTCCACCGGCTATCGCCTCGGGAGTCAGGCCCAGATCCGGCACCGTCAGGAGGAGAAAGTTCTTCGCGCCCTCACCAGCCAAGGCGGCAATCGCACTGTCCGCATTCGCCGCGGCGATTGCAATATCCGCCGCATATTGCGCTGGAGTGGCGCCAGCCAGGATGTCGTCCAGATCGTTGCTGCCAATCCAGATTGTGTAGAGCGCGTTGGGGTCGGCGGTGGGGTGGGCTGCTTGGAATTGGGCCAACTGCCCCGTGGGTCCGGTCAGGTCCGTTACGGAGTCCGACGTGTTGAAAGACGTTGGGCCGGTTTCCGCCCCGCCGTAGGCATAGTCGGTCCCGCCCGCGAGGCTTGGCGTAAGAGGCCCAAGGCCAAGCGCGGCGGCGAGATCCTCAACCCAAACCGGCCCGTTGCTGAACTGGCCATTGAAATAAGGAGGGTCAGGTATTGCGCCGCCCGTTCCCACAAAAATGTTTCCAGCGTCGGACAGGCTATCGCCGAAAACGTAGATTGCGCTGATCGTTCCAGCCCGAACAACCGGCAGCACCCCGCTCATGATGAGTGCTATTAGCGCGCAGCTTCGAGTACGTGAAGTGATCATCGCGGCATTATATCCCAACCGCGAATGGCGTTCCGTATCTAAACGTACCGTTTTGCTTTGGTTAATTCATCCAGTGATGAAACGCGCAATGGTGGCATTCCTGCTTTACCAGTCCGTATGAGACAACTGTTCACATTCAGCCTTGCCTTGCTTCTTCTCGCCGGCCCGTCGGCCGTGCTCTCCTGCGCCCAGACAGCTTCCCAGGATGCTCATCAAGCCGGACAGGACGCAAAAGCTGCCGGCAAGGATGCCACCAAAGCCGGTAAGAACGCGGGCAAGGCCGGAACAAAAGAAGCCACGAAGGCCGGCCAGAAAGTGAAAAAGGGTGCGAAGTCGGCCGCCAACAAAGGTGCGAAAGAAGTTGGCAAAGGCGCGGACAAAATACAGGAGAAAACTCATTAACCGGCGCGGACAGGCCGAGGCCGTTACCGTTTGGGTCTACTCAAATCGGCCCATTTCACGGATCCGGCCCCGGCGGTCGCCGGCTACTGCTTGGAACTGTGCAAGCTGGCGTGTTCGCTGCCACCGGTAAGTGCCGCCTCGGGGGACTCGAAGGCGCGGCTAGCCACTTCCTTTACTCCGAGATAGGCGTCGTCGTCGACGCATAAGTCCCCTCGGAACGGGTAGTCGAGGGCAATAACCAGTGAAAAAACCAGACCGATCGAGAGCATCGTCAATCCCGTTACCGCCATGTGAATTCTATAACTGTGCGGTCCGAACAGGTAGACGTAGGTGGCGACCAGCCCCAGGCCAAAGATCAGCATCTGCCAGACCGCGTCGGGCAGATGCGCATTGGCCGCCAGCAACCGGGTGCAGCGCGCGCTGAACAGTTCGTTGACGGTTCGTTCCACCGCCACTTTGACGGTCGCCTGGCCCTGGGTGGCCGGTTCAAAGCCCGCAATATCTAGACTGATCCGGCGGACTTGCGCCCAGCCTTGCTCGTAGTTTCGCTCTTCCATGTGGTAGGCCTGCTGCTTCGGCCACTCGTCTTTGGTGACAATGTCGATGTATTTGTCGACGTCGCCACGCCCCTTGGTGCCGAGCTCCGGCGGCAGACCCGCGCTGTCGAAGGCGATGCTGCCCAGCGAATTCGCTTCGTCGGCGGCGATCGCCGAGGCTTTGTCCATGGTCTCGTACGTCCCGACCGCAACGAAAGCTAACACCACTGCGTAAATTCCGCCGCACAGAGCATAGCTCAGCCCGGTCATCGAGGTATCCTCCTCGCGCGCATGCCAGTCCACCCGGCGGTGGAAAATGTACAGACCGACCAGGGAAAGGAAGACCAGTGCGGAGCAGACGGCGCCCGCTACCGCCCAGGTCGAATGAGAATAAAACCATTGGTTCAGCATGACCGGTTCCTTAGTGGTGGATTGCCTCTGCCATCGCCCCGGCCGCCGTGGTCCTCGCCGTCAGGAAGGCTTCGTCGCCCACGCTGACATCTCCGCGGAACGGGTAGTCCAGCGTGATGATCAGGACGAAGACGAGCGCTTTGGTGGCCGAGATCAGGCCGGTAATCGCCAGATGGATTCGAAACGTGTGCGCACCGAACAGGAAACTGTAACCGACGGCGACCGCCCCCGCCAGAATCAGGATCTGCCACACTACGTCCGGCAGATGTTCTCCCGCGGCTATGATGCGGCTGCGGCGGGACTTCATCAGTTGGTTCACGCCGCTCAGCATCTCACCCTTCATGACGTTCTGCCCCATCGACGCCGGCTCGAATCCGGCAAGCTCCGTGCTCATGTGGGCCAGTGCCGTCCAGCCTCGTTCGAATACCGCATCGTTGAGCTTACCCGCCTGCTGGCTCGGCCACTCCGACTTAGTCACCGCATCGATGTACTTGTCGATATCGGAGCGAACCGCCTCGGCCAATGGCGCCGGCAGTCCCGCCGAATCGAGCATCAGACTGCTCAGATTGTTCGCCTCGGCGGTCGCGATCGTGTCTCCTTTGGCGAACGCCTCGAAGACGTCCACCACGATGAAGGCGATCAGAACCGCGTACACCACCGCCACAATCGCATAGGTCAGACCGACCGTCTCGGTATCTTTGTGCCTGATATTGACGTCCACCAGGCGATGGAAAATATACAGTCCCAGCAGCGACAGACCTGTCCAAAGACCGATCACTAACAGACCGACCTCCCAGGTCGGGTGCGAATATAGAAAATCCGTCAGCACAACTTCTCCTCTTCGTGAGATAGCTCGTTGTTTTCCGCGTAATTACCCGCCTGAGGCACGGAAGTGGCCTAAAGAACCAGGGTCCTCGAGGCCATTCCACAAGTTAGGCCCATTACTTAAGGTCGGCCCAGGTCTTTCCGTCTTTGTAGTGCAGAACAATCTGGGAGATCTCGAGAAGATTCAGGCTTTCCCACGTGTACGAGTTGCCATCCGCGTCCACGATCTTGAGGTCCCAGTGCGCGGCCCTTTCCCGGTTGCCGAAGGTGATATCCACGCTTTCTCCGTCACCCAGGGTGTCTCTTCCGAGAACGTCCTCGCCCCATTCGTCGGAGCTGTGGGGCCCGAGAAACAGCTTGTGGATCTCGAAACCACGGTCACTGCCTGGCCATCTTTGGTGCCCGGCTGAAACCTCCATTGGCTGACAGCTTCCGCCGCGCGTTCGTCCAGCCCCAGGCCCAGGCCTTTGGTAACATGCAAGCTGTGCGCCGATCCGTCGGCGCCGATTTCGACGTAGAGCGTGACCGCGCCCTGTAGCTTGGCCGCAAGTGCTTCCTGGCTGTACCCCGGCTCGAGCTTATACGTGAGCTTGGGCGCCGAAACTCCGCCGCCGACTTTGTAGACGCCCCCGCCTGGTGTGGCCTGGGGGAGCGCGAGAGGCTTGTTCACGCTGGCCTTCAGCTCATCGGCTTCGGCTATGCGACCCTCGCTGGCGAGGTACCCGGCCAGCATGCGCGAAATCACCGCAGCATCGCTGGAATCTGGCGCGGCAAGCCCCAGCGCCTGGCGATACAAGTTCTCGGCTTGCTCGGCGGTATCGGGCTGGCGCTCGCGAACCACCGCCATCCACGCGGTCGCCATGGCCGCGCGCGAGGGGTCTAACACCTCCGCCCGCTGAAAGGTTTCGAAAGCCTGGTCGTAGGCCTTCCGCAATATCTGGGTGACTCCCAAAGACAGGAGCGGGCGAGCCGCGGCGGCTTTATCGCCGCACACATCGGCGGCCTGACTGTAGTAAGTCGTGGCCTGGTCGAGCTTATCGCGTCGACCGGCCAGGTCGCCAAGCTGCATCAGCCCTTCGGCATATTCAGCGCTGTGATTGCCGGTTTGCTGCCGGCGGATCTGCAGAGAAAAATCCAGCAGTTTCTGGGCGGCGTCGTATTGGCTCTGGACCTCGGCGGCCTTTGCGGCTTGGTCGAGCGCCTCGTGGGTGTTCTGTTCGATTGCATTGCGGATGATGTCGTCGATGTCGGAAGGGACCCGCGCCGCCACAGCGGCATCATCCTGCCCGCCGGCGGCGGCAAGGGCCCGGAAGGCGGGTAAGGTGGGCGCTAGGGGAACGGTGTCCTGCCCATGCACGGCAGCCACGGGCACCACCAGCAGCGCAGCCAGGATCGCCACCACTGCGGCCGCCCGCGCCTGAGGCCGGCGGTTGGCGCGCTCGTCCAGAATGGCAATCAACCGGCCTTCCAACTGCGAGCGCCGCGCCATTGCCAGGGCGGCCGTTGCCCCAGCGGATCTGGTGAATTCGCGGGCGACGTCGAGCAGGAGGGCGGCATAGTCCGAAGCACGCGTGCCAGCGGCCAGCACCAGATCGTCGGCCGCCGCCTCGGCTTGTTTCACGCACTCGCGCCATGCGATCCACGCCAGCGGGTTCCACCAATATATGCTCAGGGCGAACCGTGCCACCGGGTGCCACACCGTGTCGCCGCGGCGAATGTGCGCCATCTCGTGCAGCAGCACCATGCGGCGACGCGCTTCGCCCCAACTGGCGGCTTCCTCCGGCAGGCAGACCGTGGGGCGAAAGATGCCGAAGGCCATCGGCATGGTGCCGGACGCGGACTGGCGCGTGCGCGGCATTCTCATAATGTCGATGGCGCGAGCCGCCTTCTCGGCCGAGGCTTGCCAACCGCTGGCCGGTCCGAGACGCGCGAGCGCCAGACCGGCAGTCAGCGTTCGCGCCAGCATGGCGGCCGTGCCGGCGCCCCACAGCAGCAGCAGCCCGAGCGCCCAACCCTGCCGCGAGCCCGCCGAGGCGGGTGATGCCGGCGCATGAACCGGAACGCGCGAATCGGCCGGCGAATCGACCCGCCAGTCCGGCGACCCCGACGCCGTCACGTCAAACGCGATGTTGGGTACTCCCGCCAAGGGAAGGCGCCACCCCGGCAATGCCACCGACAGCACCGGCACCGCCACGATGGCCGCCCACGCCACCATCCACAGCAGGTGGTGCGTGGCGGCCGGCGAGCGCCGCATACACTTTGCCGCTACCCAGGCCGCGGCTAGAATCGCCATGCTCTTGAGCCCGGCCGAGGCAGCCAGCGCCGCCCAACCCGATACGTTCCCGATCGACACTTACTTGCCCTCCTTGCGGGCTTGTTCGATCAACGCCGCCATTCGCCCCAGTTCTTCGCCGGTGAGGCGTGTCGAAGAAACGTCCAGCAGGGTAGCCACGATCTGGTCCGGCGCGCCCTGGAAGAACGTGTCCAACAGATGCTTTACCGCCGACCGTTTGGCTCTCTCCTGCGTCACCGTAGGCAGATACACGTACTTCAGTCCCGCCTCCACGTGTTTGATGTGCCCCTTCTCCTCCAGTACCCGGAGCATGGCGCGAACGGCCGAATAGCTGGGAGCGTCGCCCATCTCCCCGCGGACTTCGGCCGCCGAAGCGCGCCCCTGGCGGTATAGGATATCCATGATCTGCCGCTCGCGGCGGCTGAGGGACGCGTGCCCGTTCACCATCGGCTCTCCTGCTGGAGATCCAGCATCATGCTAAAAAATTAGCATCCAAAACGGGCCGTGTCAAGAGTCACCGGAAGTGGAGGCGAACGTCCGCTACCGGGCCGCGACCGCAACGGAGCGGACTGTTTTGGAGCATGCAGGCAAAGAGGGCAGGCCGGTGCGGACTGCCCTCGTCTTATTGACTACTGCCGTTTAGAAGGTGAACCGCGCGCTGACCTGCAATCGCCGTGCCTGCGTGCCATCGGGGAAACCGCCGTCGCCAGTTCCCACCCCGAAGGCGGTCGGAGTATACGTGAGCACTCCCTTCGCCTCGGTGAACGCCTGCGTCGTCAAGGCCGTTGGCGACCAGTTATTGGCGATGTTAAACGCCTCGAAGTTAAGCGCGAGATGCATGCTCTCGCGAGGCAGCGGGATGGTCTTGGTCAGGCGGAAATTTTCGGTTTCCACCCACGGCGTGTAGAGGCTGTCGACCGGCACGAACGGTACCCGAAAGTTGCCGTTAAACCCATCGAGCGCGTCGGCGGCGTACAACATGGCGGTGGGGGTGTCGTTCATGTGGATGGTCAGGCTCCCGGTCGGATGGCCGCTCTGGATTGTGGTGATGCTGGAGAGTTGCCAGTTATTCACTAAGTACTTGGCCAATGCGTTACTTGAGTTCGTCAATGTTGGCGACCATGCGAACGAATAGACGACCCGTTGCCGTTGGTCCAGCGGGCCGCTGCCTTTGTCGAAACCATAGATTCCGTTGTAGGTCCAGATCGAGTCGCTGAATCCGAACACAGCGTTGGTGGAAGAGCCCTGCCCGTCGTCGATTTCGTGGGACCAGGTATAGGAAGCCTGGGCCTCGAATCCATGGGATAGCCGCTTGTAAAGCGCGACGGTGAGCCCGTCATACCAACTGCTGACGCCATTGGTCAATTCGTAGATGGCTCCGAAATTCGGGTTCGGCCGCGCACCCGAGTAGACCTGGGTCGTGTAGGTGGATGGATAACCGGCAGGCGCGCCGGACAGGGTATAAGTGAAGGGGGCACCGAGCGCCGGCGCATTGATATCCTGAGTACCCCAGAGGTTCACGCCGCGGCTGAAAATCCCGGAAACGGTTAGCACCATATCTTTCGAGATGGCGCGCTCCACCGCTACCTCCGCCTGTTCGGAATAAGGTGTCTTGAGGTTGGGGCTCATGACATCGAGAGTGGAAGCGCCGGAAGTGATACCGGTCACTGGCGCGGCCAGGGCGTTGGGGAAGACCGGACCCGCCGCGAACAGGGCCGCGTTCGAGGAGGTCAAGGAATCCGACACCTGAAAGATGCCGTTGCCCGGATAAATATCGTCGAGCGTGCCGGCCACGAAGCGCGCAAAGAACGTGCCCAAGCCGGCGCGGACTACGGTCTTGTCGCTGAGCCGGTAAGCCAGCCCGACGCGTGGCATCAGGTCCACGGTACCGGTATGGAGCTTCGCTCCTGTCAACGGGTACAGCGGATTGGTGGCGGGCGGCGGCGGCAGGAACGTTCGCTCGTAGCGCGCGCCCAGAGTCACGGTCAGGCGATCCGACACCGTCCATTGGTCCTGCAGATATAACGCGACATCCTTGATGGCATACTTCACCAACGGCTGTCCGAATGTCTGACTAAACGCCGACCAGTTCTTGGCGCCACTCGTGTTGCCGGTATAGTCCAGCGCGAACGAGGTTACGGTGGGATAAGTGTAAGAGCCGTAACGGTTGGTGACGGTGTTGATGGCATCGCTGACGTGCTCGGTGCTGAAGCCGAACTTGATCAGGTGTTTGCCCTTGACCCAGCTCACATCGTCGGCGAATTCGTTGCGGACCTCCAACGGCTGAACGCGCGGAAGATAGGTCGCCGGTCCCAGTTGGACGCCGGCCACCGACACATCCAGATAACCAAGCCCGCCGCCCAGTTCCGCCTGATCGAAGCTGTCCGCCTCGCGGTCGGTATAGAGGCCGTAGCGGAACGAGTTGACCAGGGCGTTGGTGGCCACAAAGGTCCAGGTCGCCTTCCCGTTCCGTAGAGCCACGGTATCGTCGCCGTTGCCGGTGATGCCTGCGCCGGTGGTGGAGGAAAGGCCGGTCTGGATGCCATTGGGCGACAGCCAGCGCAAATAATTGAAACTGGCGCTGAAGGTGTTGCGGTCGCTGAGGCGGTAGTCCACCCGGCCGAAGTAGAGGTCGTTGTCCGCCGTCCTTGGAATCTGCCCGTAGAAGCGCGGCAGCAACCCGTTAATCGCATTGCACTGGGCGGTCGTCGCGGGAAGACCGCAGCCTACCCATACTTCGTTGACGGGGTCGAGAAAACCCACCTTGACCTGGCTATCCACAAAGGGAAAATTCCGGCGCGTGATATCCGTGCTCAGGAAGAAGAACAGTTTGTCTTTGACAATTGGCCCTCCCACGGTTCCGCCGGTCTGAATGCGGTGCTCGGTGGGGTTAAAGGCGGCGTAGGGATCGTGCGCGTCGAAACCGGTGCTGCGCAGAAAGTAGAACGCGCTGCCGTGAATGGCGTTGCTCCCGCTCTTGGTCACGGTGTTCACCACTCCGCCCATGGCGCGGCCATATTCGGCGGAAACGTTCGCGGATACGACTTGGAATTCCTGCACGGCATCGGCGGAGACTTGCGACTGGATCCGGGTTCGTCCGGCATTCTCGTCATAAAACTGCTGCGTGTTATCGTTGCCGTCCAGCAGGAACGAGTTGTTGCCTTCCACGCCGCGGAATGCCAGCAGGCCGAAGGTGCCGTCGTTGGTGACGCCGGCGGTATTCAGCACGAACGAGTCGACGCGGCGTCCGTTGATCGGCAGGTCCATAATCTCGGACGTATTCACTACCTGGGAAACGTCCACCTTGGTATCTTCAAGAAGTTGAGCGGCCGCGGTCACCTCTACCGTCGTGCTGGTTTGCCCAAGCGCCATCGAGATGCTCAGGTTCAGGCTTTGGCCGACCTGCAGATCGATATCTTTAGCCTCGTACGGAGCGAAGCCCGGCGCCGTTACGGCGACCGAGTAGCCTTGGCCCGGCAACAGGGAGGGCGCGGTGAATATGCCGTTGACGTTGGTCTGGATGGTGCGGACGGCGCCCTGCGTCCCGCTTGAAATCACGACCCTGGCGGTGGGCACCGGGGCGCCGGCGGGGTCCTTGACTACTCCCGAAATCCCGGCCACGCCGCCCGCGGATTGTGCGAACAGGCGCGCCGAAAGACACAGCATAACAGCGGTCGTTTTTCGATTCATGCAAGCACCTCTTTTTGGGACTAAACCCAAGAGAGTATCAGAATACCAACCTCGAATTACAGCCCCATGAGAACGAAAAGTACCACGAGAAGCACCGGCTTTGGCGGCCCGGCCGGTTGTGCATTCCTGTGCATGCCCAAAAGCAGAATTTGGGTACGGAAAAGAACGCACGAATAACTGCAAGTGTTTGTAATCACACGAAATCGATGTGACAAACGAGGCGGTTTGGTCAAGCCTTGCCGGGTAGAATGGCGATGTGCAATTGGGTGCATTTTGTGCTTGACGGGGGATTGGGTGGCCATGAACTGGCCGTGAAGCACAGAGAGCCCCGTCAGCCTGCCAACGCTGAAGTAACCGAGATTGGCTGGGACGCAGGGATTCGAACCCCGATACGCAGATCCAGAGTCTGTAAGGGCGCCCGGCGCGGAGTTGCACCACGTCGCCGGGCGTTGATTCTATTGGGTTTTCAAGTTCTCGAATTTGCCGCTGCTTACCTGGAATTGCCCCAACCTGGGCACACTTTGGGCACACCTAGACAATCTACTGGAGCAGCTACGCCAAGGTATCGTTGAATGCCGGGCGCCCAAACCTGCTTAGAATTGGCGAAACGCTCCTGGAACCCACACGATGTTGGCCGGCAGCGGCACGGCTTCTTCCTCCGGGAACTCGCACCGATGCCCGCGCCGAACCGCGTAGGATCGGGTGAACTTCTCGCACAGGCATCGGTCCGTGGACCGGGGGCGTCCAGGCCCGCCTTTGCATTGCGCGGGAGTCCTGCGCCGCGACAGCGCGGACATCACCCGTGAGACCATCTCTGGCGTGACCGGCTTCATAAGAGCCCTCTTCCCGTATTCTAGCGTCTGAGGGCCAGCGTGATCGACGCTACGGACGGCGCCAACCGCGAACTGCAGCTCTGCCGAAGGATAATGTATTCCATGTCCTTACCGAGCGGCGAAATCACCCACGTCAGCGACACAGCCCTCATGGTCGCGGCGTGCCGGGCGCTCGAATCCGAGTCCCCGAACGGTTTCGTGCACGATCCATTCGCGGCGCGGCTGGCGGGCGAGCGCGGGTTGGCGATGCTCCGGGCGCTCCCGCAGCCCCATATGATGCGCTTCGGAATCGGCGTGCGCAGCCGTTTCATGGACGAGTTGCTGCTGGAGACGCTGGCATCGGCACCGATCGCGACGGTTCTTAGTGTGGGCTGCGGTCTCGATACGCGGCCGTGGCGCCTCGAACTCCCGCCCAAGCTGCGGTGGATCGAGGTCGATTTCGCGGACATGCTCGATTACAAGGACTCGCTCCTGTCGGCGGAGACACCGCGGTGCCGCCGGGAGCGTGTCACGGCGGACGTGAGTGACGCCGCGCAACGGCTCACTATCTACGCGGTCGCAGGCCCTGCGCAGGCGCTCATGATCACGGAGGGGCTGCTGGTTTATCTGCCTGCCGCGACCGTGGAAGCGCTGGCCGCCGAAGCCGGGCGCGAGAACGGCATCGTACACTGGATGAGCGATATCATGACGACCGGTTTCGCGAAGGCCCTCAATCTGGACACGGGGCGGTCGGTTCGCAACTTGCAGGCGTCAGATTCTCTGCAAGGAGAGCAGATTCTCGACCTCGTCGGCCGGCACGGCTGGGTGACCGCGGCGCGGCGGAGCTACATCACCGACGTGGGATTTGCGATCGAGCGGATTCGGCGTCTGATGGGCGATCGCCCGGCCGGTCCGCCGCCGGTCCTCGCGGACGACCCGACCGGGGTGCACCGGTTCGCGCGGAGAAGCGACCGATCGGGATTGCTCCTCCTGGGCGAAGCATAACACCATCAGCGGCGTAGGTAGCAGCGGCTGGTTTGTTGCGTGGCGCCGGCCACCGCGCGCGGCGGGGTCCGGACTGCGGGCGGACCAGTGCTTCGTCGCGATTCCCCTGGTCGAAATTTGAGCAATTTCGGCAGGTACGGTATCCTCGGGGCAGATGGCCATCGCGATTCCAGACCGGTTCGAGACCGGCCAGGCACTTGCCGTTATTCTGCCGCCAGAGCACCAGACTTTCGCCGTCTGCGTTGCCTCGGGTCTGAGCCAGCGCGAAAGTGCCAAGCGCGTGGGGTTCCATGAGGATAACGGCTTTCGGCTTATGAGGAATCCGCGAATACGCGCCCGCGTGGAGGAGCTGTCGGAGTCGCTCAAGCGCCGGGATTTGGGCGGCGTTGCGAGTCGCGCATGGATCGAGACACAGTTTGTGCTCATCATCAACCGGATGGAAGCCGGCGGGACTACCGCGGATGAACGTGAGGAAGCCAGGCTGCAATTAACGGCTCTGATGAACCTTGCGCGGCTCAATGGGTTTATTGGAGAGCGGAAGCAGGTCTCTGGTGCGCCTCTTCAACTGGGCCAGGTCGATCCGGCCGCGCTTCGCGCGCATCTAGGAGCGATGCTCGACGCCTTGGAGCCTGGCGCCCGCGCTGATATCCAGCGAAGGCTGGACGCAGTGTCCTGCGCGGATGACACGGATGCAGAGGTGGATGTCGCCTGCGGCGCCGAGTAGCGCCGTTATCCGGCGGTCGCCGTTTTCGGCGCTGGCAGCACGCCAATCTGCCGGAATCGCGACACGTTGTCGGCGTACGTTCTGGTGGGGACCGCCTTCTCGTTCCTGATCTCCACAATCCGCGCCAGAGTGGGCGGCAAGGGCCGGTGAGGCGAATCGTCAAATCTCGACACAAACGAGAAAGCGGGTTAGAATCCCTTCGAGGAACACACCGTGAAAAGAACCTTTGCTGTCGTCACTCTCTGTCTGTCTTTCATTGCCGTCGCCGCGTTCGCTTACGTCCGCGACTGGCACGATCTCGATGGAGTCCACAAGCACGTCAACGAGGCGATTGCGGAAATGGCACACGCGCGAGCCGCCAACCACTACGACATGGCCGGACACGGCGCGAAGGCCGAGCAACTCTTGCGGTCCGCGGAGCACGAGTTGGGGCTGGCGGTTGAGGCGGCAAGGAAGGAGTAAAGCGCCATCGCTCGGTAATAGCATTGCGCCATCGCTCGGTAATAGCATTTTGGCAAGGCCAGCCAGGATCAGTTGTCGCCGGGAGAGCGACGAATTTGGCATGCCGGAGGTGCCGGTCCGGGGTCCATTCCACGAACTCGAACCGCGCCACCAGCGTCGGCCGGAGCCAGCGGCATTCGTTCATCTTCTCCGCAGTGAGGCCCTCGCCCCAGCGTCCGCCGCGCGCCTCCGGTAGGTTCGCGAACGGGCACTCAGGAGATTCGAGCCCCTGGAACGCCCGCCACAACTTCTCCCGCGAGGCAGGGGTGAAGCCATTCCGGGTGCATCCCGCGTAGAGCAGCCGGTCGCCCTCCCAGTATCCGAAGATCACCGTGTCGAAGGCGCGCGCGCCGGGCGTGTACCCGCCGATCACGAACTCCTCAGAGCGATTGATTCGCATTTTCTGCCAGGCGCCCGAGCGGCGGCCGGGCTCGTACCGGGAGTCCAGGCGCTTGGCGACGAGCCCCTCCAAGCCTTGCGCGCGTACCGCCGCAACCAGGTCGCTCAGGCTGGCGTCCAGGACCGGCGACTCGCGGATCGGCTCGGCCAGGGCGGGCAGGATGCGCGCTTGGAGCAGCTCGCGACGGGCCGTCAGCGGTTCCGACATCACGTCCCGGCCGCCAAGCACCAGCAGATCAAAAACGTGGTAAACGATGGGCACCTGCGAGGCGCCGTGGTTCTGGAGCGCGTGGAACGATGGCCTGCCCTCGGCGTCGAGCGCGACCACTTCGCCGTCGGTCACGGTTTCGTCGGGCATCGCAGCAAGCGCGTTGACGACCGCCGGGTATCGCGCGTTGAAGTCCTTGTCATTGCGGGACCGAAGCCGCACCTTGCCGGCGGACTTGATCGCCAGGGCGCGATACCCGTCGAGCTTCACCTCGTAGGACCAGTTCTGGCCATCCGGCAGCGCGCTGGTCGCCTCCAGCAGCATCGGCTCGATGAAGCGGGCAGCGGCTGGCGAAGTGGGCATTGGCCGTAGTTTACGCGACCAGCGGGCGGACCGGCCGCGGCACCTTCACTGAACCGCTCCGCTGTCGCTCACCACGACGCCCTCGCCGCACTCGTGGCAGATGAAGACCTCGATTGTCGACCATCCCTGGAAACGTGTTTAGCACGCCACAGTGAGTGCAGACGGCAGTACAGACCGTATCCGTCTGCGCCAGCTCCCGCACCACGCGTTCAAGGTCCGCTAACGGGACGGAGAGAATCACCGCCTCGCACTCGTTGCACAAGATATCGGCCTGATCCTCAGTCACCCGGACGTAGAGACAGCCGCAACAATCGCCGCCCAAGGTGTCGTGAGGAATGATCGGTAGCCGGTCGTTTATGGCGCCCTTCTCGTGCCCGCCAGGGTTGCGCGCCGATTCAATTCTGGCACATGCCCCAGGCGACGGCGGCGGCCCGGCGCTGCTTGCTCTCGTGATTCCCGCAGTACTCTCCGCAGGATCAGCAGCGCCGGATCGTTCCGCCGGCCGAAGTTCAGCTTGACGATGCGCTTGCGAGCGCGTATCACCGCGGCGCGGAGTTCAGCGCTTGTGCGCTCTAGATCGGTCATGAGCATTCCATCGGCAGGCTGGTGCGGCGACTTTAGGGACGCAATCTTGACGTGAAGCCTCACGCCGCCGTCGCGAACCATCGCCGCATTTCTGCTCGCGGAACAACGCCCGTCCGCTCCGCGATGATGATTCCCCCGCGCAAGAGCACGAAATAGGGAATCGACTGAACCCGAAATTGCGCGGCGAGAGTCGGGTATTCCTCCGTGTTGACCTTGAGGACTAAGCCTCGTCCGGCCATCTCACGCGCAAGCTCTTTGACTTCGGGCGCAGCCATCCGGCAGGGGCCGCACCATTCCGCCCAAAAGTCTACCAGGACCGGTACCTTGGCTTCACGGGTGATCTCGGCGAACTGGGTCGCATCGACCTCGATAGGCTCGGAAACGGGCGGTAAGGTCGCTTTGCAGGAGCCGCAACGGCCGGTATCGGACAGGTGTTTCGCCGGAATGCGGTTGTTGGCGCCACAGACGGGGCAGGGTCGGATCATGTGTGGCCTCTAAGCTGTAAGCTACCACGGGCGGCGGCACGCCGAGCGACGCGGCCGGTGGAGGGCTCGAATCGCCGCCTGGCAGGTGTTGCAACAAGGGACCTTGGCGACCTACGGGTTATCAGGCCGGTGGGGCGCGCTGGCATTCCCGTACGCAGGGTCTCCGCCGCCACTCCTTCCGCGCTTTCCGAAGTTGGAGCAGGAAGCCGCGGCGGTTTGCCCACGTTTGCCTCTGGGCTGCACATGTATGCTGCCGCCCGGCCGAACGCGGCCAGTTCCCGGTCTGCATCCGGGCACGTCAAGGTCGAATGCGGAGTCGCTGGCGAAGGAGTACATGGGCCAATCTTGATTTTCGCCTTTTATTCGCCTACGCTGTAGTCGTGCCCAGCTCATTGCGCCGGGTTTCGTTCGAGGATGGCGCCGGGATCGCGTACTCGGTGGCAGTCTGCGCGGAGTCGCTGTATGAAGCAGCCGCGCTGGCGCTGGCGGAGTTCAACTCCGGGTTCGTTCTGTCGGGCGTCGGACCTGGGACACGTTTGAAAGTGGTCGTGGAAGCTCCCACGACTGCGCACGAGCTGACCGTCGGGAAGCTGGAAGCCTGGTTGAATTCGAATGGGCTATCGCCGCGGGAACAGGCGAAGAAAGTGAAGCTAAGGCAACGGATCAACCAAGCATAGGGTTCCGCCTCCCCCGTGGCAGTCAGTGGTTCGCAGACATGGGTCTCCGAGCTGTCGGCGCGCCCGGCTGGACGGCGGCCCGCAAGAGTCCGAATGAGCACTCGCTCAAGCTCCGGCTGCGGGAGGTGCTGGGTCGAGGTTGATGCCCCTCGTGCCGCGGCCCGGCCGAACTTGGCCAGCGCCGCGTCGTCCATCCGGGCGAGGCGAGCGCGGAGGGCATCGGGATCGAGGGCAAACTCGCCAGCGAAGGTGTACATGGATCGACCGCGATTCCATTGTCGCGCGCGACCAGCCAACGAGCTGCACGCATTTCTGTCGCGGCCCAAAGCGCTCACTCAATTTTGAGACCGAGTTGTGCGACGGGGCCGGCAGCAATCCCAGCAACGCGCCGAGCGCCGTTTCGCTTTCATGGTGCGACTGGAATTTGAGACGGCGGAGCCCCTGATTATATAGGCCAGCCAGTATTTTCAAAACCTACCCTTTGCGAGACGCGAGAGACAGTAACTTTTCGCTGCGCACACAAGAGGCTGACCGTACCGACGGAGCCGCTATTGCAAGCGAGCGCCCGCACTCAGGAGGAGTGTTTCCATCTCTGCATTGCTATTCGCCGCCCTCAACGCCGTAACGCCAGAGTCATTCTTTGCGTTCACGTCGGCCTTGGCATGGATCAGGGCCAGCGCTACTTCCAAGTGTGCCTTCATCGACGCCAAAATCAACGCCGTAACACCAGAGTTCGTCTCTGCGTTCACATCGGCCCTAGCGGCCAGTAGTGCCCGAACCACCTCCAAGTGGCCTTCGTGTGACGCGTCCATAAGCGCTGTGCTCCCAGAGTTTGACTTGGCGTTCACGTCGGCTTTGGCCGCCAGCAGTGCCCGCACTACCTCCAGGTGTCCGTTGTGCGACGCGACCCCCAACGCCGTGGCACCCCAGTCGGTTCTTGCGTTCACGTCGGCCTTGGCGGCGAGCAGCGCCTTGACTCGGGGCAAATCGCCATCGCCAGCCGCAGTGAAAAGACATGGCGCGTGGGATGGATACGGTAACCAAGTCGCCGAACAAAGATCGTTTCCTTGCGCGTTGGCCCCTGGACACGCTAGACCGCAGGACACCGCCACGAGACCGCCCACTGTCAAGAAGTGCCTCCGCAAGCGCCTCGGCCCGAAAAGACTCATAACAGATCCTTCAAAGTAAACCGTTCACAGGATACCAGAGAATCCGCCATGGCCTATTCCCGACGGATACCGCATTCTTCGAGCCCGCGTTGTTGCACAAAGGACCCTTTATGAAATAGGCGGAACGGGAGATTAGTCGGGACGTTGTCCTGCAACAACGCTTCCGTCTGCGGCGTCTCAACCCAGTAGGTGACATAACCAACGGAGCCAGTGTAGGATACCTTCTCCTTGAACTTGTACGTGTGTCCGGCCACCAAATTTATCGTGAAATTAAGATACCTCTTCGGTATATGCTAAGGCGCTCTCCGAGTATTGGAGGCCGACTCTAGTATTCCCTGCCGGTACGCAATAAGAAATATCCAATACTCCGGTGTGTGGACACTCCGTGACTTTTGTTATGTCATGGAGGAGTCTCACATCAAATTCAAGCTTGGCCATTCCTGCAAACCGCGCCCCACCGTGTTGGCGCAACAGGCGGAGCATCTCCTCTGCCTGCATCCATGCGTCAAATTCGTAAGGGAGGTTCTTTTGGTAAGCCTCGGCCAACTCCAAGGGCGTGTAGCCGTCGTTGTCTGTGACGTTGACCTCGGCTTTATTGACAAGCAGCAACTCCGCCACGTCTTTGTGGCCATACTTCGCCGTCGTATGCAAGGGTGTCCAGCCGTTTGAGTCACTGCTGCTGGAAACCACTTTAGGATTGTCTTTGAGCAGGGCCTTGACCTTTACCAGATCACCCGCCCGGAACGCATCAAGAGCCTGATCGCGGAGATTACTATTGCAGGAGGTGAGGCTGTTCAAAGCCGCCAGCATGACGGCGGCGACCTTGAGAGTTGACCTTATTCGCATGGCGAACGGAAAAGCGGCATCACGGGGCGGTGCTGGTTCGCCCGGCCATTCATCATACGGCTGGGTTCACTTGGTACATTTTCACACAAACGTCCGGATTACCGGAAGTCGTGCTGGGAGCAGGGAAGCGCCCCAGGACCCTCGCGGGGTGAATAACGTCCGTCTCGGAGAAACTGACCCGTCAGCTCGCGACCAAAGCGGGCCAGGGAGAGCGGCGTGCCACCGCCCCGGAACGCAACAACACGGACCTTCGCCGGCCCACCCGCCCGGCGCCAGGATCGGAGCCAGCGGAACCATCAAATGAAATCAATACCTTACGTTGGAACCTCCGGCGGAACTAGCGCGGAACTGGCGGCCGAAAACAACGGAAGGAATCGAGCGTATCCGGCAGGCCGTGACGAAGCATGCGCGATACTCCGAACGGCAGGACTTAGGCGGCGTTACAATAGCCACGCCATGTGGTACCCCAACAAGCCCAAGTGGGCTAGATCTCCTGGGCCGGCCGCCTGGGCGGTGATCTGGACCGTCATTCTGGGTTACACTTAGGTTACACTGCGTTCACCGCGTTTGGATCGGCTTTGGGTGCGCCTGTCGCAATCGTTGGTGGACTTCTAGCGTGGATTCTGGCCAAGCACAGCGGTAGCGGTAATCGGGCACAACTGCAAGCCAAGATTGACGCCCTCCGGGCCGAGAACGCGCGACTGGCCGCGCCAACTTCCGGGTACGACAAGCGCACTCGTTCCTAGCATGTTAGTGCCGATATAAGACGCCCGCAGAAATGCCGGTTTTGTCGTTGGGATCGCCGCCAGGCGCGAGCGCGAGACACACGAGTACGGCGACGCAGGACGTGGGTGAACGTGGGCGCGTCTGGAATGTGCGCGATGACGGACAGCCGAACTGGTTAGCCGATAGGCGACCCTCCCGCGCCGTCAACGGGAGCATGAACATTGGAAGACTGTGAGTGCTTGGTGT
>JBEKZL010000409.1:0-10797 GCA_049509915.1 Bryobacteraceae bacterium | reverse complement strand
AGACGAGTCTCGACGCCTCAAATAAACAGACCCTGCCAGAGAGGCGCGACCAGTGGGTCGCGTGCGGACTAGGGCGTCCGCCCCACCAGACCGGGGCTGCCTGACAAGACAGGCCAGGAGGCCTGTCCCACCGACCTTACGGCTCGATATCCAGCTTCTTAGCCACGCGGACCAGGGTGGTTACCAGACGGTCTACGTGCTCTTCGGTGTGCGCGGCCGTGCAGGAAATGCGCAGCAGGTTTTGCGCCGCCGCCGGCCGCAGGACCGGGTTGGTGTAAATACCCTCTTCTAGCAGCATCTTGCACAGGCGGCACAGGTCCAATTCTTCGCGAATCACCACGGGCACGATAGCGGTCTCACCGGCGAGTACGGCGAACCCCTTGGCCGTGAGCTCATCGCGCAGGTACTGGGCAATCCGCAGCAGATGCATGCGGCGCTCCGGCTCCTGGCGCAGAATTTCGAGCGCGGCGCCGACGGCGGCCACCGAAGCGGCGGGCAGGCTGGCGGAGAACACGAACGGCCGGGCGGTGTGCTTCAGGTAGTCGATCACCGAGCGCTCACCGGCGATGAAGCCGCCCACCGAGGCCAGCGACTTGCTGAACGTGCCCATCACGATATCGACGTCGTCGAGCACGCCCAGGTGCTCGGCCGCGCCGGCGCCGGTAGCTCCCAGCACGCCAATGCCGTGGGCCTCATCCACGTACACACGCGCGCCGTAGGGCTTGGCCAGGCGGACGATGCCGCGCAGGTCGGCGATATCGCCTTCCATGCTGAAGACGCCTTCCGACACGATGAGAATGCGCTCCTCGGGCGGACAGTTTTCCAGGCAACGCTCGAAGTGCTCCAGGTCGTTGTGCCGGAAGCGGGCCGTGCGGGCGGGGGAGCGGATGGCACCCTCCACCAGGCTGGCGTGCAGGTTGTTTGTCGGTGAGCGCCGACAGGGCGGCGTAGTTGGCTTGAAAACCGGTGGCGAAGGTGATGGCCGCTTCTTTATGGACCAGCGCCGCCAGGTCGTGTTCCAGGCGAACGTGGAGGTCGAGAGTGCCGTTGAGGAGGCGCGAGCCGCTACAACCGCTGCCATAACGGCGGACAGCCGCGATGGAGGCTTCCTTGACCTTCGGATGGGTAATCAGGGCCAGATAATCGTTTGAGCCGAACATCAGGACCCGGCGATTTCCCATGCGGACTTCGCCCGGGCCACAACCTTCGCGGTCGCCAAACACCTCGAAGTACATGTACAGACCTGCGGACTGGAGATCACTCGGACGAGTGAAATTGCGACATTTTTCAAAAATGTCGTTCGATCCGCCGATTTTTCTCTTGCTCGTGACCCCGCTAGTCGATACGCGCATGGTTGTCAATTCCATTCATAAAGTCGGTATGTCTTGTATCGCCGGGCCCCCATTACCTCCAGCGAACGATTCATCAAAACATTGTCCTCCAAAATCCAGGACATCTCACAGTCGCCAAAGCCGAGCCGGCGGGCATTGCGCACCAAGGTGGCATAGAACCCGGCGGCAAGGCCGGACGCGCGGTATTCCTCGACCACGCCCAACAACAGCACCCGAACACTCTTAATCAAACGTTGATAATACAGTATTTTGATGAGCCCCGTGGGGAACAGCTTGCCGCCCGCCGGCTTAAGCGCCTGGTTGATGTCCGGCAAAGCCAGAGCGAAGCCCACCATGCGGCCGTCGACCTCGCCAATGAGCGCCAGGTCGGGTTTCAGAATCTGCTTCATCTCCTTGCCCATCAGCAGGAATTCTTCGCGGCTCATGGGCACGTAGCCCCAGTTTCGTTCCCAGGCCGAGTTGTAAACCGCCCAAATGCGCTCCGCATCGGCCTGGAAATGCTTCATGTCGATGGGACGGACGCGCACGCCCGTCTGGCGCAGAGCCTTATCCGATACGCGCTCGATCTTCTCCATGGAAATGGTATTGGCGTTGCTCAGAAAGGCGTACAGATCCTTGACCTTATGCAACCCGGCCTGCTCGATGAGGTTGGCGTAATGCGGCAGGTTATAGGGCATCATCACCATGGGGTCGGAATCGAAACCCTCCACCAGCAAGCCGCATTCATAGTTGGTGGAGGGATTGACCGGGCCGCGCATAAACTTGGCGCCGCGCGCGGTGGTCCATTGCCGCGCCGCAGCCAGCAAAGCGCCGGCCGCCGCGGTATCGTCGTAACACTCGAAAAACCCGAAGAAGCCGCCTTCTTCCTGGTGAAAGCGGTCATACGCGCGGTCGATAATGGCCGCGATCCGCCCTACGATTTTGCCGTTTCGGAAGGCCAGAAAGAACTCGGCTTCGGCGTCGCGATAAAACGGGTGCTTCTTGCGGTCCAGCAGTTCCTTGACGGCGATGCGCAGCGGGGGAACCCAGTGAGGTTGGCCGCGGTAAAGGGAATAGGGCAGCTCGATGAACCGTTTAAGTGACTCTTGGCCGCTTACCGCTATGACGTCGATTTCGCCCAAGCCTTCACCGGCCTTTCTTGAAGCATTCGGTAAACGAACGGGGCCGCCGCGATCAGGCACGCGGCCACGACTGCCCCAGCCATTACATCCACCGTATAGTGATATCGAAGATAAACTGTAGCAAAAATGATAGAGGGAGTGTAAGCCAAATAGGCTAAGAATATCCGTTTCGGCAGTACTCGGGTGCCCCACCAGGCCAGGATGGTCAACTCGGTGTGGCCGCTGGGGAAGCAGTCGTAATGAGCGGACTCCATCTTGTCCAGCGTGTGCTGCATGGCATGAAACAACCAGAGCCCCTGTAACGGTATGTGCTGCAAGGACTTGAGCAGGAATCGCGGGCCTCGGGCCGGTACTGCCAAATAGCCCAGGTAGGAAGCCAGAAAGCCGGCCGCGATTAGGAACGCATAAAATTGGAACTCTTCGGCTTTTCCCTTTCGCCAGATCAGGAAGGCCACTAGCAGTACGGCAGGGACGAACAGGGTGTACACAACCTGCAGAATTTCGGTGAGGACGGGTGACTGGAGCCGTTCCAGCCACACTGTGGGATTATCGCCCCAAATGCGGAAATCCAGATTCGCCAGCCAGCGGTCCGAATCAGGATGCCGCACGGGCGGAATCAGGATCGCCATTTCCTTGTAGCAGGAAGCTACGTACGGCAAAGGATACCAGTTCCGAAAAATCCAACTGGTGGGGTTAGGGCGCTTGATCTCGATCAGCAACAGCGCCAGGGCCGCCGCGTGTGCCGCCAGCAGAAACGGAGCTTCGGGGATGACCTTCCACCAGCCGATCAAGATCGCGGTAGTGGCGGCCAGGAACGCCAGGATGATCTTATCCACTGGCCAGAAGCGGGTATCAGTCAGTACCGTATCCATCCAGCTCCCTTGTACCATGCCAAAGTCTCGCTGAGTCCGGTTTCGATTCCGGTTGGAGCGGAAAATCCGATTTCGCGGGCCAATCGGCTGGAGTCGCACAGCCACCAGAGGCACTCGGCTTCGGCAACCTTTTCACGGGAAACGATGCTGGGTTTGCGGGCGAGATTGGCACCGATTTCAGCGAAAAATCCGGCCGCGCGGGCCATCCACGGCGGCACCGTGAGCGAGCGCGGCCGGACGTTCATGAGGCGGGCAGCCACCTGGGCGAGCTCTTTCCAGCTCACGACGGCAGGGTGAGAGATGAAGTACGTCCGCCCGGCGGCGCGGGGGCTGCGCGCCGCTGCGATAAGGCCGGCCGCCAGATCGCGCACATAGATGGCGCTGAACCAGCGGTCGCCGCCGCCGATCTCGACGGCCCAGCCTTTGGACAGCGGTTTCAGGATTTGGAAGACATCGGTATCGCGCGGCCCGTAGACCACCGGCGGGCGCAGGATCACGGCCTCAGGATACTCCTGCCGCACCAGAATCTCTCCGGCCAGCTTCGCTTTGCCGTAATGGGTGAAGGGATGCGGAGTGGTTTGCTCGTCGGCGGGCGTGCCATCCGGACTGGGACCGACAGCTCCGAGCGAGCTGACGTGGACCAGGCGCAGCGGGCGGCCGGTGGCCGCGATGGCGCGCACCAGGTTCCGAGTCCCGTCGACATCGCCGAGGTAGCCAGCGGGCGACAGCGCCTTGGTCACGCCCGCCAGGTGAATCACGGTGTCGACGCCGGCCAGAGCTTCGCCGAGCCCCGCGCCGCTGGCGAGATCGCCGGCGACAGTCTGGACCGCCTCCGGCAGCGCCCGCCGGTGCGGCTTGGGCCGGACCAGACAGCGCACCGGCTGGCCGCCCGAGCGGAACTCGGCATCCGCGCATAAGGCATCGAGAAAGTGGCCGCCGATGAACCCGGTGGCGCCGGTAACCAGCCACATCAGAGCGCGCTACGGAAGGCCACGTCCCCGAAGAAGCTCTCTGCCGTGGTGCCCGTGTGTTGAGAATTGATCTGAAGGCGGACGCCTTCAATGTGCGGCGCGGCGTAGCCGTAGGCGCGCGTGAAATCGACCGCTACGTTGCGGGTCTCGCCGACCCACTGATTCGCCGACGCGGTTCCCGATTCGCACACGATGGCGAAAACGTGCATCAGGGGCAACGATCGCACCGTCTGCATGGCGCCGCGCGGGGCGTTGGTGTCCCAGATATAGGTCAGCACGCGCCGGCCGCTGAAGCCCACCAAAACCTGGGCGGCCTGGTCGTCGGTCGCGCTCGAGCGGAAATCTCCGCCGCTCGGAAGCTGGGTCACCTTCCAGCGCCAGGACAGTATCGGCGTGCGCGAGGGATCGATATCGACGTTCCGCTCCAAGGCAAAGGAAGCTTTCACTGATTTCAAGTGCAGGCAGACGGCGTCGCCTTCGTGGCATTGGCCGATCTCCGGCTTGCCGTGGTTGACCGTCACCTGCCAACCCTCGGGCGGCTGCCCGACGTTCCAATTCGCCAGATCGACCACGATGGTGGCAAGCTGCTGCGACCGCAGGGCGATGGCACACACCAGGATTCCGAGTATGATTGCTGTTTTTTTCAATCCATCTCTCGCGAGGCTCAAGTAAGCCCTATTGTAACCGAAGGCTTTGCACGCCGTTTAGTTTCATTTCCGTACAGCCTAGCAGTCTCGCCTACACTCGAAAGCCGCACATTTCGGCAAATCGGATCTCGGTGGCTTTGACCCGGCCGGCGACGACGCGCAGCGTGCGGCTGAGGAACTCCGCGCCCAGAACCGGATCTTGCCGGCAGAGATCCTGGAGGGCGGGGCCGGTCAGACGGAGTGCTTCGGTGCGCTCGCGGGAACGCACCTGGAAGAGGGTGTCGTGCTGCTCCAGCAGCGCCGACCAGCCGAACACGTCGCCGGGTCCCAGCGATTGCACGCAAACCGCGTAATGGGGGGCGCACAATTCCACCACCACGCTTCCCGAAACCAGGAGATAAAAATCGGAGGAACGCTGGCCGTCCGACAGTACGATCTCGTCGGTTTCAAAACGCACCGATCTAGCCAGATTGAGGAGGGCGAACAATTGGCTATCGCTGAGTCCCCGGGTAAATCTGTGGGCACGGAGGATCTCAAGCGGCGCATTTTGACCCATTCCCTGCGCTATAGCTCCCACTTGCAGCCTCCAAAGTGTTTTGAACCGTTGCGAACTTTCAGGGCGATGCAATCCGGCTGCCACGCCAAGGCCGAGGCTTGCTATAACGGAGGGTGTTTCTGAGTACCCGGTTTCGGAGTTATGGTCACACATCCGGCAACCGCTCCGTGGCGGTCCCGGCTCGGTCTGGAAACGGTGTACGAAGCGACAGGAGAGCGCCGCGCCGCACACCTTCGGGTGGCACGGAACGGATTTCCTGCTGGACGGCCAGCCGCTCCAGATTCGTTCGGGCGAGATGCACTATCCGCGCGTGCCCCGGGCCTACTGGCGGGACCGCATGCGCAAGATGCGCGCGCTGGGGCTGAATGCGCTCTGCACATACGTATTCTGGGACTTGCATGAGCCGCGGCCCGGCGAATTCGATTTCACCGGCGATCTCGACCTGGCCGAGTATATTCGAACAGCCCAGGCGGAGGGTTTGTGGGTGCTGCTGCGTCCAGGTCCGTTTATCTGTTCGGAATGGGATTTCGGCGGCTTGCCGGCCTGGCTGCTGGCCTCTTCCGACCTGCTGGTCAGGAGCACGGACCCGCGTTTTCTGGCCGCCGCCGAGCGCTACCTGCGCCGGGTGGGCCAGGAAGTCGCTGGATTGCAGGCAGCCAAAGGCGGTCCCATCCTGATGGTGCAGGTGGAAAACGAGTACGGTTCCTACGGCAACGACAAAACCTACCTGCGGGCGATCCACGACATGATCCGCGCCGCCGGGTTCGATACCCAGCTCTACACCTCCGACGGTTCCACCAAGCTGCAACTGGAAAGCGGGACGCTCGACGACGCCGTGGCGGTCGTGAATTTCGGCGATGGCGACGACCCGCGGCGCGAGTTCGCCAATCTGGCCGCATTCCGGCAGAACGTGCCGCGCATGACGGGCGAGTATTGGGTGGGGTGGTTCGACCACTGGGGCGAGGTGCACCATCGCACGCCCCCCGAACACGCGGTAAAAGGCCTGGAATGGATGCTGGGGCAGGGGATTTCCTTCAGCCTTTACATGGTGCACGGCGGCAGCAGCTTCGGCTACATGAGCGGGGCGAACCTGGGCAAGGTGTACGAGCCCATCATTTCCGCCTACGATTACGATTCTCCGCTGGACGAAGCCGGCCGGCCCACGGCGAAGTTCCATGCCATGCGGGCCGTGATCGCGAAACATTTGGGAAGCGAGCTGTCGGCGCTGCCCGAGCCGGTGCCCATGATGACGGTGCCGCGGTTCGAACTGCGCGAAGCCGCGCCGCTGGCGAGCCGCCTGCCGCGTCCGTTCCGCTCCGCGCGCCCAACTACGATGGAAGCGTTGGGTCAGAGCTACGGCTATGTGCTGTACCGGCGCAACGTGGAGCGAGCCGGCAAGGGCACGCTGGTGGTGGAGGGGGTGAAAGATTTCGCCGTGGCGATGCAGGGATCGAGGCGCCTCGGTACGCTCGATCGGCGGCGCGGCGAAAGCCGGCTGGAAGTGGAGCTCACCTCCGGCGAGCCGCTCGACATCCTGGTGGAGAACATGGGGCGGGCCAATTTCGACCACCTGCTGGTGACCGAGCGCAAAGGGATCGCCGGCAAAGTGATCCTGGCGGGCGGAGAGCTGTTGGGGTGGGACTGCTATCCGCTGCCGATCGACCGTCCCGCGGAGTGGACCTACACGGCGGGAGCGAAGCCGTCCGGCCCGGCGCTCTATCGCGGCAGCTTCAGCGTGGCCCAGCCGGCCGACACGTTTCTCGATCTGCGCGGTTGGGGCAAAGGCGTGGTCTGGGTGAACGGCCGCTGCCTGGGGCGGTATTGGAAAATCGGGCCGCAACAGACTTTATACCTGCCGGCTCCCTGGCTTCACAGCGGCGAAAACCAGGTGATCGTGCTCGATCTGGAGGAAGCCACCGGCCCGCGTTCGCTGGCGGGATTGAAGGATCCGGTGTACGAGACGCCGAAGGCGTAGGTGTATTTAGTGGGACAGGCCTCGCAGCCTGTCCCAATGGGCTGGACCCGGCCGGATTAGCGGAACAGGATGGAACCGAAATCGCCGAGGAAATCGCGCCACAGGAACCAATAGTGCGAACCTGGGATTTCCTTATACGACGTCTTGAAGCCGTGCTTTTCCAGCAGCGCGTGGAGATTCATCGTGCCTTCGCGTGCCATGTCGGTGGTCCCGGCGCCGGTCCAGTAGAACTTGACTCCTCCAGCTTTGACCGCTTCCAGTTGCTCTTCGTAGGCTGCGTCGACCGTCCGCGGTCCGGAGCTGAATACGCCGATGTATCCGAAAACACCCGGATTGTTGTTGGTGACGGCTAGCGTATGACCGCCTCCCATGGAAAGGCCGGCAATGGCCCGGCTGTCCTTGGCGGCAATCACTCGGTAAGTGGTTTCGACGAAGGGAATGACGTCCTTTACCAGGCTTTCCGGATAGGAACCGGGGTACGGCTGCGGCGGCCGCGGCGCTCCGCGGCCTGGTAGGGCTCCGGCCGCCTGCAAGGGTGGCGGCGCGGGCGCCTGAACGGCCTGCGGCGCCGGCGTCGGCCCGTAGGCGTAGCCCTGCGATACGGTCTGGGTAGCGTTGCCGTTTGGCATTACCACAATCATCGGCTTGGCTTTGCCCGCCGCGATCAGGTTGTCCAGGATCACATTGGCGCGGCCCATGGTCAGCCAAGCGTCTTCATCGCCGCCGCCGCCGTGCAGAAGATACAGGACCGGGTAGCGGGATTGGCTGGTCTCATAGCCGGGCGGCGTGTAAATGTACATCCGGCGGCGCGTCTGCTTCAGCGTGGGCGACGGATACCACACGATCTGTATGGTTCCGTGCGGGACATCCTTGAAATCCAACTGGTCGGACTCCGGGCCGGAAATCATCAGCAGGTTGTCGATCCTCGATCCGTCCCGCTGCGTTTCCCCATTGCCCGGATCGAGGCACTTCACCCCGTCCACCAGGTACCAATAGCCCCAAAGCTGGGCGCCTAAAGGTCCCACGGTTACCGACCAGATGCCGTTGTCGTCCTTGGTCATCTTGATATCGCGCGCGCCCTCCCAGCTTCCGTTTAAGGTGACCTCGGCGGCCTTGGGCGCGGAGAGCCGGAAGGTGACCGTTTTGTCCGGATGGATTTCCGGCGAGGCCGGGGGCCGGGCCGCGGGTCCCCTGCCGGGTGCGGCCTGTCCCGGCTGCGCCTGCGCTGGCGCGTCCGGAAAGAACACCGCCAATAGGGACATGATCGCGATGGCGCGAACCGCGGTCCTGAGTCTACTCGATGGATTCACGATGCATACCTCATTCTTCTCAATCGGCTTGCTCCGCATGACCCGCGGCATTCCCCACGCGCGGTTGCGTAGGTGGCGCGAATCGGCGCACAGGCAAGTACGGGTCAGCTCCTACGGACCAATTCTAGTTCACTTCACGGGGAGCCACCCGATAGCGGTGTCCTAAAACCATGGCCGTCGTCGCGAGGGTGTACTGCCCCCTCCGGCTTTAACCGCGTCCGGCTTTAACCGCGTTGACATCTTCCCGGATTAGGTGCATAGTGTAATCGTTAGTGGTATGGAGAGACATCTTCAGATGTCTTTTTCCGAAAAGCGTTGTCAGACAATCCCCGGCAAATGGGGAAATACTGAGAAGGAGGAAGTTACATAGAACCAGTCCACACGACGGGCGGCTTTTGGCTTCCTCGGCTGATGGGCCGCGAGTCTTGACGCGCTCTTGCAGTTCTTGATTTGGCGCCGCGGTCTTGGCACCGCTGTCCGATGGCTCGCGGGCACGCAAATGACAGGAGGGGTCGACGGCCGCCCTTTTCTTGTTTTTTCCGACCTCCACTCCTCACCCGCTTCTATCCAAAGCTCTTGTAATATTCGCCAGGTTTTCCCCAATTTCTGAAGTGCCGCAAGAATCGTGGGGCCGCCGCCCCACCGAACCGGCGTGAGCCTCTGGAATTTGACGACGCTTCGCGCCACGCGAAGGGGTATGGTGAAAGCATGCCCGACCGGCGGCATGACGAGGATGCGGCGCGGCCCGCGGACGAGTGGGCTCCACGGGCTCGCCAATGGAGCCGGGCCGCACTGGCGCTGGCGTTTCTGTTCGGCAGCTTGCCGCTGACGGCCAGGTTGTTTCTGGGCAGTTGGGGGTTCGACGGCGCGTCCGGTATCGCCTGCCTGTTCCTGGTTGCAGCCGGGTATCTCTATTTTGCCGGGAGGGAGCGCCGCGCCCCGATCCCCGATTCGGCCGCGATTCTGGATGCGGCCATTCAACTGGCGGCGTCCGGGGAAACGGGCGGTGCGCTCGCGCTCTTGGATGAGGCCCTTCGGCTGAGCCCGCGTCTCTGGCAGGCGCGCGAGTACCGCGGCCAGATGCGCCTGGCGGAACCGAACGCGGCCGAGTTCGCGCTCCAGGATTTCACCGAGGCGATTCGCCTGGCGCCTGACGAACCGCACCTCTATATCCTCCGGAGCCACGTCTTGAACTTGCTCGGGCGCGATTCGTCCGCGCGCGCCGATTTGGAGACCGCCGCCCGGCTGGGCGGAGACACCGGCCTCGTTCCTCCCGCGTTGTTGCAAAATGGAGATTCCGGGCGAGAGGATTCGAAATGAAAGAACAGCAACCCAAACAAGACACTATCGAAACATCGCGGCGCGACCTGCTACGCTTCGCGTCGCTCACCACCTTAGGGGCCGGCCTGTCGCACGCCGTGGGGCAGGCGCCGCCAGCGGCCGAGACTCCGGCCGCGACCATGGCCGGAGTGAAATTCGAGCCCAAAGACAAAATCCGCCTGGCCTTTGTCGGAGTGGGCGGCCGGGGAAGTTCGCTGCTTACGAATTTTTGCGCCGTGGAAAACGTCGAAGTGGTGGCCCTTTGCGACATCGTCCGGGAGAAATGCACCCGCGGCCAGGCGGCCGTGGCTAAGGGTCAGACCCGCCCCGTCGAGATATACGCCGGCAGCGACCACGCCTTCGAGGGGTTGGCCAACCGCGACGATATCGACCTGGTCGTCGTGGCGACCTCCTGGGACTTCCACGTCCCGATATCCACCTTCTGCATGAAGCAGGGCAAGCACGTGGCAGTGGAGGTGCCGGCCGCGCGAACTCTGCCCGATTGCTGGGATCTGGTCGATACCTCCGAGAAGACACGCCGCCACTGTGTGCAGCTCGAGAACTGCTGTTACGGGTATAACGAGATGCTGATCAACCGGATGGTGCATGCCGGCGTCTTCGGCGAGTTGCTCCATGGCGGGGCGGCCTACCTGCACGATCTGCGCAGTCTTCT